>CAYYFS010000151.1:3693-5515 GCA_964471055.1 uncultured Dehalococcoidales bacterium
GCAGTTCGTACAGATGCACGAGAGTCCGTACCACGGCCTCAACTTCTGCCAGGGCACGGTCACTGAGATGCTGGATAACCCTGCGGAAGAGATCTTCGATGTGATCCGGTGGTTTGGAGAGCGGAAGAAGATCTTCCTGGTCCACTTCCGCAACATCATCGGCAGAAAGTTCGACTTCGTGGAGGTGTTCCCGGACGAGGGCGACATCGACATGCTGGAGTGTGCCCGGGTCTACCAGGAGGTTGGCTACCCGCATATGCTGGTGCCCGACCACGTGCCGCAGATCTCCGGCGAGAACCCGAGCGGAGTAGCCTTCGCTTTCTGTCTCGGCTACATGCGGGCTATCTTCCAGGCCATTGGTGAGAGGGGCGACTAGCACACCTGAAACAGCGGCTGGCCGAGAATCCCTCTCCCTTGAGGGAGAGGCGCAGGTGAGGGTGAAGGTCACACCGGGGTGTGGCCGTGCAAGAACGCGCCTCGGCGCTGGCACGAAAGGAGGCGACGATGGAAGACCGGGTCGTATACCGCTCGAAAGCAAGAATTGAGCGAATCAAGGGCACGCTTCGCAGGGCCTACCTGCCGATGGAGCGCGAACCCGTCTGGTTCGACGTGCACTCCGAGATCGCGGAGCACTACGGCGTGGACCTTGGAGATCGCGAGCCGCGCGCTGCGACTCTCGACTACCTGGTCGCAGCAACCGGCGGTTGACTGACCGGCACTCTTGGCGCTGCCCTTGAGGCGCGCGGGATTTCGGCCGGCGAGGGGTACCTGACCGCGGACACGGTCGGTGAGATAGAGAAGGACGAGAACATCCTGGTCGTTCGCCGCATCCACGTGACTTATCACCTGCGGATCGAGGACGACCCGGCGGTGCGCGAGAGAGCAGAGCGCGCCCACGAAATGCACGCGGACCGCTGTCCGATGGCGCGGTCGATACGCGACGCGATATCCATCAGCACCTCGCTGCAGATGGAGAACGTCTGAACGGCGCGGCGACGCCAACACTCAGGAGTGGTCACACGATGTATCTGGGAACGCAGAACCAGACGAAGACCGACGTCGAGCTCGAGGTCCACGCACAGCTTGGCGTCGGCCACGTGTGCTCCAACCCGCCCGGGCCATGGCAGGAATGGGACGTTGACCACCTGAAGCGCTACCGGGAGAAGGTGGAGTCGTACGGCATCGCGCTCGACATGTTCGAGCTCCCCGTGGATAGCCCGGACGACTTCACCGCCCGCCCTTCGCCTGGCCCCGGAGAGCCACTGTTCAACCTGTTCGGTCCTCCCGACTCGGACCGCGACAGGGAGATCGACCGGCTGTGCCAGCTGATCCGGAACGCTTCGGAAGCGGGCATCCCGTCGGTCAAGTACTACGTCGGTTTGTTGAAGAACCTGCGAACCGAGACCCGCTATGGCCGCGGCCACGCCGGACTGTCGTCATTCGAGTACGCGAAGCTGGACACCTCCCTTCCACTGTTCCCGGGCACGCCGATTTCGGCCGATGAGATATGGGAGCGGATCGACTACTTCCTTGAGCGCGTCGTGCCTGTCGCGGAGGAATGCAGGGTCAGGATCGCCTGTCACCCCGAAGACCCGGGCATCGGTAATCGCATATGGCGCGGTGCCCCGAGGACCATGGGCACCATCGAGGGCCTCAAGAAGTACGTCATGATGCACGAGAGCCCGTACCACGGCCTGAACCTGTGCCAGGGCACGGCCTCCGAGATGCTGGAGAACCCCGGCGAGGAGATCTTCGACGTCATCCGGTGGTTCGGCGAACGCAAGAAGATATTCAACGTCCACTTCCGGAACATCAGGGGCGG
>CAYYFS010000152.1:0-2279 GCA_964471055.1 uncultured Dehalococcoidales bacterium
TGAAAGGCAGCCCTTGCCACAGCAAATCCTCGTCGCGGTCGCGTGGCCGTACGTCAACGGCCCGCCTCACCTGGGACACATCGCCGGCGTCACGTTGCCGGCCGACATCTTCGCCCGCTATCACCGGCTTGCCGGCAACAACGTGCTGATGGTGTCCGGGAGCGACATGCACGGCACTCCGACGATGTTGCGCGCTCGCGAGGAAGGAGTCCCGGCAGAGGAGATTGCCACCCGGTTCCACAAGGCGCACGCGGAGGCGTACGAGCGCCTCGGGGCGGCGTACGACCTGTACACGCACACGGACACGCCGAACCACCACGCGGTGTCGCAGGACATGTTCAGCAAGTTGCTGGATGCCGGCTACCTGCGCGAGCAGACAACGCAGATGCCTTTCTGCGAAGTCGAACAGCGGTTCCTGTCGGACCGTTTCGTGGAGGGCAGCTGCCCCTACTGCACCAATCCGGAGGCCCGGGGGGACCAGTGCGACCAGTGCGGCAAGACGCTCGACCCGATCGAGCTTGGCGACATAAGGTGCAAAGAAGACGGCTCAACGCCGGAGTTCCGAGACACCCGCCACTATTTCCTGCGCCTGAGCGCATTCCAGGAGCGACTCGAGGAGTGGGTTTCGAAGCAGGACCACTGGCGGCCCAACGTCCGGAATTTCACGCAGGGCCTGCTGCGGGACGGCCTCCACGACCGTGCCATCACCCGGGACATCGAATGGGGTATCAGGGTTCCCGTCGACGGGTACGAGGACAAACGGATCTACGTATGGTTCGAGGCGGTGATCGGCTACCTGTCCGCCTCCAAGGAGTGGGCGAAGCTCAACGGGGATGCCGAGGCGTGGCGGGCATGGTGGGAAGACGCCGATGCCCGATGCTTCTATTTCCAGGGCAAGGACAACATCCCGTTCCACACCATCATCTGGCCATCTCTGCTGATGGGCTATGGCGGGCTCAACCTGCCGTACGACGTTCCGGCGAACGAGTTCCTGACGCTGGAGGGACGGGGGCTCTCGACCAGCCAGAACTGGGCGGTGTGGGCACTTGACTACCTGGAGAGATACGAGCCCGACCCTCTCAGGTACTACCTCTCGGCCATCATGCCGGAAACGTCCGATTCCGACTTCTCGTGGGCCGGATACGTCGCCCGGAACAACGGCGAGCTGGTTGCGACCCTCGGCAACTTCGTCCACCGCGTGCTGACCCTGACGGTGCGCAACTTCGACGGCCGAGTCCCAACGCCGGGTGAACTGGACGACGCGGACCGCACGGCGCTGGTTGCGTGCGACACAGCACTGGCCGATGCAGCACGCAGCCTGGAGGCGAGGCGGTTCCGGGACGGCCTCCATGCCCTGATGGCTCTGGCGCAGCACGGCAACCAGTACGTGGACCGCAAGGCGCCCTGGGCCACGGTGAAGACCGACCGGGATGTCGCAGCGACGACGCTCTGGACGGCGCTCAACCTGGTGGCGACCCTCCGCACGTTGGCCTATCCGTACCTCCCGTTCAGTGCGGAGAAGATGCACGGACTGCTCGGCCTCGACGGCCACGTACTCGGCGACGGCTGGACGCGTCTGATCCCCGAGGCCGGCAAGCCCCTCCCGACGCCGAAGCCTTTGTTCAAGAAACTGGACGACGGTGTCGCCGAAGAAGAGATGGCCCGCATGGAAGCCGCGCGCGCCGCATCTAGAGGGAGCTAGCCGTGTCCTCTCGCCCCACGGACCGGGGGACCCATCTGGAGGACCGGAGCGACGCCGCGTCGCTATCGGAATCGGACATCCGCGCGCCGGTGTCGGACGATCTCAAGCGGGTCAACGAGGCCCTGCGAGGCATCGCGCATGACGGCGCCATGAACAACCCGGTAGTGGAACGAATCTCGCACGTACTAGCGACCCCCGGCAAGCGCATCCGCCCGTCCATAACGCTGCTAGCATCGAGGTTGTGGGGGCGAGACTCGAGCGATGCAGTGGTGAACATGGCCACCGCCATCGAACTGCTCCACATCGCGACCCTGGTTCATGACGACACGATTGACCGCGCAGAGCTGCGGCGCGGTCACGCCACGGCGGCTGGTCTCTGGGGTGTCGAGGTGGCCCTGGTGCTGGGAGACTTCGTCTTCGCGAGCGCCGCCAGATTCGTGTGCAAGACGGGCGACCTGCGGGTCATCGGCCGGTTCTCGGAAACCAGCAGTGAGCTGGCGCGCGGGGAGCTGACGGAGTTGCTGGATTCGGGTACCGGCGGCATCACCCGCTCGGCCTACGAACAGCGGATCCACGA
>CAYYFS010000152.1:2379-5476 GCA_964471055.1 uncultured Dehalococcoidales bacterium
GAGGCAGGACCGGAACTGCTTGAGCGCGCCGTGGAGGAGGTCCGGTCTTCGGGCATTCTCGAAGAGGCGCGTTCCGTCGTCGACACGTACGTCGCCGCGGCATCCAACGCCCTCATGAGGTTTCCCCGTTCCGCGGAGCGCGACTCGCTGATCGCCATCGCTAGGTTCGCGGTCGAACGGGACTACTGAGCCGGCCGTGACCGCACGCGCCCCGAGAAGTGCCAGCAGGAAGCCGAGCCCGGCCCGGGCTTCCGGCCGGCCGCGGCCGACCGCGGCCGATGTTCTGTGGAGGCTGCGGGAGGCATACGGCCCCGTTCGCCGCGGCCCGCGGCGCGATCCAATGGACCAGTTGGTGTCGACCGTCCTATCCCAGCACACATCGGACTCCAACACCGATGCTGCCTTCAGCCGTCTCAAAGCACGCTTCCCAACGTGGGAGGAGGTGCTGGAGGCTGACACGACGGATATCGCCGACGCGATTCGCGTGGGCGGCCTGGCAAACGTGAAGTCGCAGCGCATCCCCCAGATACTCTCGGCCGTTCTCGAACGGCGAGGCGCACTGGAGATCGGTTTCCTGCGCGACCTCCAGTTGGACGCGGCCAAGGCATGGCTGCAGAAGCTCCCGGGCGTCGGACCGAAGACGGCCGCCGTGGTTCTGGTGTTCGCGTTGGACATGCCCGCCATGCCCGTCGACACCCATGTGTACCGGGTGTCCAAACGGCTGGGCCTCATCTCGCAGAAGACAAGCGTCGAAGCGGCGCACGATGTCCTGGAGGCGATGGTCGACCCGAACGACGTGTTCCAGTTCCACATGCTGCTGATCCGTCATGGACGGGAGACGTGCAAGGCCCAGCGACCCCGATGCGCTGCCTGCACCCTGCGCGAGGAGTGCCCGTCGCGGCCGACCTATGAGCGGGCCGACGACGCGCGCAGCCGCGGGGCGAGATCGCGCCGAATACGCGGCGAGTGACGCTACGAGCACACTCTCCCTGGTGGTAGGCTGGGCGTTCTCACCCTGAGTGGGCAGGAGTCGAAGATGGCAAGAGTCGGAATCATCAATGTGACCGGGTACGTCGGCGCCGAACTGGCCCGGCTGCTTCACCGACACCCCGAAGCCGAGCTCGTATGCGTCACGGGCCGCAGCCAGGCGGGCAAGCAGGTCAGCGAGGTGTTCCCGCACCTTCGACAGATCGATCTGACGATCGAACGCCAGGTGGACCGCCCGGTGGACGTGGTCTTTTCCGCGCTGCCCCACGCTGCCAGTGCTGAGGCCGTGGGGCCTCTCTACCGCGATGGCGTCCGGTGCCTGGACATGAGCGCCGACTTCCGCCTGAAGAACGTGGCCGAGTTCGAGTCCTGGTACAAGGTCGAGCATCCGCACCCGGACCTCATCGACGAAGCTGTCTACGGCCTGCCGGAATTGCATCGCGACGAGATCGCGGCAAAGCATCTGATAGCGGTACCCGGGTGTTATCCGACGGGTGCGATCCTGGGTCTCGCGCCCGCCGTCAAGGAAGGCCTGGTCGGGCCATCCGTGATCGTGGACTCGAAATCGGGCGTTTCTGGCGCGGGCCGGTCGGCGAAGATGGAGTACGGCTTCTCGGAACTGAACGACACCACGTCCGCGTACGGCCTCGCCGGCCACAGGCATACACCGGAGATGACACAGGAACTGAGCGCGCTCGCTCCGGGAGACGGGGTATCGGTGACCTTCGTGCCGCACCTGATCCCGATGACCCGCGGGATTCTCGGCACCTGCTACGGGACGCTCGCTGCCGGTGTCACAGAGGAACGCGTTAGAGAGCTGTATCGCGATTTCTACGCCGGGGAGCCTTTTGTCTCGGTGGCGGACAGCGCGCCGACCACCAAGCAAACATGGGGCAGCAACGACCTGCTCATCCACCCGACCGTGAACGAGAGAACGGGCACCCTGGTGGTAGTGACCGCGCTCGACAACCTGGTGAAGGGCGCGGCGGGAGCGGGCGTGCAGAACATGAACGTCTTGCTCGGGCTGCCAGAGGCGACGGGGCTCGAAGGTCTGGCGGTCTACCCGTAGCTCGTGGGATCACGGTCGCTGCCGCGTGGGCGGCAGGGGACGCGCACCGCCGAGCGTGCCCGCCGCGTCTCGGGGACCCGTGACGTATGTCGACTGCCGTTCGAGAGGGTGCCTTCTGCTATCCTGAATTGTCCGGCACTCGGACAGGATGCCCCGTTGGTGCAGTGGCCTAGCACGTCGGCCTTTCAAGCCGGAGATCACGGGTTCGAATCCCGTACGGGGTACCACCTCACGCACACACGCTCCGGCGCCTGCGGAGCCTGCCCGGGCTCGGCCGCCGATCGTCCCGCGCGGTATGCCGCCACTTCTCCCGGACGCACGCCACAACCATTCCGACCGCCCACCGCCGCGGCTCGCCTCTGGCGACGCGGGTCCGGTGCCGCGGGTCCGAATGAGCGGTTACGGGAGTGCGTTCCGCGCTGCGGGTTCTTTTGCTTTCGTGTTGAAGGGCTGCTCGGAGCGGTCCGTCCGGAACTAGGAATCATCTGGGGGAGCTTGGCCACTCCCCGCGGCTCCGGTTTCAAGAACTGACGGCATAGAACCCCGCCCCAATGAGGACTCCTCAGAAGCCCATTCCTGTCCGTTGACCATCGCCCAAAGACGGAACGTGTCCCATTCCTCCTCCGGCCGGGCCAAGCGGTCCGCGTAGATGGCCGTATAGGACAATGCGAATGTGGCTTCGTAGACACCCCTCTTGCCCTTTTGCATGGACGGGATAGTCGAACTCACGAGAGTCAGAGGTTCGTCTCCCATGCGCAATTGCAGATCGGTCACGTTGACTGGCGGGTCTTCCACTTCCACCGTGAACAACACATTGATGATGCTCTGCTCGCGCTCAACGTCTCTTGCTGTTGTCTTGCCCCAAGAAAGGCGGTCGACCTCAATGCTCACGAGGCCCTCGTCCCCGATCTCGATGAGTCTGTTGGCAAGAGCCCGCACCTGCTCGACCGTCTGTTGCTCGTAGTAAAGCGCCTTGTGTTCGACATTGTTGGACTTCAGCAACTTTGGGACGGGTTCGGTAATAGAGAGATCAGGCTGGTG
>CAYYFS010000153.1:0-5352 GCA_964471055.1 uncultured Dehalococcoidales bacterium
CAGTAGGGGTCCGTGCTACTCTCGGTGGTCTGTTTGTGCAAACGCGACGAATGGGAGTAGTACCGGACGGGCAGGCGCAAGAGAGCCGGTGATGGTGGGAATCCGGCGCTGATCCCCTCGGGAACTCGCCCTGGAGCGGCCGGTCTGAACGGCGTCCCCTCCAGGTTCTGTCAGGGCCACGTGCCTGACCGCAGAACCGGGATGGCCCGAGGACCGGAACGGTACGCCACGTTAAGGCGCTGAGTGGTTCGTGCGGCTAGCCGGCCGCCGGGCAACGAAGGTGGTACCGCGGGACCGGACAGTCTCGTCCTTTGAGGACGAGGCTCTTTTTTTGGGCGAGACGGGCCGAGTGCCCGTCACAGCGGCGAGATTGTGAGCTACATGTCTGCGAAAGAGATGACCGGCGGGCAGATAGTCTGCGAAGGCCTGCTCCGTGAGGGCGTCGAGGTCATGTTCGGCATCCCGGGCGGGGCAACCCTGCCGCTCTACGCGACGCTGTCGCAGTACCCGGCTCTTCGCCACATCCTGGTGCGGCATGAGCAGGGCGGGACGCACGCGGCAGACGGTTATGCGCGCGCCACGGGCAAAGTGGCCGTAGTCTGCACGACTTCCGGCCCGGGAGCCACCAACCTGGTGACCGGACTGGCTACCGCCATGATGGACTCCAGCCCGCTGGTGGCGCTGACCGGACAGGCGGCCAGAGCGGCCATCGGCCGGGACGCCTTCCAGGAAACCGACATCACAGGAGCGAGCCTCCCGGTCACCAAGCACAACTACCTGGTGATGAACGCCTCCGATCTGCAGGCCACGGTGAGGGAGGCATTCCACGTGGCGCGGACGGGGCGCCCCGGTCCGGTTCTCATCGACGTGCCACGGGATGTGTTCCAGGAGACCGCTCTCGTGGACGACGCGGGTTGGGACACGCAGTTGAACATGGCCGGCTACAAGCCGCCCACCACGGCGGACCCGGCCGAAGTTGAGGCGGCGGCACGGCTGATCAATGCAGCCGAACGCCCGGTGATCCTCGCGGGCCACGGGGTCCTGATCTCGCGAGCCTGGGACGAACTGCGTGCGCTGGCCGAGCAGGCTCAGATACCGGTCGTGACAACACTGCTCGGCATCGGCTGCTTCCCGGAGACCCATCCCCTGAGCGCGGGCTTCCCGGGCATGCACGGCATGGCATGGGCCAGCCTGGCGCTCGAGGAAGCAGACCTGATCGTGGCCATCGGCAGCCGGTTCGATGACCGCATCACGGGCGACACGAGACGTTTCGCGACGCGTTCGAAGAAAGTCCACATCGACATCGACCCGGCCGAGATCGGCAAGAACGTTGCCGTCGACGCCCCGGTAGTAGGCGATGTCAGGCATGTCCTGGACCAGCTGCAGCCACTCATAGAGCCAGGCGAGCGCACGGAGTGGCTGGCGCACGTCGAGCACCTGAAGGCGGAGCACCCGTCCCTGCGGATCAGGGAGACGGATGAGCTGCTACCCCAGCACGTCATCAGGGGCGTCTACGAAGTCACAAAGGGCGAGGCAACTATCGTCACGGGCGTCGGGCAGCACCAGATGTGGGCCGCGCAGCACTACCAGTACACCCGGCCCAATTCGTTCTTGACCTCCGGCGGCCTGGGCACAATGGGCTTCGAGGTGCCCGCTGCCATGGGCGCACAGGTGGGCAACCCGGATCAGCTTGTGTGGTCCATCGCGGGCGACGGCGGATTTCAGATGACGATGTCGGAGCTTGCCACGATTGCCGAGAACGACCTGCCGGTGAAGTTCGCCATCATGCACAACACCCACCTGGGGATGATCACCCAGTGGCAGGAGCTGTTCTACGGGGCCGACTTCCAGGCCAGCATCTGGGCGAAGAACCCGGACTTCGTGAAGCTGGCGGAAGCGTTCGGCATCAAGGGCGTCCGGGTAACGCGCCAGGACGAAGTGCACAACGCGATCCGAGAGGCTACCGATCACCCGGGGCCCGCCGTCGTGGAGTTCAGAGTGAGGCCTACGGAGAACGTGTTCCCGATGATCCCCTCCGGCCAGAGCGTGGCCGAACTCATGGAGGAGCAGCCCTAGAGGATCGCCGGCGGGCACTCTCTGAACCCGTCGATTCCGAAAGGGGGAGTGAAATGAGCAACTCCGCAGACAACCCGGGCATCGCTACACGCACCGTGGTGGCGCTCGTGGAAGACAAGCCGGGCGTCCTGGCCCGCATCGCCGGCCTCTTCCGACGCCGGGGATTCAACATCGCCAGTCTGGCTGTGGGGCGTTCGGAGAGGCCCGGTATGTCCCGCCTTACGTTCGTGGTCGAGGGCGAGCCGAATCTCGTGGGCCATGTAGCAGCCCAACTCGACCGCCTGGTGGACGTGGTGTCCGTGGAAGACATCACGGAGAGAAACATCGTGTGGCGGGAGATGGCGCTCATCAAGGTGGCGGCGACGCCTTCCACCCGCACGGAAATCCTCCAGTTGGCCGGCATATTCCGCGTCAACGTGGTGGACGTGGGCGCCAAGAGCCTCACCATGGAGATCACCGGGGACTCGGACAAGATCGACTCGCTCATCGAGCTGCTCCGTCGCTATGACGTCCTGGAGGTGATGCGCACCGGCCGCGTTGCGACCATGCGCGGCGCTCTCACGGCGGACGACGACGGCGGGCCGGCCTGACGGGCCGCGGCGGCAACGGAACCCAGAACGGAGTTTGAAGTGGCGACTCTTTACTACGACAAAGACATCGACAGCTCGCTGCTCGAAGGCAAGACGATCGCGGTCATCGGGTACGGCAGCCAGGGGCACGCACACGCCCTGAACCTGAAGGACTCCGGCCACGACTCCATCGTCGGCCTGTACGAGGGCAGCAAGAGCAAGGAGAAGGCCGAGGCCGACGGCCTGGAAGTCCTGACGAACGCGGAGGCTGCGAAGCGGGCCGACGTGATCATGATGACGGCGCCGGACACCGCGCAGGCCCGGATATACCGGGAGGACATAGAGCCGAACCTGTCGGCAGGCAATACGCTCATGTTCGCCCACGGGTTCACCATCTTCTACAAGCAGATCATGGCACCGGACGATGTGAACGTCTCGATGATCGCTCCGAAGGCTCCGGGCCACCGGGTCCGGGCAGTATTCGAACGCGGGCTCGGCGTCCCCTGCCTCGTCGCCGTGCATCAGGACGCCTCGGGCAACGCGAGGGAGCAGGCCCTGGCGTACGGCAAGGGCATCGGCGGTGGACGGGCCGGCATCCTGGAGACGACTTTCAAGGAAGAGACGGAGACCGACCTGTTCGGCGAGCAAACGGTCCTGTGCGGCGGGGTGACAGCGCTTATCAAGGCCGGCTTCGAGGTGCTCACCGAGGCGGGGTACCAGCCGGAGTCGGCCTACTTCGAGGTCCTGCACGAGCTCAAACTGATCGTCGACCTAATCTACCAGTCAGGCCTCCAGGGGATGCGGTACTCGGTCAGCGAGACTGCCGAATACGGCGACTACACCCGGGGTCCGGTCGTGATCGATGAGCAGGTCAAGGACAACATGCGGAAGATCTTGAAGGACATCCAGTCAGGCGAGTTCGCCCGCGAATGGATAGCCGAGAACGATGAGGGCCTTCACCGGTTCACCCGGCTGCGTCGGGAGAACCTGGAGCACCCTGTCGAGCTGATAGGCAAAGAGCTGCGGAGCATGATGCCCTGGCTGGAGTCCACTACCTGACGCCGAACCGAACGGCGGGAGTAGGTACGATGGCACCCCCAGACAAGGTACTGATATTCGATGCCACCCTGCGCGATGGCGAGCAAACAGCTGGAGCCGGGCTGACCCCGGACGAAAAGGTCCGCATCGCCCGGCAGCTTGCCCGTCTCCGAGTGGACATCATCGAGGCCGGGTTCCCGGCCGCATCCCGGGGCGACTTCCGGTCCGTGGAGCGGATCGCTCGCGAAACGAAAGGGCCGGTCATCGCGGCCCTGTGCCGCGCCCTCCCCGACGACATCGACGCCGCTTGGGGGGCAATCAAGGACGCTGAGAAGCCGCGAATCCACACGTTCCTGTCCGTGTCCGAGATACATCTGCTCCACCAGATGAGGCGGGACCGCGAGACGATCATGAACATGGCTGTCGAAGCGGTCAGGCGGGCGAAGTCCTAT
Organism: uncultured Dehalococcoidales bacterium; assembly: GCA_964471055.1. Classification (GTDB taxonomy): domain Bacteria; phylum Chloroflexota; class Dehalococcoidia; order Lucifugimonadales; family Lucifugimonadaceae; genus CAYYFS01. The sequence goes on from CAYYFS010000153.1 coordinate 4,136, forward strand.
TGCGATGATGTGGAGTTCTCACCCATGGACGCCACCCGCGCCGAGCCATCGCAGCTGTACGCGATGCTCGAAGCCACCATCGAGGCCGGGGCCACGACGGTCAATATCCCGGACACCGTCGGCTACACCGCCCCCGTGGAGTTTCGTGACCTCATAGAAGGCATATTCGAGAATGTCCGGAACATTGAAGGCATCGTCGTCAGCGTTCACTGTCACGATGACCTGGGCCTTGCCGTGGCGAACAGCCTTGCGGCAGTAGAGGCTGGTGCGCGCCAGGTCGAAGGCTGCATCAACGGCCTCGGCGAGCGGGCCGGCAATGCTGCGACCGAAGAGCTCATCATGGGTCTGGAGACGCGACCCGATCACTACGGCGTCACGACGGGGGCAGATCCCCGGGAGATCGGCCCGACGAGCCGCCTGATCAGCGACATCTTCGGGTTCCCTGTCCAGATGAACAAAGCCATCGTCGGGGGCAACGCGTTCCGGCACTCCTCGGGCATCCACCAGGACGGGTTCCTGAAAGAACGCACTACCTTCGAGATCATGGAACCGGAATCCGTGGGCTGGCGCGGGGAGGCCGTGATCCTGAGCAAGCTCTCCGGCCGGGCTGGACTTCGCGCACGGCTGAACGAACTCGGCTACACCCTCTCCGACGAGCAGCTCAACAGCGTTTTCGCCGCTTTCAAGGAGTTGGGCGACCAGAAGAGCGAAGTGACGGACCGTGACCTCGAAGCCCTCATGTCGGAGCAGCAGCGATTCTCCGACGTGGAGCGCGCCTATCGTCTCGTAAACGTGAGTGTCATCTGCGGAGACCGGCAGACGCCGGAGGCGACAGTCACTCTGGTGTGCCCGGACGGCACTGAGAAGACGGAGACGTCGGCCGGCACCGGCCCCGTTGACGCCGTATGCAAAGCTGTCGACGGCATCCTCGACATGCCGATCAACCTCATCGAGTTCAGCGTCAGCTCGGTCACCGAAGGCATAGACGCCCTCGGCGAAGTGACTATGCGGGTCGAAGCCGATGACGGGCGGGTATACGCCGGTCGGGGATCGTCAACTGACATCATCGTGGCCTCAGCACGGGCGTACGTGAACGCGGTCAACCGGATGCTCGCGATGAGCCGGAACGGCCCATAGGCCCGCGGGCAGCTACCAGCGCGCCCGATATCGGCCCACCGAAGGCGCAGAGCGGGCCGTCCGTCACGAAGGCGGGCGGC
>CAYYFS010000154.1:0-5314 GCA_964471055.1 uncultured Dehalococcoidales bacterium
CTCATCATGAAGGACGCGTCCGCTTCGGAGAACGCGTCGGGGTCTAGCGCGCGCAGGTGCAGGGCTCCGAGCCCCTTTTCACCCGCCATCAGCGGAACGGTCAGCAGGGATCTGTGGCCTGCCTTCGCAGCGCGTTTGCCGAAAACGCCGAACTTGGCCACTTCCTCCGTTGTCTGCCCGGAAACGCGGATTGCCGATCGGGTCTCTATCGCCTGTTCCATGATGCTGCCGGCCATGTCGACGACAACTCCAGGCACCCCCTCGGTGAGAGACGCGTCCACCACGAATGACTGCACGATTGCGCCGGGCACGCGGTCGGCGAGAGACAGGAAGAAGCGATCGAACTGGACTATCGAGCTGACCTGTTGCGCCACGCCCTGGAACACATCGAGCGTGTTCAGGGATGAGCTGGCGATCCTCCCGATTTCGGCCAGTACCTCCCGTTCGCGGGCCTCCCGCATCACTTGCTCGAAAAGCCGCGAGCTGGCAAAGGCGCCCGCGATCTGCAGCGAGACACGCTCGGCAAGCGCAACGATGTCCGGTGAATACGCGTCCTCGTCCCTGGACCGGTAGACCATGGTGCCGATCAGTTCTTCCTGCCAGGTGATGGGCACCGTCAGGGCGGAGCGCAGCCCCACTTCGATTGCTGCCGCCTCGGGAGGCCACTGTTCCGCCAGCGCCCGGGACGCGGCGGTGTCAATAGCAACCGATTTCCCTTCGAGGACCTCAGCCAGTCTCGTACCCGGCGGCTCCTCTTGCCTGGCGAACTCGGAGGCGGCACCTTCCGGCCAGTCGGGCATCTCTACTCCCCACACATAGAGATTGGTGCGCGTGCCGGTTGCCCGGTCGATTGCCGTGATCACGATCCGGTCAGCGGGCACGACTTCCGTGATGCGTCCGACAAGCTCCCGGTAGATGTCGCCGGTGTCCAGCGAGGAGCTGGCGGTCCTCCCGATTTCGGCCAGTACCTCCCGTTCGCGGGCCTCCCGCTGGAGACCGACGTGGAGCTGTGAAGTGACAATGGCACCCGCGATTTGTGCGCTCACCTGCTCCGCCAGCTCCACCTCCCGTTCGCCGTATGGCGCCGGAAGCGTGGAACGGAAGTTCAACGTTCCGATCGCTTCATTCCTCTGGAGCAGCGGAACCATGAGCATCGACTTGAGATCACCAACGGGGGACGGGGTACCCGGATACCGTTCCGCCAGTTCTTTCGACGTTTCCTCGTCGCATGTGAGACTTCGCTTTGAATCGACGACATGGGCGTTCGCGCTCCCCGCGAGCGGATGCAGGCTCCCGGCCCCGAGCCCCGGGATATCCACGCCTGTCACGAACGCGTCTCTCACGGTCTCGCCGTCGGGCTCGATCAGTGAGATGACGACCCGATCGAATGGCAGCAACGCCCGAACTTCCTCAGTGAAGCGCACGTAGACATCGCTGATGTCGGGCGAAGAGGTCACCACGCGGCCTATCCGGGCGAGCACCGTGCGCACATCGGCCTCTTGCACCAGGGCGTTGTCCTTCTCCCCCAGGTCCGCCAGGTACGCAACTTCCTGATGAGCCGCGTCCTGGACCGCTCGAATTCGCCTGCGATCCAGATAGGCCAGGAAGGTCAGCAGGGCCAGATACAGGACGCCCAGGGTCGAGCTCAGGATCCGCACTCGCGCGGCCCGAGTCTCACGTACGGCTATCTGCAATTCGTCGGATACGTCGCGACGAACCTCCAGAACGCCGATCACGTCGCCGGCAGGCGTTCCGAGAACGGGGACGTAGGTGAATATCTGCTCACCGCGCGCTGCCGCTCCCTCTGGACCGGGGGCATCTTCAGAATCGAAGAGCACCGACGCGCTTTTGCCGGCCTTCGCCGATTCGAACGTCGGTTCAACCGCGTCGTATTCGGTGGCGTGTGCCGCGGCAGTGCTCCAGGCGACTGAGCCGTCGAGGCGGTGCAGGGTGGCCTCGGAGAAATCCGAGACTGGATGATCGAACGCCGACGCGAAGATCGGAGTCCGCGCCAGGGATTCCAACGCAACGGGCAAAGGAGAGCCGGACGGGCCGTCGGGCATGGAGTCCGTGACCTGCAGCGCCGACTGCTCCAGGAGCGCGGAGAGCCTCTTCGTCGCCTGTGCGTCGACGCCGCGCACGAAGTTGTCGACCGTGATCCTGCCGATGACAAAGGAGAGGCCGACGCCCGCGATCGCCATCACCGCCATGCTGGTGATCCCAAACACCAGCGTTAGCCTGTAGCGACTCAACCAGTGTTCACCGGTCATGTTCGGTCTCCGGTCATCTGCCCATGGAGAGGCGGGTTGCCGCCGACTCTGCCCTCGTGCGCGCTAGGCCGCGTGCGCGCGGGCGCGAAAGAAGCGCCTCGGCTAGAGCACTCTGTGGAGTATGGGCGATGGGGGACCACACGCGGGCCCATGGGGACTCCCGGCCCGTTCGTACGTCCGATGTGCACGCGCGCGGGCGGATCGATCTCGGCGCATCTGCCAGAGCTACAAGAATACCTAAAACGCGCCTGCTTAGCCGTCACGTCAGGCGCGCATCATGGCGGGTACGGCACCGGCAGTTCCAGCGCGCGGGGCCGGCCTGTCGCGCTTGCTCTTCGGTGCCGGTGCCTCCGTCTCAAGGGCTCCCGTTTCGTAGAGGTAGGCCATAGCCGCCGTCACCCGTGAGTGTTGCTCGGGCCCGGGCCGGCCCCACATCTTGCTGAATATGCTCCCGATGTGCCGTTCTACCGTTCGCGCCTGGATTTGCAGCTCCTTGGAGATGCCTGCGTTGTTGAGTCCTCTGGCAACGCACGCCAGCACCTCGCTCTCACGTCGCGTGAGCGCTGGGACGAACGCGTGCTGCCGCCGTCGGTCTTCGAGAGCCGCCATTCTCTCGATGATCTCGTCGGCCAGCATCGTCTTTCCTCTGGCGACGGCTTTCACCGCCCGCACCAGGCTGGAGAGGGAATCAAGGGATTGTTTCACCAGATATGCCTTTCCTCTGAGATCCCCTTTGAGGAAGCCGTTGACAGTCTCGCCATCGTGGTGGGCGGAAAGGAACACGATCGCCATGCCAGGATGCCTCTCACGGATGATGGCGGCCGCCTGAACCCCGTTCAGGCGCGGCATCTGGCAGTCCAGGATCACGACATCTGGGCGAAGCTCCTCGACCATACTCACGGCTTCATCACCGTCCCGGCCCAGGCCGATGACCTCTACTGCATCATCCTGATCGAGAAGCATCCCGTATGCCTCCCGCATGAGTTCATGATCGTCGACCATGAGAACGCGGATTGGTCCGGTTTCCGTCGCGTCCGTCGTCATCGTCTCTGGCCCCCTCAGCCGTGTGAGTTGCCCCACCCGCGCTTCTGTCCTCGTCCGTGCAACGTCTACGCCGGGTCGTTTGTCTCGGCGAGGCGATAGCCGACCCCCCGCACGTTCTCGATTACTTCGCGAGGGGCGTTTGCCGCCGCTAGCTTCGCTCTCAAGCGGGCCACGTACGCCTTGATCTGGCTCTCATCGTCGGTGCTGTCCCTTGTGGTGATTCGGAGCAGGTCCCGGCGGACAACCACTCGACCGGCGTTGCGCACCAGCTCATGCAGGCACCGGTACTCGCCTGGCGAGAGCTCTATTTCGGAACCGTTCACCCGCACCTTCCTGGCCCGGTGGTCGATAGACACAACCCCTGCTTCGAGGAGGTCCTCAGCATCAACCGATCCGTTGCTCTGGTGCTCGTCGTATACGGGCCCTAGACCGGCCTCAAGACGGGCGACACCTTCGTTAAGCATCTGAAGATGCTGTCGGATCCTCAGGAGTTCCATCCTCAGGGACCCGTCGCGGTCGGTCGGACGCAGCGCGTCCGGAGTTGCTCGGTCGGTTTTGCCTGACGGACCCCCCTGAGCGAAGTCACTCCCCGGCTCCAGACCTGGACGCGAAAAGGGCAGAACGCCTGGAGTCTTCAGTGAACCGAGCATTGCGCTCCCAATCCCCGCGAGGGGCTACTGTGTCCTCTGCCCGTGCCGGAATGCCTCCCGCGATCCCGGCCAGCCGGCGGGTTGGGGCGACCGATTGAGTCGGCGCCGCGCGCGTGGATTGGCGCGTGGCTGCGGTGGGTGGGCGAACCCTCGCGTCCGCATTGTGAGACGGCCGCGAATGCTTCGCCACGGAATCGACGCCATCTCACCCTGCGGCTTGTTCCCGGGCGTCCTGGAGCCGTTTCCGTTCCGGACTGGAAGAAATCCCAGCGCCGCTCGGGCGCGCAACCCGCAACTTACGCGCAGGCGCGTGCAGCGGCCTCCGGAGGCCGCTGTAGGCGGCGGTGACGGACGCTGCGCCTGGGAGAAAGCAGCGAGCCACTGTCACCGTGTCGTGCAGGTACGGTCTTGCCCGCAAGCACCTGCGGCGCTCAAATCCGATACGCGACCGGCGCGTGAGTCAGGCGCGGGGACGCGAACGGAAAACCGGGCCAATCGAAGAACGAAACTCCAGGGGAAATGCCGGTGAGGATGCGGCGAGGGCAGCGCGCGATCGCGGGCGGCGGAGGAAAAAGGAGCCCCGGTGTCCGTTGGCCCGTCCGCCACCACCCCATATCACTTCACGCACGCGGTCGGGACATCGGACCCGGGGCTTCTCACTTGAACCTACCGATTCAAGGGTCATATGGGGGATGCGGAATGGTGTTGACTAGGTCGTCGCATGGATGCGAATCGGTTGGTCTTGGGTGTTGTACGTGAGGCTGTTGGCTGTGCGGGTGCCTGCCCGATATGCTGACCCGCGACGCCCGCGGAGGTAGACGTGGACTCTCGAGAGCGGACATCCCTTGCGTTGGGTCACCAGGAACCTGACCGGGTACCGATAGACATATGGATGTCCAGCGGCTTCACCACCAAGGTCGAAGCCGCATGGGGCGTGACCGCGGAACAGATCCTCGATGAGCACGACGTGGATTTGCGGTACATCGAAGGACCCCGCTACGTCGGTCCGCCGCTCAGGTCATTCCGTGACGGTACTGATGAGGACATCTGGGGGGTGCGGCGCAGAACCGTGGTCGTACCGGCTACAGACGGCAAGGAGACGTACAAGGAGGTTGCAGTCTCTCCGCTGGCCTCGGCATCCACCGTCGAGGAGGTCGATCAGTACGATCATTGGCCAAGTGCAGACTGGTTTGACTGCAGCAAGATCGAATTCCAGTGCAGTGAAATCCAGAACCGGGGCAGAGTGGCCGTCTTCATGGGGGACCGCCTCAACCGGATCGCGCAACTCAAGCCAGGCATGTATCTCCGAGGCATGGAGCAGATCTACCTGGACATGATCGAGAACCCGGA
>CAYYFS010000155.1:0-5290 GCA_964471055.1 uncultured Dehalococcoidales bacterium
GTACCGACAAGTCGACGGCCTCGCTGCTGCCTGACGTCAGGGGTGAGTACGCGGTCAGCCTGGTAGTGCACGACGGCAAGAGCTACAGCGAGGCGGCCCACCAGTCGGTCGTGGCACGGCCCTGGTTCTCTCTGGCTGACCCTTCAATCGTAACGCTACCCTGGGACTCTGATGTGAGCCACCGGCCGGGAGCGATCAGCGGACAGGGTGAGCCGCGGGTCAGCAATAGTACCGATCCCATGGCGGGGGCCGCATGGGGAGACTACGACGGGGACGGGGACCACGACCTCTATGTCGCCAGTGCGTCGATCGACTCGTTTACGGAAATCTCCTCCTACCTCTACCAGAACAACGGCGACGGGACCTTCACCTACATGGCAGATACGGGAGGCGCCGCCTTTAGGGTCACCCCCCAGCTACCTGTGGGTCCTCCGCCACCGGTGGTGGTTCTGGGTAACGCAACGCGCAGCGTCCTGTGGGGCGACTACGACGGTGACGGCGACCTGGACCTGTTCGCGGCGAACTCGGCCAATCTCAACAAGAGGACGGAGGAGTTCCTGGGGAAGAGGACCAACCTTCTGTACCAGAACACCGACCCTGCTGCCGGGATATTCGCCAACGCGGAAGCCGACGCGGGCCTGGCCGATGACAGGTTCTCTATGGGGGCCGCCTGGGCAGACTACGACAACGACGGCGACCTGGACCTGGCAGTCGCGAACCACGCTCGGATTGAACGCGATGAAGAGAAGAAGGTCCACTGGCTCAACGAGGCCAGCGCCCTCTACCGAAATAACGGTGATGGCACGTTCACGGACGTCGCTCCTCAGCTCGACATACTGCAGGACCCGGTCACACCGAAGACGGAATGGGACATCGCGACCGTGAAGTGTGGCTCGCCCTGGCAGCCGTTCTGGTTTGACTACAACGGTGACGGGAGCCCGGATCTGTTCTTCACGTGCGAGACCGGCACTGGCACGAACCTGCTCTATCGAAACAACGGCGATGGGACGTTCGCCAACGTGACCCGGGACGCCGGACTCTGGGGGACAACAGGCCACGGGATCGACGCCGGCGACTACGACGGGGACGGGGATCCGGACCTGATCGTGACGGACGCCGGAACGAACCACCTGTGGCGAAACGAGGGCGACGGGACGTTCAGGGAAGTCACGTCTGACGCCGGGGTTGTGGGCCGGGGCGGAGTCGGCTGGGGCACCGCGTTCTTCGACTACGACAACGATGGAGACCTCGACATCGGAATCGCCGCTGGCGACTGGACAACCTATGGCGATTCCGAGGAGAGGGAGAAGTACAACGCGAACCTCTTCTACGAGAACAAGGGTGACGGGACGTTCGCGAACGTGTCCGAGAAGTCCGGTCTTGATCTCGTGCCCGCTCGCGGCTTCTGGATGCCGTCAATCAGCAGGGGTCTGGCCCTGGCCGACTATGACGACGACGGGGGGCTGGACGTGTACTTCACCTCCTCGGACGACTGGAACTACCTGCACCACAACGACATCGCGGGCTACCTGGGCAACAACTGGGTCAAAGTGAAGCTCAAAGGGACGGACAGCAACACCTTCGGTATTGGGGCCATGGTGAAGGTGACCGCCGGGAACCTGATGATGACGGAACAGCTACTCGCCGGCGGCAGCTTCCTTTGCATGGATGCACCTGTGCTGCACTTCGGCCTCGCCGGCAGCACCGTCGTCGACGAAATCGAGGTGACATGGCCGAGCGGCACTGTCCAGGTCGTGAGCGACGTGCAACCGAATCAGACGATCACCATCACCGAGGGTAGCTAGAGCTAGGAACGTTCACCAGAAGGAGGCCGCCACCGCCGCTCCCGCCGCACGGAGTTGACGGCGAGACCTCCTACTTCTCGGAGCGGACGCCGGTGTGAGTCATACGCCTCACACCGGCGTTCGTCGTTCACGGGGTCCGGCCGGGCGCAGGTTGCTTTCAGCGCCTCACGCTGGCCCCGCTCGCGCCGCGGTGCGCTGCTCGGCGGCGTGGTAGGAACTGCGGACGAGGGGGCCGGATGCGACGTGCAGGAAGCCCATACGGAGCCCTTCCGTGCGCAGCTCATCGAATTCGTCAGGGTGATAGAACCGCGCTATCGGGTGGTGCTTCGGCGACGGCCGGAGGTACTGTCCGACCGTGAGCAATCCACAGCCGACCCGACGGAGATCCTGCATCGTGTCGAGGACTTCGTCGGTCGTCTCCCCGAGTCCCACCATCAAACCCGACTTCGTCGGTGTCTCGGGGCGCATGTCCCCCGCTCGGCGCAGCAGCTTGAGAGACAACTCGTAGTCTCCCTTCGGCCTCACCTTCCGGAACACGCGCCGCACCGTCTCCACGTTGTGATTGAGTACCTCCGGCGCGGCGTCCAGCACCTGCCGGAGCGATTCGCGCCTGCCCTGGAAGTCCGGGATCAGCACTTCTACGCTGCACTCCGGTACTGCTCGGTGGATCTCCCGGACGGTGTCGGCGAAGATGCCCGCGCCGCCGTCGGGCAGATCGTCGCGATCCACCGACGTGACAACGGCGTAGCGCAGGTCCAGGGCTTCGACCGTGTCCGCCACACGGCTCGGCTCGGCCGCGTCAAGGCCTTCGGGTCGGCCGGTCTTCACGTTGCAGTAGGCGCACGCCCGCGTGCAGATATCGCCGAGAATCATGAACGTGGCCGTGTGGTGCTGGCCCCAGCATTCGCCGATATTCGGGCAGGCCGCTTCCTGGCATACGGTGTGCAGCCGCGCGTCGTCCAGGCGGCGTTTGAGGGCCGCGTAGCTCTCACCGCCAGGGAACGGAACCTTGAACCATTCGGGGAGTCTGCGCTTGACCGCCACCAGGTAGCCCTCGCCGCGCGCGTTGCGGACATCGCCGTCATCCACGCGCCGTGGACAGAAGCGCGGCCCTTAGCCGCAGAATACCAAAGGGCGTTCACCCGAACCCGGGCCAGGCTGTGTGAAGTAGCATGAGGCCCGGTTCGCCGGCCGTATACCAGAACAGGAGCAGTATTGAGTCGCAGGCGTCGAAACCGGTACAGGGGCCCCTGGCCGACGGACGGCGTGGGAGTCGATCGCGGGGATACCGTCGATCTGACACTCGGCGAATGGAATGCCGACGGAGAGGCCTCCGCGTCGTATGAGGGCTTTCCCGTGTCGGTAGCCGGCGGGATTCCCGGTGAGACGGTCGAAGCCGAGGTCATAAGGCGGTTCCCGGAGAGCCTTGCCGTCAGAGTCACCAGGGTGGTGGACCCGTCCGCGGATCGAGTCGAACCCCGCTGCCCGTACTTCTCGCCTCCCGCGGGATCACCGAGGGGCGGCTGCACCGGATGCCAGTGGCAGCACGTTCGCTATGAAAGTCAGCTTGAATACAAGCGGCAGGCCATAGCGAGGCGGCTCGCCGGGGTGCCGGTGCTTGCAGGGGCGGAAGTCCTGCCGACCCTCCCTGCTCCCAGGTCGCTCGGGTACCGCAATCACGCCCGTTTCACCATCGGCAAGCGCGAGGACGCCGGGACAGTCGGGTTCGTCAACAGGGCTACGCGGCGATTCCTGCCCGTGGACAGATGCCTGCTCATGAATGAGCGCATCAACGAAGCCCTGGCGGAGGTTCAGGGCAAAGCCCAGGGAATGACGCAGATGTCCATCCGCGTCGGCGCCAATTCCGGTGACCTTCTCATCCAGCCGCGCCTCCAGAACCCTGAGATACAGCTCGCATCGGGCCAGACGCACCTGACCGAGGAGATACTCGGCCATCGCTTTCGGATCGCCGCCTCAGCTTTCTTCCAGGTCAATTCGGCCCAGGTGGAATCGGTGGCCGGCATCCTCCAGAGGGGGCTCGGCCTGGACGGCGGGGGGGTGGTGGTGGACGCCTACTGCGGCGTGGGCACGTTCGCCGTGCTTCTGGCGCCACACGCCGGGAGAGTCATCGGCATCGAACTCTCGGCATCCGCAATCGAGGACGCTCGCGCCAACGCGGGCGGACTGGACAACGTGAGTTTCGTGGAGGCGCGCACTGAAGAGGCCCTGAGGGCCATGGAAGCCCCGGTTGAGGCGGTGGTGCTGGACCCGCCCCGTACGGGATGCGCTCCGGAGGTTTTGGACGCCCTCAGGCGGCTGATGCCGTCGAACGTCGCGATGGTTTCCTGTGACCCCGAGACCATGACGCGAGACCTTGCCATCCTGTGCGAAGTCGCTTTCGCTCTTAAGGCTGTCCAACCCGTCGACATGTTCCCTCAGACCCGGCATGTGGAGGCCGTGGCCATGCTCCGGAGGGCGACCTGATGCGGCAGGAAAGCCTGCCTGAACCGGTGTGCATGGGCGCGTCGCTGGTCCTGGCCTCCGCATCGCCGCGCAGAATTGCCATCCTGAATCGCGCCGGTTTCCGGTTCACGGTCGCGCCCGCGGAGCGCATCGACGAGGCTGCGATCCCGGACAGAGGCGCGCCGGATGCGACGGCCACGGGACTGGCCGCAGCGAAGGCCGCGGAGGTGTCAGAAGCTCACCCGGACGCGTACGTGCTCGGGGCGGATACCGTCGTTGTGCTGGACGGGAAGCTGCTCGGGAAGCCGCGGGACGGCGACGGCGCGAAGGAGATGCTGCTGCGGCTTCGAAACAGGGCCCATACCGTGGTGACGGGGGTCGCTGTGGCCGGCCCGGGCGGAGTTGTAGCGGGTGCCAGGACGACCATAGTCCGCCTCCGCGACTACTCCGATGCAGAGATTGAGACGTACGTGGGTGGCGGATCGCCGATGGACAAGGCTGGCGCGTACGGCATCCAGGATCGCGAGTTTGCCCCGGCCGACGCGTTCACCGGCTGCTACTTGAACGTCGTCGGCCTGCCCCTGTGCCTGACGCTGGAGTTGCTCTCGCGCTCGGGCGCCCTGCTCGACGGAACGAAACGACCGCGATGCAACCGGGCACTGGCAGAGGACGCGAGCGGCCGGCCGGGCCAGGTGTGAGGACCACGACCTCGACGGGCCGCTGGCGACGGCGCGAGGGAGCGAACCCCTACGCCGGGAATCTCCAAACCGCCACCAGGCGGCTCAGCACTTCCACGTCATCCGCAGGCACTGAGAACGCCGACATCTGCGTATTCGCGGGCTGCAGGCGGACAACCGAGCCCTCTGCGTAGAAACGCTTCAGAGTGGTTTCTTCTTCCAGCTTCAGGCGGACCGCGGCCATCTGGCCGTTCTCCACAGCCTCCGCCTGCTCCATGATGACGAGATCCCCGTCGCCGATCAGGGCGTCGATCATGGACTCGCCCTTCACGCGCAGGGCGTACA
>CAYYFS010000156.1:0-5144 GCA_964471055.1 uncultured Dehalococcoidales bacterium
TCGAAACAGAACCCGCGCCCTGACGCATGCGGCGCGTGATGGACAGTTCAAGGAGAGCCGTGATGAGGTTGTTCGACTACGCGAAGGCTTCCGCGCTCATGCAGGGTGAGGGCATTGACGTGATCCTCGCCTCGTCCAAACACAATGTGGGGTATCTTGCCGGCTACTGGCACCCCGTGAGCGACGACTACTACCTGCTGTGGGACCCGAGTGCCACACATCGGACGCTGGCCGGCATCCCCGCCGATGAGGCCAGGGGACCATTCCTGGTTGCGGGGGCCAGTGAGCAGACAGCCATAGAGCTGGCGGACCCTTGGGTCGAGGACCGCAGGTACTGGGGACCGGGATACTACATCCAGACGTGGGACGACCCGCTGGACCCCGATCCGGACCCGGGCGACCCGATGGCGGTCGCAGCCGACGCCCTGCGGGAGAAGGGTTTGCACGCCCGGACCATCGGGATCGAGGCGCGCTACCTCGGGACCTCGTACGCAGAGCGCCTGCGTGAGCTGCTCCCGGAGGCTCGACTTGTCGACGCAGAGAGCATCCTGTGGCGCCTACGCATGGTGAAGTGTGAGGAGGAGATCCGGCGGACGCGGGAGGCGTGCCTGCGGACGTGCCGGGCCTGGCTGGATACGGTGAGGTCGGCCGAAGAGGGCATGACCGAGCTGGACATGCAGCGGGGTTTCGCGCGGAGGTGCATGGACGAGGAACTGGAATACGAACGGGCGTACGTGATCTTCGGTCCGGCCGGGATCAGTCTCAGCAACGGCTCACCGCCCTCCCACGACAACCAACTGCGATCCGGGCAGTTCATCAGAATCGACGCGCAGGGCAAGTACCAGGGCTACATCTGCAACCTGTCCCGCATCGTCGGATTCGGGGACGTGAGCCCGGGCATGGCGAAGGCGCACGCCCTGGAACGGAAACTGCTGGAAGACATGATCCGGGAGTTGAAGCCGGGCGTGACGTGCTCCCGCCTCCGATCCCTCGAGCTTGCCATGTACGAGGCGACCGGCTATCCGCCTGTTGTTCCGTACACCGGTCACGGGGTCGGGCGCGTGGTCCACGAACCACCGTACATGGCACTGAACGACCACACAGTGCTGGAGCCCGGAATGGTCGTCACCCTCGAGCCGACGATCTGCTTCAGCAAAGGCGGCGACATCTTCGTCTCGATGGAGGACCAGTTCCTGATGACGGAAGACGGTGCCGATTGGCTTACCCGGAGCGCACCTCTGGATCTCTACGTGTAAGCGGGTTTCCGCCTCGCCGGTCCGGGTTCCGCTCGCCGGGCGGTTCCTGTGGTGCCAGCGTGTTCTTTCTGCAGGGCGAGGGTGCCGGGCGCGGCTAATGGTCCAGCATGCGGCGCCAGACGCCGGAGCCGCTGGTCGCGAAGTAGAGGACGTTTCCGTCGGCTGACAACGCGAGGACGTTGGATACGTTGTTGCCGTTTGTGCCGGCCATGAGGTTGCCGAGGCCCTCGACCCACGGTGTCCAGTGGCCGCCGCCGTCCCGGGTGATGAATACACCTTCCCCGGCGGTGGCCAGATACAGGGTCCGGGGAGACTCTGGGTCGATGACCAGTTCGTAGAACTCCTGGTTGACGTTGAGTCCCGTGGTGACCTCGAACCAGGTGGCTCCGCCGTCCACGCTCTTCATCACGGTGCCGTGGAACCCATCCCGGCCTCTGCCCATGTCCTCGCCGTTCTTGGCGCACGCGTACATGGTGTCGGGGTCGGTGGGGTCGAAGACGATGGAGAACACCCACTGCTCCGCAGGCCAGCCTTCGTCCCATAGCTCCCAGTGTTCGCCCCGGTCGGTGGAACGGTTCACGCCGTTGTAGGTACCGGCGTAGATGACGTCCGGATTGTCCGGGTGCGTCACCAACGAGAACACGCCGTCGTTCGTCCAGCCGACATTGTGTTCCCGCCACGTCTGCCCGCCGTCTGTTGTCTTGTAGATGCCCGCGGGGAATGTGCCCAGGTACATGGTCTGCCGGTCTGTCGGGTCGAGCAGGAGAGACGTGTACTGATAGAGGGGCCGGTCGTCCCACATCGGCCAGAAGGTGCCGAAGCTGCCGAAGGCCCGACCCTGGCGCCACGCGCTGTCCTCCGGACCCCGCCGGAAGAGGCCATATCCCTTGCTGCCGGCGTGCAACGTTCCATCTCCGGCGAGGATGAGGACGCGAATGTCGCGGGAAATCAGGCCGTCGCTGAAGTCACTCCAGGTCCCGGCCCCGTCGGTGGTGCGGTAGACACCGTCTTCTGTGGCCACGTAGACGGTGTCGGAATCCAGGGGGTCGACGGCCAGCGCGGTAATGCCCAGCCCGCGCATGGTCATGGCCGAGCCGTTCGCCGGCTGCCATGTACCCGCTCCGTCTGATGATTTGTAGATGCCCACGCCGTACAGGCCGAGGTAGAGCGTCTGTGGGTCGGACGGGGACACGGCGAAGGCGTAGTACCCCTGCCTGCGCGGATCTTCGATCTCGAAGCTGGCCATGCCGAAATTGCATTCGACCCAGGTGACGCCGCCGTCGATGCTCTTGAATACGCCGCCGGGATAGGCGCTCGCGTAGATGGTGTCCGACTCAGAGGGATCCACCGATAGCAACATGTGGTAGATCTCTGCCGTCAGGTGACTGAGAGGATCCCAGGTCAACGCGTGGGTGGTGGAGTCGATTTCGCCAGTGAACACCCCCGCGCCAAGGGTCGGCGCGTAGATGCGCTGTCCGCCCGCGGCGATGTTGACGCCCGCTGTGGCCGTGAACGGAAGCCCGGCCGTCGCGTCGGTCCAGGAAGCGCCGCGGTCGGCGCTGAAGAACACCCCGTTCGCCGCGCCGAGATAGAGAGTGTCCGGGTTGCCGGGGACGACGGCCAGGCTCTTGACCTGCCCGCTGTTCGCGCCCAGGTTGCCGTCGTTCAGGTTGGTCCAGTTCGCGCCGCCGTCCGTGGACCGGTAGACGGTGTTGACGAGCGTCGGGTCGACGCCGGTGTGGTTCAGGTTGACGTCTACGTCGCAGCCGCCGATCAGGTACAGGGTGTCGGGATCGTCGGGGGCCACCAGGACGCCGTTGAAGCCGGGCGCCGGTGACTGAGGCAGGCCACTGCCTGGGCCTGACAGCTCGAACCAGCTTTCGCCGCCGTCGAGCGTCCGATAGACGCCATAGCCGTGCAGCGCTGCGTAGACGGTTGTCATGGCGTCGGGGTCCACGGTCAGCGCGACCGGCAGGCGGGGCAGGGCACCGGCCACCCTGGTGGCCTCGCCGTCCTCGATGCGGAAGACATCCCCGGCCATCGGGCCGCCGCGGGCGAATACGGATGCGTAGAGCGTGGCTGGATCTCCGGGAGCAAGGGCGGCGGTCATGACACGGTAGTGGCCTGGACCGGCATCGAAATGGACCTCCCACGTCGCGCCGCCGTCGACAGTGCGGTAGATCCGCGGGCTGGTGCGATCAGCAAGGTAGATGATCCGGGTGTCGGTGGGATCGATCAGGATGGCAGACGCCGAGATCGTGGGGTCGTTGGGCAGGCGACTCCATGAACGGCCGCCGTCCGAGGTCTTGAACGTGCCGCCGCCCCACACACCGGCGTACGCCGCGTCCGGGTCGACGGGGTCGGTGGTCATCACGTGGACGTTGGTGAAGTTGAAGCTATCGTGGAGCACGCTCCACGTGTCTCCGCCATCGCGGCTGGCCCAGATCGTCCCGCCCTGTCCGGTGCTTCCCGCGTACACAGTGTCCGGGTGGCTGGGGTCGATTGCGACCGAGGTGACGCCGGTGGAACTCGGCACCTCAAGAACCGTGTCCCAGGTATCGCCGCCGTCAGTGGTCCTGCGGACCATCGCCCGGTCTTCGAACGGCTTGGGGTTATAGCCGCTGAACACGATGTGCGGATCGTGGGGGTGGACGGCGATGGAGTAGGTGTAGTCGATGCCCGACTGGTGCAGGAATCGCCAGTCCTCTCCTCCGTTCCCGCTCTTGAATATGCCGAACCCGTTTTTGTTGCCGTACATGACTCGGGGGTGGGAGGGGGCGACGGCGAGGGAGTAGACCGAGCTGAATCTGAATTCGGGCCAGATCTGGTTCCAGACGTCTCCCCCGTCAGTCGACCGGTAGATGTCGGCGACGTCTACGATCTCGTACAGGGTGTCGGGTACAGCGGAGTCGATGACCAGTTCATCAGCCCACGGGTGCGGCAGCCCGCCTGCATTGAGCCATGACCAGCTCTCGCCGTAGTCGGTGCTGCGGTAGGTTCCCTCGCCACCCGCGGACGCCGCGTAGACGGTGCCTGTGTTCGAGGGGTGCGCGGCCAGGAGGCTGACGCTTGTGAGAATCATCCCCTCGTTCTTCAGTGCCCACGTCTGCCCGGCATCAGTGCTCCTCAGCACTCCGTTCAGCACCGCTACGTACAGGTTCTGAGGCCGCGTTCCATCGACCGCCACGGAGCCGAAATCGCCGGGCCGCATACCCCTCGGCAGCCGGAAGTCCAGTAACGTCCAGGTGTCGCCCCTGTCCATGGACCGCCAGAGGTTGTTGGCCTGATTGATGTAGATGGACCCGTCGGGACCGTTGGCCATTGGCCAGCCGCCCGCGTCGGGATCGAATGGATACCGGATCGGCTGCCACGTGTCTCCGCCGTCCTCCGTCTTGAAGAAGTAGTCTTCGCTTCCGGCCCTTCCCTCGTTGTGAACGTTCCGGTATCCGACGAACACCAGCTCAGGATCTCCGGCAGCGACCAGAACGCTTACAACATCAGTATCCGGCGGCTGTAGAGGGTTCTGTCTCTCCCAGTGAACTCCCCCGTCCACCGAGTGAAACAGCCCCCCGTCGGTGTCGCTGTCCTGGCCGACCCAGAACTCGGACGGGCCGGCCGCCTGGAACGACGACATCCGCTCGTGGGAGAAGCTAGCGGAGACTTCACTCCACGACTCGCCTTCGTCCCGGCTGAGGAACAGCCGGCGATGGTGTGAGGTGGCGAGCAACAGACCGCCTCCGTGCGGGCTGAATACGACGCCATCGATCCATGTCTCCGGCATGACCCGTATGTGTTGCCACGTGGAGCCGCCGTCGCGCGTACATGCGATCCCTTCCGACCCCACCGTGGCGCACAGGCCGCTTTCTGTTGCCGCGATGCCGTGGGAGT
>CAYYFS010000157.1:0-5123 GCA_964471055.1 uncultured Dehalococcoidales bacterium
ATGTACCTCAACGTCCTCCAGCGTCGTGTCGCGACAGGCCATGAGATCGAACTCACAGAACGTGTTGGGGCGCGTTGGGTGGAGGCAGAAGTCCGTCTGGAGGAGATCGACAACAAGCAGCGGGGGGTTGTCGATCAGGCCGGTTTCTTCAGATGCTGACATCACTGTGCCAACTCAGAACTGCCAGGTCTGGAAATCATCGGAGACGCCACCGAGTCCCAGCACCAAGCGCGAGGATTGGCAATTCCTCAAATGATGCGCCACATACGGGCTGTGACTCGCAGTTTACTCGCCGTGGCGCCTACCGCACACCTATGCGCGAGGCTGTTCCCTCCTGTTGACGAGATGCGCGAGGGGGAGAGCCGACAAGAGCCTGGAACGCCGTCCTCACTCGAAGCAAGCCATCACAGACAATGCTGTCACTTTCGGATTCCTCCGTTCTTGTCGGGGCAACCTTCTCACCACTGTGCGGTGTGCAGTTGCAGCTTGCTTGACGCTCCCATCACAGGACGTTTACGTAGCGCTCACAGAACATGCGGTTCAACAGTGTCCGCACCGCACGTCCGTCCTGATGCTCCACCAGAGGGCGTCTCCGCCACATCCGCACCGCTGAAGCACCTGAGCGCGCGAGGGTTCTTGCCGTCGTATACCGCTACGTGCGCCTTTCTCCTCGCAGCGCGTTCCGGAGGCTCAGCCAGACGCCCGCAGGCAGGAAGATCAGGTACAGGGCCGGGATCGCCACCAGTGGGGCCACGACTGCCAGCATGACGGCGGCCACGAAGGCGACACACCCTACCTCACCGCACCCTGCACCCGAGCAGGATTCCGCGCCCTTTACCCACCCAAATGCTCCCTTGTCCGGGAAGCCCATGTCTTCGTCCGCCTCCTCCACCAGTTCCCGCATGACCCGCCAGGGGCCAGTGACCGCAAGGGACAACGCGGCTCCGTGGCGTCTACTTGCCGTCGATTCCCCCAGCCACTGTGACAGTGGCATCCGGGTCGCGCCCGTTCGCGTGGCTGCCTCGCTCTCCTTCCTGGCCTGCCTTGCGCCTCGTTTGGCTCGTTCGAAGTCGGCTCCGGCCTGGTCGTGATGGCCTAGTCGCCGGTACGTCTCAGCTCTGTGGTGGTAGGTAGCGTCATGTTCCGGATACGCGGCTATCACCTCGTTGAACAGAGAAAGCGCTCCATCAAGATCACCGGCCTCAAAGAGGTAGCACCCCTCTACGTTCTTCCGCCCGGCAGCGACCCGCGGGTCCACCGGTATTCCGGAGGCACCTTCCCTCGTGGGCGATGCCTTCTCCGGTCTTTGGAGGAAATCGGTGGCCGCGTCGCGCGGAACCCCCTCTGCTCTCGCTTCCTTCAGCGTCCCCGCCGCGGCTACCAGGTGCGCGGTACCCAGCAGATTGATCATCATCAGGGGACTCGCTCCGATCACGGTGGCGACCCAGGGGCTTTCAGCAGAAACCAGCGAACCCAGAAACCACGCCACGCCGAGAACAACGAGACCGGCCAACGAGGCGATCAGGCTGGCAGCATAGGCGCCGCGCATGCCTGCGAGCAGGTACCCAAGGCCGAAACCGGGGAGGAGATTCAGGTACGCGCTCAGCAAAAGGAATGCTCGAGACGCTTCCGACTCACCACGCGGTGACTGCCATGCCTCGGCAACGCCACGGGCCCGGGCACGTGTGTCAGCGTCGAGCCGGTCCGCCCGACGCGTATCCTCCGCCGCTTCAGCGTGCTTGCCCATACGCCGATAGGTTTCCGCCCGGCCTCGGTACGCAGGAACGTGATCCGAGTTCGATTTGATCGCGTTCGTGAATTCCATGACGGCTTTCCGCAGATATCCGCTTTCCAGCGCCTCAGCACCTGATCGGTACGAGGAGTCATCTAGCCACGGCATTGGGCTGGGCTCCCATCTGAGGATGCTTCGCGTGAAAGGTCAGCGAACCTCTGCGTCGGATCATTTCCGTGACGATACTCGTCGTACGGCAGGTGGCTCAAGGTGGGAACGAACCAATCCGGCGTGGTACAGGTGGGCGATCCGGGCGACGCGTGGTCGGGTAGGGGCTACCTCTACGGAACACGGCCCGCCGGGCGGCAGGCCGTGGTTCCACGTAGTGAGGGGCGCGACAGCGTCCGACTCAGGCGCGCCGCGCGGCCGGCACCATGGACAGGCCGTCAGCCAGCCGTCCGGGTAGACAGTTCCCTTCTGCGCACCTCCGCAGACACCCTGCTACTCGGCCCGTCTCCTCTGGCCACGGCGACAGCAACGTTCGGCCCGACCGCTTCCACTATCTCTGCAACGTCCCTGTGTGTGAATCCCGGGCAGAGCAGGACTGAGTGAATACCTTCGTCCCTGACAAGCTGCTTGCACACGTCGACCGCTTGAACCTGATTCCTGACCACCACTGAAAAGAGCCGGTACACGGATGTCTCAACCACGCATCTGTGCTTCTCGGGATCTGCATCGGGGGCATGGGCAAGGAAAACCACGTTGAATGCCATGCTGACCACCTCCAGGCGCAAGCTCGCTTGTTCGGGCCCGAGAGTACCACCTGGAGCGCGCTGGGTGTCCCTGTGGAAGTCCAGCACCTGTGATCGCTCGCCACACTGGCTACTGGCAAGGATTGACGAAGGGGACACCCCGGGTACTCCCTCGCGACTCCAACTCCAACGGCTTCCGCGTCCGTGCGCGAGGCGGCCTATCATGGCTCCGCGGTGCCGCCACGACACCACCGGTGCCTGTCGCGTGAAGGGGGGGAGCCACATGTCTGCGACGAAGCGTCACTCCGAACGATCGAATGGGCTGGCCGCCATGGTCATGGTCATTGCGCTGCTGACCGCTCTTCTGGCGGTTGCGGCGTGCGGCGGTGAGGCAGCCGACGAGTGGGCATTCCAGAAGATCGACTCGTCGGGTGGGGTCTACACAATCGATGATCTCCTCGCCGCCGGGTTGGCGAAGGCGGAATCGGCTTGGAAGGGTTTCTGGGGGGCCGATGCCGCCAGTCGTACCGACTATGAGCTGCGCTTCTACCTGACTCACGAAGCAGCCGTTCAGGCTGGCGCGCCCCTCGCGGATGAAGCCACGGGCGAGGAACTCAGGCTGAAGAAGGACTCGCAGACGTGGACCGAAGGTGCCAAGGACCGTTGGAGAAGCACGAGCGCGACCGGTCAGACTACCGGAGGCGTCCACACCGGCCCGGGTCCGATGTACGGCGACTTCGCCATCTTCGGCAACGTGATAATGCTGTGCGAAGGAGCCATTCCCGAGCAGGCGCTCGAACGATGCGAAGGTCTGGTTCTAGCCCTTCGGGAAGCGAGCACCGACTGAAGCGCCACCTCCTGCCGTACGAGAGAGAGCCACATGTCCGTGTCAGACCGTTCCTTTTGCCGGCCGTGTCGGTGGGCCGCCATGGCCATGGTCATTGCGCTGCTGACCGCTCTTCTGGCGGTTGCGGCGTGCGGCGGCGAGGCAACCGGCGAATGGGAGTTCCAGCAGATTGGCCCCTGAGACCGGGTAGTCACGTTTGATGACCTTGCCGCGACCGGCTTCAGGAAGCAAGACGAGTACAACGTCGAAGACCTCACCGGGGCTACCGGCGCGTGGTCCGGATGGTGGTGGCCGGGAGGCGGCGACCCGGTTGACTACCAGGTGCGCTTCTACCGATCCCACGACGACGCCATCGAGTACGGCACGTCGTTCGCGGAGGAAGCGTCGGGCGAAGACGCGATCATCAACAGCAATGATGCAACCTGGAAGGAAGACGTCAGGGACCGACGAGCGATTTTCGTAGCAAACAAGGCCGAAGGGGCCGGGAGCCAGGGCGGGTTCGGCGCGGGACCGAAGTACCGCGACTTCGCCATCTTCGGCAACGTGGTGCTCCTGTGCGAAGGCTCGACCTCGGAGCACTCGCTGGAACGCTGCAAGGTCCTGATCGAGGCACTCACGGCGACTGACGCCGAGTAACCCGGATTCGTCTCGCCGACCACGACTGCACCGCGCCGAATCGCGAAGCCTGCCGCCCACGCGCTCCCCGCGTCGCGCGGAAGCTCTACCATGGCACATGACCGGGCCCGTGAGGGCAGGTCGGAGTATTCAGCATCCCCGGAGGTATGGCCGTGGCCCAGGACAGATACCGAGTCTCGATAGTGCGCGTGCGCGAGCAGGACACCTTCGGGGCCCTGGAAGAAGCGATCACGCTCATCTCCGGCATCGACGACCTCGTGTCGCCGGACAGCACGGTGGTGGTGAAGCCGAACTTCACCATGGGCCCGACCGAGCACGGGATCACCAACCCGGTCGTACTCGAAGCCGTGCTGCGGGCGCTCAGCACCAGGGGCGTTCGGCACATCACGATCGGCGAGGGTGCCGGCGCTTCGTACACCTCCGGCGCCTTCAGGGCGTACAACATCTACGACATGGCAACCCGGTACGGCGCGCAGGTGCTCGACCTGAATGTGGAGCCTACCGTCAGGAGACGGGTGCCGGAGGCGACCGGGCGCAAAGATGTCCTGCTGCCGAGAGCGGTTGCCGAGGCCGACGTGCTGGTCTCCGTGCCCACTTACAAGCTGTGGGGAGCCAACCCCGTCTCGCTGAGCCTCAAGAACCTGTTCGGCCTCTACCCCGGCCGGCACTACGGCTACAACAAGGACTCACGGGAGTCGGCCCCCGGATCGCCCGGACACTATCTGGACGACGAGATCGGAGATGAGCTGGGCATCCACCAGCCCACCGTCGATCAGTCCATCGCTGCGATCAACCTGGCCCGCCCCTCGGACCTCACCGTTATCGACGCCCTGGAGGGGAGCAACGGAAAAGGTGACTTCGTGCGGTTGGACCTGCTGATGGTCGGGAAGAACGCCCTGGCCACCGACTGCGTCGCCATGGCGCTGGGCGGCTTCGTGCCCGGGGAACAGGGTGTCGTTCAGGTGTGCTCAGAGGCAGGAATCGGACCGTCCAGTCTGGACGATATCGACATACTCGGAGAATCCCTGGAGAGCGTGCGGTTCCCGCTGATGCGGCTGCAGGGCAACGTGCTTGAGTTGCCCGCCCGCTACTGCCTGGACAGGCTCTCCCTCGGGGAACTCCGGATCATCGCGGAGGCGCAGGATCGGCACGGCCT
>CAYYFS010000158.1:0-5040 GCA_964471055.1 uncultured Dehalococcoidales bacterium
TCAGTCTGAGCGACGGCCAACCCTCCTACGTGTTCGCGAGCAATGTCGCGTGGGATCACATCTCCCTGGAAGACAGGCAATTGCCCGCGACGCGTCTCGTCTACTACGGCACACTGGCTCAGAGGTCGGAGGCCAGCCGCGCCACGCTCGGTCGGCTGTTCGAAAGCCCGTTCGAGCATCGTTTCTTTGACGTTAATCTTCGCCAGGGTTTCTATTCGGACCGCATCATCCTCGACAGCCTCACGCGTGCCTCCATCGCCAAGATGAATGACAGCGAATGGTCGGTAGTCGCCAGAGTCGCCGACGTCGCCACTCCCGGGCAGTTGATCGAGCGATTCGACCTCCGGGCCGCGATCGTGACACTGGGAAGCAGAGGTGCCGAGCTACACACCGCTGCGGGGACACGCTCCGCCCGGCCGGTCGCGATATCCGTCGCGGACGCGGTCGGCGC
This sequence comes from uncultured Dehalococcoidales bacterium, assembly GCA_964471055.1. Lineage (GTDB taxonomy): Bacteria > Chloroflexota > Dehalococcoidia > Lucifugimonadales > Lucifugimonadaceae > CAYYFS01. Next base: position 452 of record CAYYFS010000158.1, read on the forward strand.
GGGCGACGCTTTCAGCGCAGTAGTCGCGGCAGCGGCGCTGCGAGACGTTGAGCTCGAAAGCGCCCTTCCCGCGGCATGTGAGGCGGGCGCGTTCGTCGCGGCTCACCGCGGTGCGCAGGTCGATCTGCCTGCCGACCTGCGCACGGTATTCGACCAGGGGAACTAGATCGCCGCTCTCCAGTCCGGCAGCGGATCAAGCCCGTACATGGGCCTGGGCGCCCTGACCCAGTCGAGCCGATCCAAATGTGACTGGGTGAACCCCGGCGAATCGACCCGGATCACTTCCGAGATCATCTCGCCAAACGCGTGCCAGTTGCTGGCCGTCTTCACTACCACCATCTTCGCGTCCGCCGGATCGACTCCGAGCGGTTCGTACACCGCCGGGTGGGTCGCCCCGATAGCCCGGAGCTCACTAACAAGCAGCTTGATGCTCCCTGCCTCCAGCAGAACTGTCCGGCCCATTTCGCACGAGTCCAGCCCTATCCACGACATCTCAACGTGGCCGTCGGCGATCGCGGACACCCGCGCCGTCAGCTCGACAGGCTCGCTAAAGGTAGCGGTCACTTTGCCGCCCACTGAGACGGTGACCTCGCTCCCCACTTCCGCCGAAACAGCAGCACTGACGACCTCTGGATCGACCACGGGCACGAGAGCGGTCGATGTGATCCCCTGCCGCACCATCTCGCTCAGGATGCATGTGCTATCGCCGGGAGCGCCGCCCACCACCGAATCGCCGGTGTCTGAGAGCACCACAAGGCCCCGGCCGGCGTTCTCCGCACGTCTGACGGCCTCTTTCGCGGGGATGCTGTCCAGCTTCAGGAACCGGTCCCGCATGCTCCAGGCAAGGTCGGCCAGCTCCGCGGAAAGCTCCCGCGCCAGGATCGGATCGTTGTCGGTTGTCACGACCGTCGACCACCCGGCCTCGGAAACGTCGAGCCAGGGCTGCATCGGGAACGTCGATATCGAGGCCACGCCCGGGCGTGCCTCGAACTCCCTAGCCCGGTCGAACCACACCTTCATCGGGCCGCTGCTTGTCAGGAACTGCTCCTGGTGCGTGACCATCGGGATCTTGTGCCAGGCAGTCGTTGGCCTGATCTCACCCTTCACGCAAGAGAGCAGCAACCTTGCGGCTGCCTGCCCTGTATCGACGTGCACGTGCGGTTGGGTCCTGTGGCCCACCAGACCGTCGGCCATCTCGATCATGCGCTCGGTGATGTTGCCGTGGTGGTCGAGCGCGGTCACGATCGGGACGTTGCTTCCCACGATGTCGCGCGCCAGTGACAGGAAATGCCCCTCGACATCGTCGATCCGCTCGGAAGCGCAGGCTCCGTGCAGCGACAGAAGCACGCCGTCGAGCGGCCCGGCGCCCTTCAGTCCTTCTGTGAACTTCGCCTCAAAGTACTCCACGACGTCCGCCGCGAGGGGACCTCCCGGCGGAGCGCGGCCCGCCACCACCGGTATCGGCACGACGCCGCTGTCGTCCGCCTCCAGGGTTTCCAGAAACGCGCCGATGGTGCCCACGCCCCGGAGGGCGTCGAACATCTCGTCCGCGTCGAACAGATCCCAGCTCTCGAAGTCCTCCAGCGTGGTGAAGATCGGGCTGAATGTGTCCGACTCCTGGCTGACGGCCGCAATCGCTATCCGCAAGGCTCGTCTCCCCGTGCCAGGCCGTACGCGCCCGGCCCAAACGGTTGGGGCCGGGCGCCGGGCGCTTCTACTTGTCCTGAGCCGCTTTCCATGCCTCAAATTCCGGCCGAGCCTCATCTGAGAGGGGGTAGTACCTTCGCAGCTCGCCGCCTTCCAGCAGCCTCATCCGGCTGAAGTCCTCCCACTCGTGATACGTGTGGGATCTCTCCACGAGCTCGTCGGCCATCTGCGCGGGGCACACGGTGACGCCGTCGTCGTCACCCATGATGATGTCCCCTGGCATGACCAGCGTGCCTCCGCACGCGATCGGGACGTTCACCGCGAACGGGAAGATGGCCGTCTGCGTGTGGTAGTTGGGCGTGGTGCCCCTGAGCCACAATCCCAGTCCCAGGTCTTTTGCCTTCGGGAAGTCGCGGATGCAGCCATCGACAACCACGCCGATCCCGCCTTTGCCCCTGAAGTACGTGAGCATCATGTCGCCGAAGCAACCGCTCCTCATATCGCCCCGGGCGTCTACGACTATTACGTCGCCTGGCTGCGTTTGGTAGAGGGCGTGGCGGTGGAGCTGCCTCTCGGGGTCGGCGTACTCTTCGTCGACGTACTGGTCTTCCCGTAGCGGCATGAACTGGAGCGTGAGGGCCGGTCCCACGACGCTCGCGCCGGGAACACGGGCGATAGGCCCCTGAATGAACGGGTCCTGTATGCCCATCCGCCTCAGGCTCCCGGAAGCCGTGGCGCTCCCCATCTCACTCAGGCTCTCGATGATCTCCTTCGGCGGACGCTTGATGTCCTCGATGTGAACGGCCATGATGCCTCCCGTGACGTGAACTGTGACGATGGCCCGCGGTGCCGTTTCCGGCCGTGGCCCTCGGCGCCGCAAGGATAGCCTATCGGGGCGCCGGTCGGGCCCGTGGCCGGATAGGTTCGAGACTCCCCTCGGCGCGGGAGTAGAATCCCTGTCGCACGTCCTTTCCGTACACGAGACGTCGGCAACCAGTGTTCCCATGAGGTGATCTCAGATGTTCGATCTGCTTCTGACCGGCGGCTCCGTGATTGACGGGACCGGGAAACCGGCCTTCCGCGCTGACGTGGCGATACAGGCCGGGAAGATAGCGGCCATAGGCGACCTCGCAGAAAGCGAAGCGGCACGAACGCTCGACTGCACCGGACTCTGCGTCTCACCGGGCTGGGTGGATATCCACGGCCATGCCGATTGGACTGTTCTCGACTACTCGACCGGCCTGAACCTGCTCGTGCAGGGCTGCACCACCACCGTCGCCGGCAACTGCGGCATGGCCCCCGCGCCCGTGCGGGGACCTGCCTCGGAGCTGCTCCGGGCCGGGGAGCTGCGCGGCGTTCCGACAATGGACGTCCTCTGCGAGCAGTACCCCGATGGGCATTGGGGATTCGGCCAGTACCTGGATGCCGTCGAGCAGTCGCAGCCGGGTGTGAACTACATCCAGCTCGCGGGCCATCACCCCATCCGCAGGTGCGTGACAGGACATGAGCAGCGGACCGCGACGCTCGATGAGGTGGCCAGCATGAATACCCTCCTGGAGGAGTGCATGAACGAAGGCGCCTTCGGCATGTCGTCCGGCCTAGTGTTCATCCCCGGATGCTGGTCCGACACCGATGAGCTGGTCACGCTATGCGAGACGGTGGCGAAGCGGGGCGGGCTGTACGCCTCCCATATTCGCGGCGAACGGGAGACCAACATCGACGCCACCAGGGAGATCATCGAGATCGGGGAACGATCCGGTGCACGTGCACACATCTCCCACATGCAGAGCAAGTACCCGGTACTCGGCAACGCAGTGATGAAGATCGGGATGCTGGAGGAGGCGCGGGCGCGCGGGGTGGACATCACCTGCGACAGCGAGGCCTTCCCTGACGGCTACGCGAACCCGGCAAACTTCCTGCAGATCTACTTCTACACGCCGGAGCAGCTCATGAAGCTCATGGGCACTCCCGAAGGCCGCGCCGAGCTCAAGCACCGTATGAGAACGACCGACCCGTATCACCCACTCGGCCGGTTCGGGCCGGGCGGAGTGCCCTTCCGCCGGGCGTGGGACAGGGTGATCGTTTTCGACTGCCCTCACGATAGAAGCCTGGAGGGGATGTCGGTCGCCGCGGTCGCCGCAAAGAGGGGCATTGAGTTCGAAGATGCCCTGTTCGATCTGGCGCTTGCCGAAGGTGGAAAGGGGCCCCGCTTCATCCACCACTACATCGAAGATGAGCACTTCCGGACGGCCTCGTGGCCGTACTGTATTTTCCCCAGCGTGGACACAGGCCTGTTCGACCCGGTCACCCAGTTCAGCCCGGTCGACCTCCGCTGCTGGAGGGACACCCGGTACCCGGGCACGATCGGCCTGTTTCCCCGGGTGTTGGGCCAGTTCGTTCGGGAAGAGGGGCTCATGACCATGGAGGAAGCGGTCCGGAAGATGACCTCCTTCGCCATGGAGCGGCTCGGCATCACGGACCGTGGGGTCGTGGACCGCGGCAAGTGGGCCGACATCACCGTGTTCAATCCGGAGACCGTCGCCCTGCGCGGCCCGGACCCGGACCCCGACGACGTGGCGACCTTCTACCCGGTAGGCGTCGAGTACGTGCTGGTGAACGGAGAGGTCGCCATGGAAGGCCACTCGTACACGGGCACTCGGACCGGACAGGTGCTCAGGAAGTAGACCGCAGCGACCCCGGCTTCATGCGCCACGGCAGCCCCGTCGGGCGTTGACGCGCACCGCACTTGCGCGGTTCCCGCGGCCTATGCCGTCGTATTTCGCAACCGGTGTCGATAGCACGACGCTACGCATTGTGCGACCGTGACCGCACCGGTCGGCGAATCCCGCCGGCAACACCAGATCAAGGCGGTCACATCATGAAGATGTCCGGAGCATTGAGCGTGGGCGTGGCAACCGCCGCGGTCGCGGGCCTCGCGTTGC
>CAYYFS010000159.1:0-3770 GCA_964471055.1 uncultured Dehalococcoidales bacterium
GGGCGGCGGACCGCGCCGAAAAAGGACAGGATCGGCAGGACTTCCCACCAGGCCAGCGGCCGTCGGCGGTCGCCGGGTCGGCGGCGCGTGCGACGGCCGCGCTCGCCGTGCAGTGCAGCGATGTCTTCGTCGGTCACGGGAGGGAGGCGGTCGACGGCAACGTTCGCGATACCGCCGACGAAGAGGCCGAGCACCACCATCAGAGCTGCGCCCATCGGCTACAGCTGCCCGTCGCGGCCGTATGGGCTAGCGATGCTCGCTCCCCTACCCGCCATCGCGACGATCTCTTGCCTGTTCCTGCAGTCGGTACAACGCATTCATCGCCTCCAGCGGCGTCATCGCGTTGACATCCATCTCCAGCAGCTCGTCGATCACTGGCGAGTTCTCGTCGAGTAGAGACAGCTGCAACGGGGGCTGCGACGGAGTCGCCCCTCGCCTCTCAGCCGTGCTCTCCAGTTCGCTCAGGATCTCCCATGCCCTGTCCACGACCGGACGGGGCAACCCGGCCAGACGGCCCACATGCACCCCGTAGCTTCTGTCGGCGCCGCCCGGGACGATACGGTGCAGGAACACCACCTCGTCTCCTTCCTCCGCCACCGCCACCCTGCAGTTCACCGCCCTGGGTAGCAAATCCGCCAGCGCCGTCATCTCGTGGTAGTGCGTTGCGAAGAGCGTCTTGCAGCCCATTCCCGGGCTGTTGTGCGCGTACTCCGCGACCGCCCGGGCTATCGCCAGACCGTCGTATGTGCTCGTACCCCGGCCAATCTCGTCCAACACAACCAGCGAGCGGGAAGTGGCCTGGTTCAGTATCGCCGCCGTCTCCACCATCTCCACCATGAACGTGGAGCGGCCACCCGCGATATCGTCGCTCAGGCCGGCCCTGGTGAACACGCGGTCGACCACGCCTATGGTCGCCCGCTCCGCCGGTACGAAGCTGCCTGTTTGCGCCATCAGTACGAGCAGCGCCACCTGGCGGATGTAGGTCGATTTACCCGACATGTTCGGCCCGGTGATGATGAGGATCTGCTCCGCCGAATTCGACAGCCGGGCATCGTTCGGCACGAAGCGCCCCGGACCGAGAGCCGCCTCCACCACCGGATGCCTCCCGGCGACGATGTCTATGGCATCTCCATCGTTCAGTTCCGGGCGAACGTACCCGTTCTCTGAGGCCACCTCCGCCAGGCCCGCCAGCGCGTCTATCTCCCCCAGGGCCCGGGCCGATGCCATGATGCGCTCACCCTGGGTCGCCATCTCACCGCACACGCGCCGGAAGATGTCCCGCTCCAGCTCGTCGATCCGTTCCCGCGCCGTGAGAATCCGCGTCTCAAGCTCTTTCAGTCTCGGGGTCACGAAACGCTCCCCGTTGACCAGCGTCTGCCTGCGCTCGAACTCGGTGGGCACCAGGTGCAGGTTGGGCCTCGACACCTCGATGTAGTAGCCGAAGACCTTGTTGAACCCGACCTTCAGCGACCGAATACCCGTCCGCTCTCGGGCCTCTGACTCGATGGCGGCTATGTGCGCCCTCGCTTCGCCTGAGAGTGCACGCGTCTCGTCAAGGTCGGCATCGAACCCTTCCCGGATCGCCCTGCCCTCTCCGGCGGCCGCAGGGGGATCGTCTGCTATGGCCGCGGCGACGAGCGCGACGGCCTCGTGCACCGGCGCCAGCCCTCCGCCCGGCCGGGGCCGCCGGCCGTCTGTGCCATTGCCGAGGGCCTCCAGCACGTCCGGGATCTGCTCCAGGCCGCGGGCGATGGCCACCAGGTCCCTCGGCGTCGCTATGTACGTACGGACCCGGTTCGTGAGTCGCTCCAGGTCAGGCACTTTGCCGAGCGCGTCCCGGACCGCCGCCCGGCCCGTTGCGTCTTCCAACAGTTGCCCCACGCCGTCCTGCCGGGCGCGCAGAGGTTCCAGGTCACAAAGCGGGCGCGCGAGCCACGTTCTGAGCAGCCGGCCGCCCATGGCCGTCTTCGTGCGATCCAGAGTCGAAAGGAGGGTCGGTCCATCTTCGCGGCCGCCCATCGGGGCGAAGATTTCCAGGTCACGCGCCACGCGGTGGTCCAGGGTCACGTAGGAATCGGGCGAGAAGCTTCGCAACGAGCCGGTCTGAGGCACAGCGCCGAGCCGCGTCTCTGACAGGTAGTCGATCACCGCTGCGGCCGCCATCACCGCCAGCGGCTTGCCTTCGCAGCCGTACGGCTCCAGCGTGGCAACGCCGAAGTGACGCTTCAGCGCTTCCTCCGCGAGCTCTGGGTCCAGCCGGGTCTCGTCGAGCGCGCGCCGGGCAGCTCCTTCGCTCGAATCCTCGTCGAGATACTCCTGGACGCGGGAGTCCACCAGAAGCTCTGACGGGCCAAGGCGCGCGAGCTCATCGCGGAGCGTCGCGAGCGCCACCTCGCCTGCAGCAAACTCGCTGGTCGATATGTCCACGTAGGCCACACCGGCCTTCGTTCCCTCAGCGACGGCCGCGACCAGGTAGTTGTTGCGCCCCCGGTCCAGCAGACCCGATTCCAGTACCGTGCCGGGCGTTACCACACGGATGACGGCCCGATCCACCAGACCTTTCGACTTCGTGGGGTCCGACGTCTGCTCGCACACGGCCACGCGAAGCCCGGCGTCGATTAGACGCCCGAGGTACGACTCGAGGGAGTGATGAGGGATGCCGGCCAGTGGAGAACGGACTCCACCGCCGACGTCGCGGGCCGTCAGAGCGATGTCCAGGACGCGGGCCATCGTCCGGGCGTCTTCATCGAAGGTCTCGTAGAAGTCGCCCATTCGGACGAGGAGCAAAGCGTCCGGATGCTCCCGTTTGAGGTCCAGGTACTGGCGGCGTCCGGGCGAGAGTCGGAGAGCCTTCGGCATGGTCCCGCCATTCTATCGTCTGCACCGTTTGAAACCGCGTGGATGCGATACGCGGCGGCGCGGGGCCTAGTACCGGGCGATCATAGAGTCGGTCGCGGACCAACGTACCGCGACGAACTCGCTGCCCACCGGGACCTCGAATATCAGCATCCCGGTCAGCGATTCTCCGCCGTTGATGTCCACGCTACCCCAGAGCGGGATGAAGTCGGACCGGTTAGACAATGGATCGACCTCTGTTCCGTCCGGCAGAACCACTATGCGGTCCACGCTGAGTGGCCGGTGCCGCACTTGGTCCGCGGTTTCCAGAATGGCGGCCTCTTCATCAATAACGAGATGAGCCGTCGCAGACGTCTGGTTGTGCAGCTCCACCCGGATGATTGCGATCTCCGTGCCTTCCGTGTCCGGCGCTACTGTGTAGTTGTGCGTCTGAGCCTCGATATCCGGCCCGCGATAGTACAGCTGCGGCACTACGTCCACCTCGCTCACACGCATCCACAACGTGCGGCCGCTCACGTACAGCCGGTCCGGGTCTGCGCCCGGGTCGTTGAAGAACAGGATCCACGGCACCAGCACCGCCGCGGCGATGACTGCCACTGCCGCCACGCCGATCAGCACCCAGGGCAGGTCCTCTTTCGGCGACCGTATCTGGTTTCGGGCGGTCACCGTGCCGTCCGGTTGCACCTCGATCCACTCCGACCCGGGCTGTCCCCTGAAGGCCCCGCCGGGGCGGTAGCTCAGCGTCACGCGGACCACGCTGTCCCTCGCCTCTGTGGACTCCACATCCCAGACGAGGTTGCGTTTGCTCCATTTTGGGCCGTACGCGTAGGCGTTCTCGGACGCGAACACCATCGCCGCGTCTATCTCACGCATGTGCTCTGCGTGTTCCGTTGGTGCTTCCGGTCTTTCTTCCG
>CAYYFS010000159.1:3870-5018 GCA_964471055.1 uncultured Dehalococcoidales bacterium
TCGATGGACGCCGAGCTGCACGCACTGCCACTGGACGCGTAGATCCCGGCGAGATCGAGGGCTATGACGACCGGTTCGCCTTCGACTCCCTCGAACGAGAAATTGACGTTGCCCGCCAGACGGCGCCTACGGTGGCCGTTCAGGGTGGCCCCCGATACGCGCTCCTCGATGCCTTCGATGATCAGCTCCCGCAGCGCCCGGACGCGGTCTGGCGTTCGCCCGCGGTCCGCCTCAGCCAACTCCAGAGCGACGCCGATGCCAACGATACCCGGCACGTTCTCAGTTCCGGACCGTCTCTGCCGCTCCTGACCGCCGCCGGATATCAGGGGTTCCACCGCGGTCCCCCGCCGTACGTACAGGACGCCGATCCCCTTGGGACCGCCCGCTTTGTGGCCGGACAGGCTGAGCAGGTCTACGCCGAGTTCATCGACATCCAGGCTCAGACTGCCCGCGGCCTGCACGGCGTCCGTATGGATCACCACCGTGCGGTCCAGCTCTTTTGCGCGCCTCCGCACCCGCCGGGATATTTCGGGCACGTCCTGGATCGTTCCGATCTCGTTGTTCGCCAGGGCCACGCTCACGAGCACGGTGTCTTCGCCCACAGCCGCCTCGACCGCGCCCGGATCTACGATGCCATCCGGGTCGACCGGCAAGTAGGTGACCGCGAAGCCCTCGCGCTCCAGCTGGGCGCAGGTGTGCAAGACGGCGTGATGCTCAATGGCAGTCGTGACGATGCGGTTGCCAGATGCCCTCAGGGCGAGAGCCGCGCCCCTGATCGCGGCATTGTCCGATTCCGTGCCACCACTGGTGAACACCACCTCACTCGGGCGGGCGTTCAGCACAGCAGCAACTCGCTCCCGCGCCTCCTCCACTGCGCCCAGCGCGTCCCCGGCGGGCCCGTGCAGTCCCGACGGGTTGGCGAACCGCTCAGAGAAGAACGGCAGCATCGCGGCAAGCACCTCGGCCCTCACCGGGGTGCTCGCCGCGTGGTCCATGTATATCGGGGTTTCGGATATCCCCGGGCCGGTTGAGGCCAACCCGCTCTCCCTGCGCTTCCTGCGCACCTCCCGCGGTCAGGTCAGCGGGAATGACTCGATGGTGTCCAGCGTGCCGCCTCGCGGATGACCTGACCGCCCGATCAACTCGAC
>CAYYFS010000160.1:0-1766 GCA_964471055.1 uncultured Dehalococcoidales bacterium
ACTGCGTACAGTCCAGGACCACCATTCCTTCAAGTGCGCGCTCCTGCGTCATGTGTTGCTTCCCGTCTTTCCGGCTCGATGAGGCCTGTTGACGACGTGACGTACCTTCCGCGGCGGGCCATAGTAGCAGAGCCTCTGCGTGCAGAGCTCAAAGCAGACCGCCGGGCCTGGGCATAGGCCTCGACACGTGCTGCACGGCAGCTGCTAGAAACACACCGTGCGGTCCGCGTCAACGACCCACTCGACCATGTCCCGCGTCGACGGCCTGCCGGTCTGTCCCCCTCAGTGAGCCCAATTGAAGGATCGGACGCTGGACGTCCGGCAGGGGAGACATAGGTGCCAAGGAAGGGACGAACGCCGAAGCAGACCCTGAACAAGCCTCAGCGATAGATAATGCGGTTGCGTTGACCACGGCAAGAGCAGGGGGCACGGCTTCCGCTGGCTGCCGGTCCGAGACGACGGATGGTACGGCTACCGGGGGCGGGACAGACGGAGTACTCGTGTGCCGGCCGCTCATGTCCGGCCCGACACCCCGGAACGAGGTCAATCCGGGGGGGCTCCCAGTGATCCCGCCCCGGGCGTGACACCCGAGCGGGCGGATCGGCAGGCTCCGGAGCGGGCTTCAGCGGACGCCCTTCGCCGATCTAGTAACCCAGACACGCTTCCACGGACGACCCTGGACGACGGAGTCGGGGATTGCATGTCCCCAGTTCCTACCGTTCCGCCACCCCGGCACGGCGCGGTGCAGTCACATTGAATCGCGCAGCCGGAGCCATGCGCAACAGACGCTCAAACGGCGCATCCCGCGACGGGGCATTGTGGTGCGGCGCCGACGGGTCGTATCCTCGGGGCCGGAGAGAATCACGCTTCGTCGTCGCGGGCAGAGCGCAGGCGGCACGTCAGGAGGGAGCTTGTGGCTCGATGAGAGGAGATGCAAGGGACTCCGCCGGAGAGCCGGTGCTGGGCGTCATCGGGGGCACCGGTGTGTACGACATGGACGGCCTGGAACGCGCTCAGTGGGTGCGCGTCGATTCCGCGTTCGGCGACCCGTCCGACGAATTACTAACCGGTGAGATCGAGGGTACGCGGGTGGTGTTCCTTCCCCGGCACGGCCGCGGCCACCGGCTAGTGCCGGGTGAGATCAACTACCGGGCGAACATCGAGGTCCTGAAGCTTGCCGGGGTCACGCAGGTCCTCTCGTTCAGCGCGGTCGGATCGCTGAGGGAGGAGCTATCGCACGGCACGTTCGTGATCGTAGACCAGTTCATCGATCGGACCTTCGCACGCAGAAAGACCTTCTTCGGCGAAGGCGTGGCGGCCCACGTTTCCATGGCAGACCCGGTGTGTTCCCGGCTCGGCGACGCGCTGCAACAGGCGGCGGAGGAAGCCGGGGTGGCCATGACGCGCGGGGGCACATATCTCGTCATGGAGGGACCGCAGTTCTCCAGCCTGGCGGAATCCGAGCTTCACCGCTCCTGGGGCTGCGACGTCGTCGGCATGACGAACATGCCCGAGGCGAAGCTCGCCAGAGAAGCCGAGCTCTGCTACGCCACAGCGGCGATGGTCACCGACTACGACTGCTGGCATACCGAACACGACGCCGTCTCGGTCGAGGCCGTGGTAAAGGTGTTGCAGGAGAACGCCGAGCACGCCCGCGCGATAATCCGCAACGCTATCCCGGTTCTCGCCGCACAGGCCGGGCCGTGTCCCTGCGGCTGCGATCGCGCTCTGGACCAAACCGTGATCACCGCGCCCGATGCCCGGGA
>CAYYFS010000160.1:1866-4994 GCA_964471055.1 uncultured Dehalococcoidales bacterium
GCCCGGGATCAAGCGAGTCGCGTCCCACGGGCAACACCGGGAAGGCTAGGGACTCCCGGAGACGGCCCCTGACCGCACCCAATCGAGCATCTCGTCCGTCGTCCGGAAGAGTGCGTGCGGCCCGGCCTCTTCCAGAGAGCGAACGTCCGTCGACGCGGCCCAGCCCGCGGACAGGGGCACTGCACCCGCGTCACGGGCCTGATCGATATCGCTTGCCGTGTCGCCCACATAGGCAAGAGCTGACGGCTCGATGTCCCACAGAGCCGAGAGCTCGCGAAGTCTCCGGGATTTCACGACCCCGGTCTCACTGCCGGTGAGTACCGTCTCGAAGAAGTCGGACAGGCCTATCCGGCCCAGCGACATGGCGGCGGTCGTAGGCCCCTTGCCCGTCAGGGCCGCGAGCCGGACATCGCGGCGGCGCAGCTCGCTCAGAATCTCGTGTATGCCGGCGAACGGTGCGGTGCAGTTTTCGTGGGCGGCTTCGTACTCCCGGAAGAACGTGTCCACCGCATCCGGACACTGATCCGGGATCACCTGCCTGACGATGCCCTCTTCGGTGGGCGTGAACAGCGCCTTGAGTTCGTTGTCGCTGTAGCGCCTGCCCGTGTACTGAAGGAACGTTCGCCGGAACGCCGTGAGGCAGACGGGGACCGTGTCTGCCAGCGTGCCGTCGATGTCGAAGGCGATTCCGCGGATGCTCAAAACTCACTCCCTGTGGACGGGCCCGGTGCTACGGGCTCTTGCTGTCGTGGGCCATACGGGTGGGTCTGCGCCGACGCAGGCCTACGTCGATGGTCGGCTTCGCCTTCACGACTCGCTTGACGGGTCGAGCAGACATGGCAGGCTTCCTCGCCAGTTCGTTGCCGGGCTTTGTTCCGTATCTCTGTGCCGACAGGTTCCTCTACTCGCTATGTTAGCCGGGCGGCCCGAGCCGGTCCCGATGCAACGCACCTGTGCGGGTGACGACGGCGCGCCGAAGCCGGTCGCCAGCTACTGCAGGGGGCATCGGCCTGACCTTCGACCGACCGAACACACCAACCCTTGACCACGTGCCCCCACGGCCTGGCGGTCGGCAGCAGCCGCGACCGTGAACCGGCCTTGATCGAGCTCCATCCGACCCCGCGGCCCCACTGGAATCTCCTGGTGCCCCGACGGTGCCAGCCGTGATTTGAGAGTGCTCCCCAAACCCGAATTGCGTGCACACCGCTACCCGCGATTCCCGGGATCCGTTTCTCTGAAGACCGGGGCGGCCGCCGTACGCCGCGACTCGGGTGCCTCAGCGCGCAACGCAGGGTGCCGCGTCCGCGTGCGGGACGCCCCGTTGTGCCTTCCCGGAATGTGGGCGTCTTCGGGGCAGCGGTCAGCTAACGAAAAGGATTCAAGACTTTGGAGCGGCGAACCAATTGCTGGGAGTTCATGGAGTGCGGCAGGGAGCCGGGAGGAGCCTGCGCATCCGAAGAGGGAATCTGCCCGGCGGCAACCTTCAGTGGGTATGACGGGGTGAACAGTGGAAAGAACGCTGGCAGAATCTGCTGGATCGTAGCAGGCACCCTGTCCAACGACCAATGGCAGGGCACGTATGCCACGAGATACGAGGACTGTGCCAGTTGCCGCTTCCTCAGACTGGTAGCCATGGAAGAGAAACAGTTCCGTGTCGAGTGATCCTTCAGGGGTGCTCGTCAGCGCTTTCCGTCCCGCTCTGACAGTCCGTGAGCATCCTCAGCGTGCTCCAAGAACCGGAGCGGGTCATACGGACCCTTGAGGTCGTTTTCAGGGCCGAGTTGCTGTCAAAGCTGCTCTCAGAGCGCGAAGAAACCCCGGATGACACCGGGGCCTCTTGCAGTTCAGAGTGAGTTTGGAGGCGACGGCCGGATTCGAACCGGCGAATGGGGGTTTTGCAGACCCCTGCCTTAGACCACTTGGCTACGTCGCCACGGCTCGCAATCTCGATGCCGGCCGGCGCTCCCGGACGGCCGTTTGGTTGGTGCCGAGGGCGAGGCTCGAACTCGCACGCCCTTGCGGGCACAGCGCCCTCAACGCTGCTTGTCTACCAATTCCAACACCTCGGCACGCCCGGCCGCGACCCTGTGGACGCGGTTGGCAGGAGCGGAGGGACTCGAACCCCCGACCTGCGGTTTTGGAGACCGCTGCTCTAGCCAGCTGAGCTACGCTCCTGCGCGAACGAAGTGTCCCGGCCGCGGTAGCCGCTCCCGGAACACGGTCGCCCGACGGTCATGATACCGCGCCTCGCAACGTGCGTTCAACGACGAATGCCCCCATCCACGGAGAAGGAGCACCGTTGCTTGACCGGCAGCGACTGCGGCCCCTAGGATGCCCGCCGCGGGTGGCCACAGTAGTGGCCTCCGGCGCGGAACGAGCGAACGGAGGACACAGATGATCATCGACTCCCACTGCCACGCGTGGACCTACTGGCCGTACGACCCGCCCGTCCCGGACCCGGAGTCGCGGGGCACCATCGAGCAGCTGATCGACCAGATGGACCTGAATGGCGTGCAGCAGGCGACGATCGTCTCGGCGCAGATCGAACACAATCCCGCCAACAACGACTACATCGCGGAGAGCGTCCGCCGGTATCCGTCCCGCCTCTACCAGTACGCTGACGTGGATTCATCCTGGTCGGACACTTACGCCGCGCCGGGCGCCGCGAAACGGCTGGAACAGGCCACCGAGAAGTGGCCGATCAAGGGGTTCACGCACTACCTGGCGAACGAGGATGACGGCGACTGGATGAACTCGCCGAACGGGGTCGACTTTTTCACCGTGGCCCGCGAGGCGAAACTCATCGCCTCGATCGCGTGCTCACCCCACCACCAGCCCGCGCTACGCAGGGTCGCTGAGCGGTTCCCGGACGTGCCGATCCTGTGCCACCACATGTCGAGCCTGAAGGCGTCGGAGCCGCCGCCGCACAAGAACCTCAGCGAAGTTCTCGAGTCGGCGGCACTGCCGAATATCTACCTCAAGCTGTCCGGATTCTCGTATCTCAGCGATGAGGAGAACAAGTGGGAATACCCGTATTCCCACACGCTGTGGGTCTACCGCGCGTGCTACGAGAGATTCGGACCCAGGATGTGCTGGGGCTCCGACTACCCGGTGGTGCGGTTCTACAT
>CAYYFS010000161.1:0-4983 GCA_964471055.1 uncultured Dehalococcoidales bacterium
TCCCACGCGACATTGCTCGCGAACACGTAGGAGGGTTGGCCGTCGCTCAGACTGATATCCACCGTGCCGGTGGGTTCGGGGCGGCGGCACACCCACCGGGTGTAAATGCCGGTCCGCTCAAGCGCGCGCAGTGCCGCGGTTCCCAGTTCGTCCCGGCCGACCGCGCTGACGAAGCCGACAGGGATGCCCATCTGATCCAGGTACCAGGCAACGTTGAGCGGGGCACCGCCCAGGTAGTCGCCGTCCTCGAAGCGGTCGAACAGCGTCTCTCCAAAGGAGATCGCCTCCGGTGGGCGGGTGCGGTGAGGGGTTGGCTTTGGGCTCTGCATGGAATTGGAGCCTATCAGTTCCGGGGGACCGCTAGATCGTGGGCCGTATACTGGGGCCTCAGTAGGAGCCGGGGTGGACCGGCCCGTGGGGAGAACAGCGGGCGCGTTCAGGCCCCCGCGATCCGGACAAGTCCTTCGACAGACTCAGGACCACGATCTTCATCAAGGGGGATCAGGGCGAGGTGGACCTGCTGCGTCGCCTCCGGCCGGGATGGCGATTCCCGAGATGGTTGCCCTACGCAGCGATCGCCGTGGGTGGGATTCTCATCGCCATCGGGGTTTCGTACCTGGTCTACGCGCGCGTCGCCCGCACCGGGCTATCGGAGTTGGCCTACGAGGTGCCTCCGGAGCAACGGCCGGAGTTGGGGCTCGGCCCTCCGCCTGCGCCGACGGCTACCGTGGCCGCAGCGCCAGAGGTCAGCCCCTGGCCGTCTTCGGTCGCCGCTGAGGCATCGCACCCCGCAATGATCCGGCTCGCCGAGCCGGAGAGTGGCGGGATATATCCGGCCACATGGGTCAACCCCAAATACTGGTCGGACCCCTACTGGGCCGGCAGCGACCCGTACGGGGGGCGCGGGTTGCCGGCGGGGTTCGAGAGGGTCGATGCACGAAATGTCACGTCTGCAATCGGTGGAGGGAGCGCAGCTTCGGCCGTGCGGATCGAGGCGATCGGTTTGGACGCGGAAGTGATCGAGCTGGACATAGTCGATCTGGAGGACAGCCGGGCCTACGAAACCCCGAAGAACGTGGTCGGCCATATCCCGGGCACGGCGAACCCGGGGGAACCGGCGGGAGGGTGGTACTTCGGGCACCTGGAGAGCCTCGCCAGGGGAGAGGGGAGCGTCTTCCGCAATCTGACGCGCATCCCAGGCCTGATCAAGGAGGATCCGGTCGACGTTGTCGTCGCGAACACGGACGGGGAGTACCTCTATCGCGTTACCGGCGCTGCGGTTGTGCACGAGGACGATCTGGAGCTGGTGGATTCGTCGTACTCGACGATCACGCTCGTCGCCTGCGTCCCGGCCAAGGTGTACGACCATCGTCTGCTGGTCTCCGCCGAGCTGATAGCTGTGCGTTCGTAGGCCGCCCTGCTGCATATGCCTGCGGCGGCGTGCTCCAGATGCCGGATTCCGAGGCGCAGGCTCTGGCGTTTGCCCTTGCCCGCTTCCTAGTGGCTCCACGTACTTGAGGCCAGCCGCTGGCGGGTAGACTGGGCACACACGGGTCGGACAGGTTCCAGGTCCGACCCCGGAGGCACAGACATGGCAGAGGCGTGGGGAGAACCCCAGCGCTTACGTCTCGCCGAACGCGGCGGCGACGTAATGTTCCGGCTACGGATTTCGCCGACGCACGCGCTCGAGTACGTGAGCCAGGGCGTGGTCGACCTGACGGGGCACCCGCCGGAGGATCACCGCGCGGATCTCGACCTGCTCATCCGCTCCGCCCATCCGGAAGACCAGAAGCGGCTGGAAGCCCTTCTCACATCCCCCGACGTTCCGTCATCGGCTTCGGTCATACGCTGGCAGCGCGAAGACGGGAGCGTCGTATGGGCCGAAGTGAAGAGCTTTCCGGTGCGCGATGACTTAGGGAGTCTCGTCGCGGTCGAGGGCGTGGCGCGTGACGTCACGATGCGGGTCGCCCAGGAACGGGACATCGAGAGCGAACGCAACTTCGTCACCGGGATCCTGGACACTACGGATGCCCTGGTCGTGGTCCTCGACACCTCGGCCCGGATCGTCAGCCTCAACCGAACCGGCGAGCGGCTGTCCGGCTACACGAATGAAGAGGCACGCGGTCGGTCGATCTGGGAGTTCTGCCTGGAGGGAGAGCAGGCGGAGCAGGTAAGGTGGCTGTTCGAAGGGATTGACGCCGGCAGTTTCCCGGACAGCTACGAAAGCGAGTGGACGTCCAAGGATGGGACCCGCCACCTCATCTCCTGGGCCGGCTCGGCCATGCGCGGATCGCGGGGAGCCGTAGATTTCTTTATCGCCACCGGCATCGAGATCACGGAGCAGCGGCGCGCGGAGCGCGAGATCCGTCTCCTCGGCACCGCGTTGGAATCGGCCGCCGACATGGTGATGATCACCGGCCAGGACGGTGTGATCCAGTACGTGAATGAAGCATTCACCGCGGGTACCGGCTACTCCAGGGAAGAAGCGGTCGGCGCCGCTTCCAGTATCTTGCGGTCTTCCCGCCAGTCGAACACCTTTTACACGCAGCTCTGGCGCACCATTCTGTCGGGATCTGTGTGGGCCGGCGAGATAGTGAACAGGCGCAAGGACGGCTCGGAGTACTACGAGGATCAGACGATCACGCCGGTGAAGGACCGCGATGGCGGGACCACCCATTTCGTCGCGATCAAGCGCGACATCACCGAGCGGCGACGGGTCGAGGAGGAACTCCAGCGTCTTGCGACGACCGACACGCTGACGGGCCTGCTCAACCGCCACCAGTTCATGGTCATGCTCCAGCAGTCGATACGGCTGGCGGAGCGCCGGGCAACCCACGGTGCGCTGGTGTACGTGGACGTGGACGCTCTGAAGTACGTGAACGACACCTACGGCCATTCGGCGGGGGACGATGCCCTGCGCGCGGTCGCTCAGGCATTCCGGGATGGGACTCGTTCATCGGACATAGTGGCACGCATCGGCGGCGATGAGTTCAGCATCATCCTGCACGACGCTCCCGCCGAGGCCGCGATGGAGAAGGCGAACGAGCTGGTGCAGCGAGTCTCAGAGCTCGGCGTCACGGCCGCGGGGGAGCGCATCCAGCTGTCATGTAGCGCGGGACTGGCGCCGTTTCCGATCGAAGGGGTCACAATCGATGACCTCCGGGCGTACGCGGACATGGCGCTGTACAGGGCTAAGGAGGAAGGCCGGGGCAGGGCGTACCTGTACGACCCCTCGGAGGGGCGTATGGAAACAGCCACTGCTCTCCAGCGCACCCGGAACGTGATCATGGACGCCCTGGATGAAGACCGCCTGATCCTGTTCCGGCAACCGGTCGTGCACATCGCGACCCGCGATACGACGATATGGGAGGTGTTGGTGCGCCTGCAGGACGCTGAGGGGGTTCTCCGGCTCCCGGGGGAGTTCATCACCGGGGTCGAAGAGCTGGGCCTCGTGCACCTGCTGGACCGAAGGGTCATCGAGCGTTCATTTGAGCGATGGCAGCAGTACGCGCTCGCGGGCGACAGGCTTCACCTCTCGATAAACATCTCGGCGCTTTCTGCAGGGCCGGACATGGCCCGCTTCGTCATCGAGCAAGCCGCGGAACGGAACGTGGAGCCGCAACTGGTGACCCTCGAGGTTACCGAGACGGCGGCCGTCCGCGGCGGGCCGCGGGCTGAGCGGTTCGTGTCGATGCTATGTGACGCCGGATTCAGCCTCGCGCTGGACGATTTCGGCACCGGGTCGGCGTCGTTCAGGGAGATCAGGGATCTTTCGTTCGCGTATCTGAAACTGGATGGGAGCCTTGTCCGGGATCTGCGCACGGATGACTTCTCACGCGACCTGGTCCGCGGCCTCGTCAATCTCGCACACATACTCGGCCTTGAGGTCATAGCCGAGTTTGTGCAGGACGAGGAGACCATGCAGTTCCTGGCCGAAGTAGGTGCGGAGTACGGACAGGGTTACTATCTCGGCAGGCCAGAGCCGTTCCCCCCGTCGCCGGTCGCCGCAGACAGCCGCCGCGTCGCAGGTTCTTCCGAGTAGACCCCCCGAGTACTTCCCGCTGCTGCGTCGCGTGTTGACGGGCTGGACCCTTTCTGGCAATGTCGTTCGCGCTGCTCCTGCAACGTGGGGCAGGAGACTCGTGGTGTCCTGTGAGACTCGGTACGCAAACAAATCGAGGCCGGTCGGGGGCATGTAGAGGGAACTGGGATGGGTACGTTCGACGGAAAAGTGGCGATAGTCACCGGCGGCGCGCTCAGCATGGGCGCCACTACTGCCCTTGCCTTCGCGAAAGAGGGCGCGAAGGTCGCGATTACGGACTACGACCGCGAGGCGGGTCTCGCCACGGAGCGCCGGCTTCAGGGTGAAGGCCCGGCGAGCATGTTCATAGAAGCCGACATGGGCGAAGTCGCCGATTGCAGGCGCGCCGTGGATGAGACTGTAGCCGCGTTCGGCGGAGTGGACATCCTGTTCAACAACGTCGGCATGCAGCCTCCTGACTCGTATATGACCGCGGAGGAGCTGCCGGAGGAGCTGTGGGATCGGTTCCTGGCGGTGAACCTGAGAAGCCATTTCCTGATGTCCAAGTACTGCATTCCGTACATGCGCAAGCGCGGGGGTGGCGTGATCATCAACAACGCCAGCGTGCAGGGACTCGCGTCCCAGAGGCTCGTGCCCGCCTACGCTGCCAGCAAGGGGGGAATACTCTCGCTGACGCGCCAGATGTCCCTGGATTTCGCGCCGGAGGGCATACGTGTGCTGGCGATCTGCCCCGGGGCCATCGACACGGTGCTGCTCCGGAAGGTGGTAGCGCTGTCGTCCGACGACGTGGACGCCGCCGTCGAGGGCTTCGGCAAGGTACACCCGCTGGGACGGATGGGCACCGGACAGGATGTCGCCGACATGGTCCTGTTCCTGGCCAGCGACAAAGCATCCTTCATGACCGGCTCATCCGTACTGGTGGACGGTGGGCTGATGGCCGG
>CAYYFS010000162.1:0-4937 GCA_964471055.1 uncultured Dehalococcoidales bacterium
ACGCGCAGGCGCGGCACATCGGTTTCTCCGAGGATCGCTCGCAGCAACTCGCCGAGATTCGTTCCAAGGTCTTGCCCGTACGAACCCGGCCGGGTGCCGGTCAGAATCGCCTCAGAACACCCGTCGCGCACGAGTCGCGCCACCTCTGTGACCACCGCCGCAACCGGCACGCTTCGGGCAGGTCCGCGAACTCCTGGCACCACACAGTACGCGCACGCCTGATCGCATCCTTCCTGGATCTTCACGTCGGCACGCGTCCGGCCCAGCAGATACCTCTGCGCGCCCACCCCTGCCGCGGAACCGCGTCGTGGTGCCCTGTTCCCGAGGCGCTCGCTCACGATCTCGACGAGGCGGTCCCTTCTGCTCACCGGTACGACAAGATCGACTGCCCGCAGCGCGCCGACGTCATCCGGCAGTCGCTCAGAGAGACACCCGGCCGCGACCACCAGGGCCCCCGGATACCGGCGTCGCGCTGACGCAAGCGCGTGCCGCGCTTTGCGGTCGGCCACATGCGTCACCGTGCAGCTGTTGAGCACGTACACGTCCGGCGTGCTGTTCGCTGCGAGACGGTACCCGGCGCCCAGGAAACGACGGGCGAGCGTCTGACTGTCGGCCGCGTTCAGCTTGCAGCCGTGCGTCTCGATGCGGACCGACACCGGCTCCATCCCGGCGGTTGCCCGGCCCACTGTTCGCCCGTCTCCTGAACCCATATCTGGATTGTAGTCGCGCCAGTTCTCGCCGACCGACGAGGAGCATCGCCATTTCCCAGCCGCGCCACGTCGCGGAAAATGGCCGCTCCGGCCGGAGCAGAAGAAGGCGCGCCTTTCTTCGGGGTGGGACGCCATGGGCGCCCGGGGTGTTGGTATAATCCGCCATCTGTGGCAGGGCACGAGCCCTGTTTTCGCGTTGTCCACAAAACGCCGCTGCGCGTTTCGCCACCAACCGGCCGCGCCAGCCCCAGATCGGGCCTGCGAGCGCAAAGAGACCGGCAGCGCAACCGGGGAGCAAGATTACTGATGACAAGACGCGTTGTAGTGACCGGAATCGGCGTCATCTGCCCTGTGGGGCTAGACAGGGACTCCTCCTGGGCCGCTCTTTTGGCGGGCCAGTCCGGGGCCGACCACATCTCCTCCTTCGATCCAGAAGGATTCGATACTCATATTGCCGCAGAGGTGAAAGGGTTCGATGCGGCGGGGGCGCTCGGGCGGAAGGAGTCTCGCCGGATCGACAGGTACGCCCAGTTTGCCTGCGTCGCTGCGTTGGAGGCGAAGGAGCAGGCCGGGCTCAACATGGAGAAAGTTGACGCCGACCGGATCGGCGTGTTCGTCGGCAGCGGCGTCGGGGGCATCCTCACGCTCTCGCAGCAGTTCGACGTGATGTCCCAGCGCGGGCCGGGTCGCGTGAGCCCGTTCCTGATTCCGATGATGCTGCCGGACATGGGCAGCGCCCAGATCTCCATGATGACCGGGGCGAGGGGACCGAACTTCGCTCCCATTTCGGCATGCTCCACCGGTGCCGACGGCGTTGGCGAGGCGCTGGAGGTGATCCGTCGGGGTGCGGCGGACGCGGCGTTTGCCGGGGGTGCCGAAGCCGCCATCTGTCCGATAGGTGTGGCGGGATTCAACGCCCTCACCGCCATCTCGAAGCGCAATGACGATCCTCAGGGCGCGTCTCGCCCGTTCGACGCGGACCGCGATGGGTTCGTGCTCGGTGAAGGTGCGGGTGTCCTCCTGCTGGAAGCGCTGGACCACGCCGAGTCCCGCGGAGCAACGCCACTCGCAGAGGTGGCCGGTTACGGCGCCACGGCCGACGCCCACCACATAACGGCACCAGGTCCCGGCGGAGAGGGTGCGGCACGGTCCATGAGGGCCGCACTTGATAACGCGGGTCTGACGACCGCAGACGTCGACTACATAAACGCCCACGGTACGTCAACGCCCCTCAACGACAGGCTGGAGACGCAGGCGGTCAAGAAGGCGTTCGGCGAGGACGCACAAAACGTCCTCATAAGCTCCACCAAATCCATGACCGGGCATCTGCTCGGAGGCGCCGGCGGCATCGAGTCCGCGTTCAGCGTCCTGGCAATCGTGGATTCGGCGATCCCGCCGACCATCAACCAGCAGACAGCGGACCCGGATTGCGACCTCAACTACGTGCCAAACGAAGCGCACAGGCAGCCTGTGCGGGCCACCATGAGCAATTCACTGGGCTTCGGTGGCCACAACACATCCGTCGTGTTCAGGAAGTTCGAGGCGTAGTGACCCTTGGAAGCCGGATCGAGCGGACCGCACCCGAATTGAGCGGCATCCGCGCGACCGGTGCCCGGATCAGCCGGTGAACCGGCCTCGCTGGCGACTGTGCGAGCCCCCTCCCGCTGACTTCGTCCTCGATACGGACCACATAGGCATCCCGTCGGCCGGGCTTTTCACCCGCCTCCTGTACAACCGCGGCGTCCGGGATGTTCGCTCAGCCCGCACCTTCCTCCGGCCCCGCATCGAAGATCTCTGCGACCCGCGCGAACTGCCGGATATGGACGCGGCCGTGGACCGGCTTGTACAGGCGACGACCCGGGGAGAGCCGGTGGGTGTGTTCGGCGATTTCGACGTCGACGGCCTCTCAGGCACCGCGGCTCTCACTCTGGCCCTGCGGGAGCTTGGCTGTCCGGTGTCCCCGCACATTCCCGACCGCGATCGAGAAGGGCACGGTTTGACGCCAGAAGCCGTTGAGCAGTTCCGACGGCGTGGGTTGACGCTGATCGTCACGGTCGACACTGGCTCCACCGCCCACACGGCCCTTGCGCACGCCCGGGCCTGCGGGATCGACGCGGTGGTAACGGACCATCACCTTCCCGAGAGCGGACGTCCGCCTGCTATCGCCGTCGTCAATCCCCATCAATCCGCTGATTCGGGAACGATCCCGCCGGAACAGGACCTGTCCGGGGCCGGCGTGGCGTTCAAGGTTATCCAGGCGTTGTACGCGCGCCTTGACAGGCCCTGCCCGAGGTCACCGGCAGTGCTCGCGGGACTCGGCACTCTGGCGGACGCCGTGCCTCTCCTCGGCGACAACCGGGTCCTCGCGAGGGAGAGCCTGCACGAACTGCCGCGCTCGACGCATCCAGGCCTGCGCAGCCTGGTCGCCCATGCCCGCCCGTCCGGCGCGGCCGGCCCGCTCGACTCCGAGACAGTGGCTTTCCAGATATCGCCCCGACTGAACGCGCCGGGCAGGTTGGGCGATCCGGCGCCAGCCCTGGACATCCTGCTGACGAACGATCCGGCCGAGGCCGAGGCGCTCGCGGCGCGCCTGGACACGATCAACATGGAGCGCCGGCACCTGAGCAACGAAGCGCGTCGGAACGCGGAGAACCAGCTCATGGCCGCGGGCGCACCGCTCCCCGAGCTCCTGGTGGTCCGCAATGACGACATGCCGTCGGGCCTGCTCGGGCCCCTTGCCGGGAGGCTGTGCGGCGAATACAACCGCCCTGCTATCGCCGTGGCACTGCGCGAAGACGTGGCCAGGGCGAGTGCCCGCAGCGTGCCCGAGTTCGATATCCATGCAGCGCTCCTGCCACACGCCGAGAATCTGGAACGGTTCGGAGGGCACGCCAGGGCCGCAGGGTTCACCGTACCTGCCGACCTGCTCGACGGGGTTCTCTCAAGCCTCGCGGAGCACGCGAGATGGGCTCTGGCCGGGGTCAACGTCGACCCCCTGATTGAGGCGGATGCCGAGATCACGCTCGACCGGCTGGAAAGGCCTTTCTGGGAGCTGGTCGAATCCATGGAGCCCTTTGGCGAAGCCAATCCCAAGCCGGTCTTCGTTACTCGAGGTGCCCTGCCCCTCCAGGTGAAGACGGTGGGTTCCGGCGGCGCCCATCTGCGCCTGGCACTTGAACAGAACGGCCGGCGGGTGGACGCGATCGGCTTCGGTCTTGGCCGGGCCGAGCTCGGACCAGGCGCAGTCGACGTCGCCTATTCGCTGAAGAGCGACTTCTGGGCAGGAAGGAAGCGCCAACAGCTGGGGCTGCTGGACATCAGGCCTTCCACCGGACGCCCGTAGGCGCGCGATGCCAACCTAGGCTGCCGGCTCCCGTTCCGGCTCGGGATCGCCTGCCGGATCGGTTGGGTCCGACGGATCGGCCCCTTCCTCCGGTTGCGCAGGCCGGGTCCTCAGGATCAGGTACGGGATGGCCACCACCAGCACCAGGATTGCGATGATGTGCGCCTCCTGGAGTCCCCAGAACTTCACAGGGTCCAGGCGCAGGAACTGAATAGCCATACGGCCCGTCGCATAGAGGGTCAGGTACGCCACCCACAAACTGCCGTCCGGCTTGAGTCGCCCCCGGAGCCGCCAGAGCACGGCAACGGAGATCAGGTTCCAGACGATCTCGTACAGCGCCACCGGGTGCACAGCCTGCTCAGCGTCGCCGTGAAACTGTGCCGCCCCGTCGCGCCCCGGGCTATCCGGGTGCGTGAAGTACACCCCCCAGGGCAGGTCCGTAGCCCGGCTCCAGTGCTCCCCGCTGATAATGTCCCCGATGCGCCCGACGGACTGCGCGATCAGCATCGCCGGCGCGGCCAGGTCCACCAGGCGACCGACCGGATACCGGGCCAGATACGCGTACGCCGAACCGGCGAGCCAGCCGCCGAGGATGGCACCCCACAGGCCGATCCCACCGCGCCACACCTCGAACACCTGCGTGAAGTTGTCGAAGGAATAGATCGTGCCCCAGTGGTCGGCAACATGCACGACCCGTGCGCCGATGATGCCGCCCACGATCGCCCAGACGGCCGTGTTGAATACCATGCCGGGGTAGCGCGCTTCGAGCCCTTCCCCACGGGACCATCGGTAGACCAGATACACGGCGAAGGCAACCGCCACGAAGGCACCGATACCGTGCCAGCTGAGGGAGAACCCACCGGCGGTTATCAGGTCCGGGTTGA
>CAYYFS010000163.1:0-4780 GCA_964471055.1 uncultured Dehalococcoidales bacterium
CCACCGCGCTGCACAGCTCCTCGATGAAGTCGACTGTCTTGCCCACGACCGTGGGATCGAGGAACGCGGTCAGGCCGATGGTTGACCTGCCCAGGGTCGAGATTTGAGCCTTGCCATCGAGGATTGACGTGAACTCCGCGTCGCTGAACACCTGCCTGTGGTGCGGCCAGAAACTCTTTCCGTAGCAGAGCACATACTCGGGCTCATACCTGTCAAACAGGTTCCTGAGTTCTCTGAGCCGTTCCGAGAGCACCGCCTCCTCGTATTCATCTCTGGTCGCGTACAGGGACTCGAACGGCCAGTCCGATATGTTCTTCTTGGGCAGAGGAAGGATCTCCGTGAGGAACGTCTTGCCACAGCGTCTACCTAGACACTTCGACTGGTAGCCACGTACGAACCCTCCGTGGCTCGTGTCGCACCAGGCGGGTTCACTGGACAACCTCCCGACGATCTGGCACATCATCCACCACGTAGATGTGTGGCACATGTGCAACGTGGACCTGAATTCCGGAGCCCACGGCCGTGGCGCGTGTGCCAGGTCTTCTACCTCGCGCCACGTGTCGGCTCGTCCTACCATCTCCTCCCAGGGATGATCACCGCCCTCTTCCATGCCTATGAACCAGTAGCGTCCTGCCGGATTCCCGTAGCCCTTGAACTTGAGAAGGCGCCGTATCTGTTGGTCGGTCAGGCGTGGCTCAGCCATGTTCGGTTCCCGGCGTAGGCTGGAACGTGGGTGGCGGTCGGTGGCGGGTGGAGTCTATCAGCGCATGCCCTCTGCCCGGCGCTCTCGGACGGCGTTGCTATGATGAAGCATCGCCACGCTCGTCGGAGTGGGACCGCTGTGCAGGAGGTTCTCGTTGTCCTTTCGCGACCTGATGGAAGACGCCCTCCGCGGTCACGGGGCCGACTATGCCGAGATCCGCATCGAGGAAACCGACTCGACGCGCATCACGTACCGCGGCCGTGACCTGGAGAACATCGGACAGACCAGCGGGAAGGGCGGCAACGTGCGGGCCGTGGTCAACGGCGGCTGGGGCTTCGTTTGCTTCAACAGGCTGGATGATCTGAAGGGCAAGGTGAGGCACGCCGTCTCGCAGGCCCGGGCCGTCGGCGGTGAACGCACCGAACTGGCGGAAGTCGCCCCGCACGTGGATGCCGAGCCGCCCACCCTGACGCGCGACCCCGCATCCGTGCCCGTGGGCGAGAAGGCGAAACAGATGGGCCACTACAACGACCTTGTGTGGTCCGTGAACGGAATCCACAGCTCCGACATCATCTACGGCGACAACCGCCGGAAGATGTTCTTCGCGAGTTCCGAAGGTGCCTATCTGGAGAGGGAGCAGGTACATGTCATCGCCCGCGTGTCCGCCCAGGCGCGCAACGGAAGCGATGTCCAGCAGTCGGGGTTCAGCATCGGGAGCGCCGGGGATTTCGGCCTGGTGGAGGGCCTCGACGATGAGGTGGTGGCCGCCGCGGAGCGCGCTGTGGCACAGCTTTCCGCGAAAGCCCTGCCGGGCGGTGAGCGGACGGTGGTCCTGGACCCGATACTGGCCGGGGTCTTCGCTCACGAGGCGTTCGGCCATCTCTCAGAGGCAGACCACGTGTACGAAAACGACCGACTCAAGGACCTCATGGAGCTCGGCAAGCGTTTCGGCACGGAGCGCCTGAACATAGTCGACGGGGCTGCTGTGCCGGGCCTTCGCGGTAGCTACAAGTATGACGACGAAGGTACGCCTGCTACTCGAACCGATCTGATTCGCGAAGGTGTGCTGGTGGGGCGTCTCCATTCCCGTGAGACGGCCGAGAAGATGGGTGAGCAGCCCACCGGCAACGCCCGCGCACTCGGGTACGGGTACCCGCCCATCGTGCGTATGACCAACACATTCATCGAGCCGCAGGACGCTTCTTTCGATGATCTCCTGGAGGGTGTGGGCGAAGGCGTGTACGTGAAGAACTGGTACGGCGGCATGACGAGCATGGAGATGTTCACGTTCTCCGCCGGCGAGGCGTACATGATCCGCAACGGCCGCGTTGAGGAGATGATCCGACCGGTGATGCTCTCGGGGAACCTCTTCACGACCCTGGAGAACATCGACGCGATCGGAGACGACTTGGAGATGAACGAAGGTGGGGGCTGTGGCAAGGGTGGACAGAGTCCGTTGCCGGTTTCGAACGGCAGCCCGCACATCCGGATCCGCAACTGCCTGCTGTCGGGCGCATGACCATGACTCGGTCACTCGCCTGACGTGCGCATGCGAAACGAGGTGGCAGACCGTGTCCGCTGACATGATGACGGCCCAGGATTCTGGGGCAGATGTCCTCGAACGAAGGTGGAGAGAATGAGTTTGGAGCTCCTCAGGGTAGCGAGCCGCCGGTTCGATCATGCAGAGACGTACCGCGTGGAGTCGTCGAGCGAGCCGGTATCGTTCGAAGCGAACCGGTTGAAAGAGGTATCGCGCCGGGACGTTTCCGGAGTGGCGCTGCGGGTTGTCGACGGTGGCCGGGTGGGGTTCTCTTCGACAACGGATCCGGCCGCCGAAGGCACGCTGGTGGACCGCGTGGCTGATGTGGCGCCGCTCGGCGCGGACGCGCGATTCGGCTTTCCCGAGAAGACGCCGTTCCCGGATGTGGAGACATACGACCCCGCGGTGGAGCAGGTCTCGTTCGAGGAGATGGCAGAGACCGGCCAGAAGTTGATTGACCGCATACGGGAGGACTGGCCGGACCTCGTGTGCGAGGCGAGGGTCGACAAACACATCGGGTCGCTGGAAGTTGCCAATTCCAATGGCGGCGGTGGGCAGTACAGGAGCACTTCGTACGGCGTCGGCGTCGGTGGGATGCTGGTCCGCGGAACTGACATGCTGTTCGTGTGGGACGGCTTCTCGTCAGCTCGAGTCCATGACGTGAGTGACCGGCTGGTCTCGACGGTGCTCGAACAGCTTGAAAACTCACGGACGACGGCCGCCGCACCGTCAGGCGAGGTTCCGGTCGTATTCACGCCGAGAGGGTTCGTCGCGACGCTCCTCGGACCGCTTCTGGAAGGGTTCGATGGGAAGAACGTGGCGAACGATGCGTCGCCGCTCGTCCGCAGGCAGGGGGAGCGGGTGGTGGATGCCGGCGTGTCCATCAGTGACGATCCGACGCTGCCGTTCGCATCGGGCAGCCGTCCCTGTGACGACGAGGGCGTGCCTTCCAGACGGGTGCCTCTTCTTGAGCGAGGGGTCGTGACCGAATTCCTTCTGGACCTGCAGACCGCGGGACGCCTGGGACGGCATTCGACGGGATCCGGGCACCGGGGCCTGGGCTCGCTCCCCGCGCCCGGCACGTCGGTGATAGATGTGGCGGGCGGCGACGCGCCATACGCTGACCTGTTTGCCGGCATCAAACGGGGGCTCGTGGTCGAGCAACTGCTCGGCGCGGGACAGGGGAACGAACTCGGTGGCGATTTCAAGGCGAACGTGCTGCTGGGCTACCGGATCGAGGATGGCCGCATCGTGGGCCGCGTCAAAGACACGGTGATTTCCGGCAACGTGTACGACGTGCTCAGCCGGGTCGAAGCCGTCTCGTCGGAGCCACAGTGGGTGTACGGCTCGGTGCGCACACCGGCGTTCAGGTGCCTTGGCGTGGAAGTCGCGTCGACAGGCGACTAGAGCCTCGATTGCCGATCCCGGGAGTGGATCAGATGGGTCTCAGGGAGTTCCTCGAAGTAGCAACCGATCCGTCTGTCTCGTTCTCCGAGGACCTCCTCGCTGAACTGTCCGGGATTCCTTCAGACGACGCAGCGGAGCTGGCGGAAACCTGGGGGGACTGGCCGGCGGAACATCTGCGCGAGTTGCTGACCCGCCTGATCGATCTGAGATTGCGCGATGCGCGTGTGGAGTTCGAAGCGGTGTTCAAGGCTGCTCTCCACCAGCCCGATGCCAAGGCCAGAACCCTGGCTGTCGACGGGTTGTCCGGAACCGATGACCGCAGCGTGATCGGCCGGCTGATCGAGATCCTGGAGGACGATGAATCCGAGGCGGCGAGGACGGCCGCCGCCGTGACGCTGGCCGGTCTGTGCTCGCTCGCCAGTGACGGGAAGCTGCATCACCGTGACGGTGAGCGGCTCGAAGCCGCACTGACGCAGGTGCTGAGCAAGGAATCGGAGGCCGTCGGCGTCCGACGGCGGGCGCTTGAGGCGATCGCCGTGTTTGCCGGGGCTGCGGTGGACCGTTTCGTGGCGGATGCGGCCCGGAGCGAAGACGCCCTCATGCGCCAGAGTGCCCTGTCCGCCATGGGTCGCACATGCAGCCCCAGATGGTTGCAGCACGTGCTCGGCGAGATGGAAAGCCCGGAAGCGGCCACACGGCGCGAGGCCACTCTGGCCCTCGGGCAGATATCCGATGTGGAGCACCCGGATCACCGGATGCATCTCAACCAGCTCGAAACGATGCTGGACGACATGGACCTGGAGGTCCAGATCGCCGCGGTGACGGCCCTCAGGACGATCGGAGGGACTGCAGCGCGCCGTTTGCTGATGGAGGCGACTCACGGCCCGGAGCCGTCCGTCGCGAAGGCTGCCGGCGAAGCGCTGGAAACCCTCGATGCGGAGGACAGCCTGGGCGACGACATGACGCCAGACCTCGCCGGGTCGCTGGTCGGCATGCCGATGGCCAACCTGGCGCCGGACGACGAGGCGCCGGACGACGAACCGCTGGACATCGACGACGAAGATGAGTACGACTGGCGCGAGCGGGAGATCGTGCATCCGGACGACGACTCGGTCCACGATCCGGACGAC
>CAYYFS010000164.1:0-269 GCA_964471055.1 uncultured Dehalococcoidales bacterium
CCCCGCGGCGAAGACGACTCTTGAGGTACTGGTTGCCTACCCCGGTCTCCACGCCCTGTGGCTGCATCGAATAGCTGGCTTCCTGTGGCGGCACCGGCTGCGGCTGGCCGCGCGGATGACATCGCATTTCGGCCGCTTCCTGACGGGCATAGAGATCCACCCGGGCGCAACCATCGGCAGGCGGTTCTTCATCGACCACGGGGCAGGCGTCGTCATCGGCGAGACAGCAGAGATCGGCAACGACGTGCTGATGTACCAGGGCGTCGTCC
>CAYYFS010000164.1:279-4759 GCA_964471055.1 uncultured Dehalococcoidales bacterium
GAACCACACTGGATAAAGGCAAGCGTCACCCGACCATTCGCGACCACGTCGTGCTGGGCGCCGGCGCGATCGTCCTGGGCCAGATCGTGGTGGAAGAAGGAGCCAGGATAGGTGCGGGGTCCGTGGTCATTCGTCCGGTACCCGCCGGATCGTCCGTCGTGGGTGTGCCCGGCAGGGCGGTCACAAAGGGAGGTGTGCCGACGACTGACCTCGAACACGGTCACCTTCCCGATCCGGTCGCCGAGGCCCTTCGTCTGACGACCAGCCAGCTGAACGAGCTGAACATTCGCCTGAACCGTCTCGAGAGTGCGCTGCAAGAGCGTGAGCCGGGCGCGCCCGGCGACGCACGGGACGAAACCGAAGAGGCCCTGGTCGGATCGAGCGACGGCGTCGGCGGCTAGAAGGCCGGTGCCCGGCCATGCAGCCCGCCGGTCACGCCGATTCCCCCTCGGCCAGCCCGGGCGTCACGCGGTGCATCAGGCGGCGGGTAGCGGCCGCGGATGAGGGAGACCTGCCGTGAAGCTCCGTGAGAGCGGCATGCCGGAAGAAGTCC
Source organism: uncultured Dehalococcoidales bacterium (assembly GCA_964471055.1). Taxonomy (GTDB): domain Bacteria; phylum Chloroflexota; class Dehalococcoidia; order Lucifugimonadales; family Lucifugimonadaceae; genus CAYYFS01. Next base: position 833 of record CAYYFS010000164.1, read on the forward strand.
TCTGGGAGACGTTCTTCGACATCGACCTGATCCTCGACCGCCTGGGCATAGACGGCAACGTCCGCGACGTCGTCGAACTGGGTTGCGGCTATGGCACCTTCACTGTGGCCGTTGCGCGTCGCATCTCTGGCACCTGCGAGGCATTCGACATCGAGCCGACAATGGTGAACCGCACACAGTCGCGGGCCGCAGAAACGGGAATCTCCAACGTGGTCTGCCGTCTGCGCGACGTCTTCTCGCAGGGCTTCGGCGGCGGGTCTGCGTCCAGGGACGCGTGCCTGCTGTTCAACATCCTGCACTGTGAGGAGCCTGTCCGCATTCTGACCGAAGGGGCTCGGGTCGTCCGTCCGGGCGGCTTCGTGCACGTCATCCACTGGAGGCGCGACATCGACACGCCCCGGGGACCCGGCCTGGACATCCGACCCGACCCGGGACAGATCATCGACTGGGCGCTCCAGACCGGTCAGCTTGAGCCTGCGGGATCGATTGTCGACCTGTTGCCGTGGCACTACGGGATACGGCTCAGGCGGCGTGAGCAGGACTAGCGGAACGCCGCGACCGCGCGCAATCGCCGCCGTAGTGACGGGTTTCGAAACCCCGCTTGCAGCATGAGCCTGTTTCCTTCGGGATACGGCCTGGCGAGCCTCGATAGCACCTTGAGATGCAACCAGGCATGAAATATAGCGTTTTCGTAACATCTGCCGCCGTGAAGCCCGTATAATGGCCTCATGAAGTTCACTTAGCCGACCGGCGTAACGAATTCCGGTGGCAAGGAGGTCCTGATGAGTGTGTCCCAGGCCCAACACCTGGCGTCAGGCGTGGGCATTGCGCTCGCGCGGGCCGTCGTCTCTACGATCGCCGCAGGGATCAGCCCGACGGTGCCCTACATCGAGCACCCCGGGAACGAGCTCCCCTTCCCGAGGAGATCAATCGAGACTGACCTGGCCCTGCTGGGCGCCAACTCTTCACCACGGCGCCGCTGACGTCGTGAGACGGAGGAAATGAACGCGAAGCCCCCGGTGATACGGTCGGGGGCTTCCTGTTTTCGTCGGGTGTGCCCGCAGCAGACGCCGAGGCGGCGCGACGGTGCGCTCTGTCCGGTAGAAGCCCACCGCTCGCCGGTTAGAATGTCGATTGAAGGGGACGGCTCCTAGAGGAGGTGGCCCGCGGTGGCTGACACTCGTACGACGCGCGGGCGCGGGCGGAAGGCGCGCCGAAAAGACGGGCTCGACCCTGCTCTTGCCGGTGAGCTGTTCCGCCAGATGTACCTGATCAGGCGGTTCGAAGAAGCCTGTTCGGAGGCCTACACCCGGGGCCTTGTTCGCGGCTTCCTGCATCTCTACATCGGCCAGGAGGCTGTCGCGGTCGGGGCACTCTCGTCGCTGCGTCCCGAGGACTACATCGTGACGCACTATCGCGACCACGGCCACGCCCTCGCGCGCGGCCTCGACCCGAACCGTGCCATGGCGGAGTTGTTCGGCCGCGCGACTGGGTTGAGTGGGGGCAAGGGCGGCTCGATGCACCTGTTCGACGCATCCCGCAACTTCATGGGCGGCCACGCGATAGTGGGTGCCCAGTATCCGCTGGCGGCCGGGCTGGCGCTCTCGAGCAAGTACAAGGGCGACGACGCGCTGACCGTGGTGTTCTTCGGCGACGGCGCGGTCAACCAGGGGACGTTCCACGAAACCCTGAACCTCGCGGCCGTGTGGAAGCTGCCGTTGCTGTTCCTGCTTGAGAACAACCTGTACGGGATGGGCACGGCGGTCGAGCTCAGCCGGGCAGGCGGTGCCGATATCTACAAGGTGGCAGAGCCGTACGGCGTCGAAGGTGTGGCCGTGGACGGCATGGACGTGCTGGCGGTACGCGAGGCCACCGCGCGGGCCGCGTCGCAGATACGAGCGGGCGAAGGCCCCAAGTTCGTGGAAGCCAAGACCTTCCGGTTCCAGGGACACTCGATGGCCGACCCGGCCCGCTACCGGGATCGTAGCGAAGTCGAGGAGTGGGAAAAGAAGGACCCGCTCCGAACGTTCCCTCAGAAGATGGTCGAAGAAGGCCTGCTGTCGGTAGAGGACGTCGACCGCATCGGGAGCGAGGCGGAGGCACAGGTAGCGGAGTCGGTCAGGTTCGCCGAGGAAAGCCCTGAGCCGGCACCCGAGCAGCTTCACACCGATATCTATGCTTGATCCGCCGCAGGCGGAAGGACTGGCCCGAGCACATGCCTGAAATCACGTACCGCCAGGCCATACGGCATGGCCTCATGGAAGCCCTTGATGGTGATCCCAACGTCCTGCTGATGGGCGAAGACATCGGCCGGTACGGCGGCGCCTATGCCATCAGCGCCGGTTTCTTGGAGAAGTACGGGGCGGAGAGGATCCTTGATACCCCGATCTCGGAAGCGGGCTTCATCGGCGCGGGAATCGGCGCGGCAGTCGGCGGCCTCCGGCCGGTGGTCGAGCTGATGAGCATCAATTTCTCACTGGTAGCTTTCGACCAGATCATCAACATGGCGGCGAAGCTGAGGTACATGTCCGGTGGTCAGCTGAAGGTGCCGCTGGTCATACGTACTCCCACGGGCGGCGGCCTTCAGCTCGCGGCCACGCACTCCCAGAGCCTTGAGAACTGGTTCGCGTCGACGCCTGGTCTCAAAGTCGTTGCACCGTTCACGCCCTATGACGCGCTTGGCCTGCTCCGCTCGGCGCTCGCGGACGACAACTCTGTGGTGTTCGTGGAGCACGGGCTTCTGTACGGCACAAGGGGAGACGTGCCCGGCGAGCATTACGTGGTCCCCCTCGGCAAGGTGGATGTGAAACGGGCGGGCAGCGATATCACACTGGTGGCTTTCGGGCATGGTGTGGGAGTGGTGCTCGGGGCGGCGGACGCGCTGGCTGAGCGAGGCGTCGAGGCGGAGGTGATCGACCTCCGGTCGCTGCGCCCGCTCGACACGGACTCACTGCTTGAGTCCGTCCGGAAAACCAGCCGGATGCTCGTGTTTGACGAGAACTGGCGTACCGGAGGCTTCATGGCCGAGGTTGCTGCGGACGTCCAGGAACGGGCGTTCGACTACCTGGACGGCCCGGTCGCAAGGTTGGGCGGCGCGGACGTGCCCGCGCCGTACAACAGGAACCTCGAGCTGGCATCGGTGCCCGACGCGGGCGCTATCGTGCAGGCGGTCGAGGAGACGTACGGTCTCTAGCGAACGGCTAGCCGTCCCCGAGCAGTTCGTTCAGGTCTTCGAGTGTGGCGTCGGCCATGCTGACGCAGTCTCTGATCGGAAACTCCTCTGTGACCGCGGCGGGCCGGCCTCCCCCCCAGTCGATGTCGGAAACGTCCAGGCAAGTCATTCCACCGTGTCGGCTCATTGTGCGCGCTTCGAACCGGGACCTGAACTCCGCCACCTGAGGTGCCACGCGGCTCTCGGGAGAGCCGGGCGCGCCCGGTGCGTCGAAGGCGTCCAGCCATTCGTTGTGGGGCCTGGGTGCGCGCTCGGGCGGGGTGTGCCGCTCGGCGAGCGCAAGTAGGCCGGCAGTGAGCAGCGTGCACGTGATGCCGCGGCCGCCCGATAGCCCCCGGATGCACCGGAGCAGCGTGTCGCGCACCGGTCCCTTCTCGATATTGGCCGCAAGCAGCAACGCCTCACCGCAGGAATAGCCTTGTTCAAGGAGGGGGCGTACGGTAGAAGTCGCCGATACGTCTGTCTCTAGCTCGGACATCTGGTGTTTCCTCCCGGCCAGCCTGGCGCGGAACCGGCGGCGCGGTATGGGATTCTCGCCTTGATTCCGACACTACACGCGCCGCATGCGGGGCGCAAGACCGGGGTTGTACCATGCTGCCGAGCGGCCGGCAGCTGATGACCCGTGAGACGGGCGGGTACCGCCGGCACGGTGAGGGTATGGTCGACGACAAAGCACAGGTCCTCAGGCATTCGCC
>CAYYFS010000165.1:0-4670 GCA_964471055.1 uncultured Dehalococcoidales bacterium
TCGTCATCTGGAGTACCCCGTGCCCGGTCACTCGTTTCTTCGTAGTCGCCGTGGCCTTGTACGGGCGCCAATGCCCGCCCGCGCTACGGACGCGCCCACGCGACGCATCTTCCTTCGGAAGACGAAGGCCAGCCGATGCGGACGATACATGCGAGATGTGAAGAAAACATAAAGGCGCCGTTGCACCGGTCGGGCGCTCCCCGCGGGCCCACCAGGGCCGCCCCGCTCCTGCCGACGCTCTACACTTGTGGGCCATCAAGTCCGGCAGTGCAGGCGAGCCCGTCCGGACGGGGGTGAGAGCACGTGGGCGATTCACCGCGCGACAGGATTCTGGCCGCCATTGGTCACGAAACGTTGGATCGCGTGCCCACCGACTACTGGGGCACGCCCGAAGTGACGGAGATGCTGTGCCGTCATCTGGGCTGCGACGGCCTTCAAGGCATCTATAACCGTCTGGGCGTCGACGGTATTGTGACCGTCTCGCCACCGTACGTCGGCCCACCCCTTCGCAATCCGTATGACGGCGGCTCCGCGTACGTCCGGCAGGCATGGGGGATGCGATTCAAGGCACAGCCGTACCCGGGCGGAGGCATCTACTGGGAACAGATCCACCATCCGCTCGCCGAAGCGGAGACCATTGAGGACCTCGACGACTTCCCCTGGCCGGAGCCCGAGTGGTACGACTACGCGGAGCTAGCGCGCGAGTGTGCGCGGTACCCCGACCGCGCGGTGCAGGTCGGATACTCGGCGATCTTCTACTACCACAACATGCTCAGGGGCCTGGAACTGTCCCTGATGGATGTGCTCCTGCGGCCCGAGTTCACGCACCACCTGCTGCAGAAGATCTCGGACACGTTCTACGAGTACCACGCCCGCTGCTTCGAGGCGACGCAGGGGCTCGCCCAGATCACGCAGGTCACAGACGACTTCGGCACGCAGACGGGTCTCATGATCAGCCCGGCGATATTCCACGAGTTCTACCGGCCACACATGGTGCGGGCCACCGAACTGGCCAGTTCGTTCGGTTTCATCGTCTTCCACCATGACGACGGTGCCATCAGGCCGCTCATACCCGACCTCCTGGAGACGGGCATCGACGTTCTGAACCCGGTGCAGTGGCGTTGCCCCGGCATGGACCCCACCGAGCTCAAGGACTCGTTCGGCGAGCAAATCTGCTTCCACGGAGGCATCGACAACCAGCACGTGATGCCTTTCGGCACGCCGGACGACGTGCGCGCCGAGGTTGCCGACAATATGGGAACGCTGGGCAGGGATGGCACCGGATATATCGTGGCTCCGTGCCACAACCTGCAACTCAATACGCCGGTGGAGAACATACTCGCCCTCTATGAGACGGCAAGCGAGTTCAGGCTGTAGGGCAACAGAGAACACCAATCCAGGGGGAGGATGACATGGGCATAGGCCAAGACGTCCTGACCGTGCTCCGCGGGGGCAGCCCGGACCGCGTGCCCTGGACCATCTACGCCGCCCAGTTGTTCAGGGGCCGTGCCGAGCGGGAGCTGCGCAACAGGGGCCTCGGCATGCTCAAAAGCTGGCCCGTGTGCACGGAGAAGACACCGAACGTCGAAGTCGAGACGCGGTCGGTGTGGGAGAACGGCCGTATGCTGCGGCGGCGCACCTACCACACACCCGTCGGAAGCGTATCCGAGGCCTTCACGTTCAGCCCCAGCTACGTCAACGAAGGCCAGGAAAGCGAGTGGCTCACGGAGTACATGATCAAGGACCTCGCCGACTATGAGGTCGTACGCTTCATCATTGAGGACACCGTGCACGAGGAGGACCACGCCGGGTTCGCCAGGGCTCAACGCAGGTTTGGCGATGACGGCCTGCTGCTCGCGCGCATGGGCAGGTGTCCCATACAACGGCTTTCGATCCAGCTCGCGGGCCTAGAGAGGGTTGCGCTGGACCTGCACGATCATCCCGGCGTGGTCGAAAGCCTGCTGGAGGCGTTGGAGGAGAAGCAGAACGAGGTATACCGGATCGGTATCGAGTCCCCGGCGGAGCTCATCTGGTCGCCAGACAACATCTCAACCAGCCGAACGTCTCCGCGATGGTTCGAGCGCTACGTACTGCCCTTCTACAACCGACACGCTCCGATGGTGCACGACGCCAGCAAGCTGTACGTCGCGCACATGGACGGCCCACTGAGCGGCATCAAGGACCTCATAGCGCAATGCGATCTCGACGTCATCGAGGCGGTGACGCCACCCCCGATGGGTGACCTCCCGATGGCGGAGGCCCAGGCGGCGTGGCCGGGCAAAGCCATCTGGTGCAACTTCCCCGAGGCCCTGTTCCTAGCAGAAGGCTCCGTCGTGCGCGACACCGCCCTCGAGCTGCTGGAGCAGGTCTACAGCAAGGGCCGCTTCGTCCTGGGTATCACTGAGGACTACCCGGAGGAGCTCATGGAACCTGCCCTTTCCGCGATCGCGAGCGCGATCGAGCAATACGAGGGGAGAAGCATCAGGTAGGTCCAGTCGGCACCAGATCGCGAAAGGCGGCAAAGCTCGCGCGCGCCAGCCGGCGGCTACGGCCCCCGATGCGACAATGGCCGCCGCGCGAACGGACGGTCCATGCACCTGGAGGGAAGCGGTGTCGGACAAGAAGAGGGTGCTCGTCACGGGACTGAGCGGCGCGGTTGGCACCGCGATGCGGCAGGATCTGGAGAAGCGGTACGAGGTCTCGTCGCTGTCCCGGCACGGCGTTGACGGAATGCCCGAGGAGCGCGACTTCCGGGGCGACGTCGCCGATCTCGACGCGATCCAGCCAGCGTTCGAAGACCAGCACACGGTGGTGCACCTGGCGGCCGACCGCCGCGCAATGGCGGGCTGGTCGTCGATTCTGCAGGGCAACCTGATCGGCACGTACAACGTGTTCGAGGCGTGCCGGCGGGCCGGCGTGAAGCGCGTCGTGGTCGGTAGCTCGAACATGGCCGTGGGCGGGTACTACTTCGACGCACCCTATCGCTACATCCTGAGCGGGCAATTCGACAAGGTGAGCAGGCCGTACCCGCTGATCGATGAGACCGTGCAGATCCGGCCACTCGGGTATTACGGCGTGTCGAAGGCGTACGGCGAGGCTCTCGGCAGCTTCTACAAGGACTTCCACGGGCTGTCGGTCATACACCTCCGCATCGGATACACCATGCTCGCCGACAATCCGACGGTCATGGCCCCGTCTCTCGCCCTGTGGCTGAGCCGCCGCGACACGGCGCAGGTGCACGTGCGGGCCATCGACGCGCCGGAGTCAGTGCGCTACGCAGTCCTCAACGCGACCTCGGACAACTACTGGAAGGTGTTCTCGCTCCAGCGGGCACGGGACCTGATCGGGTTCGAGCCAGAGGACGACGCGGGCGATACGTTCGCACCGGGCCCGGTACCAGAACAGGACAGCGCCGACTTCCGGCTCCACCCTTCCGGCACCGAGGAAGAAGAACCGGACCAGCTGATCCGGGCGAAGGTATACGAGCTTCTTTCGGGGGAGTAGGCCGCCGCGGCGACCAGTACGCGGGACGGGCGGAAAGGACAGGAGGCATCGATGAGTCCCAGGGTGGCCATCATCGGGGCAGGGAGCGTCGGCTTCACCCGCAACATGATCAGGGACATCCTCTGCGTGCCGGAACTGCGAGAGACGGAGTTCGCTCTCACCGACATTGACCAGCGGAACCTGGATGTGGTGCACCAACTGGTGAAGCGGGACATCGAGGCGTCGGGGTTCGCCGCCCGGCTCTCCGCCACGCCGGACCGGCGCGCGGCGCTCGAAGGTGCGGACTACGTATTCAGCTTCGTGCGCGTCGGCGGCCTGGACGCGTTCACCACGGACATCGAGATTCCGCTGAAGTACGGCGTCGACCAGTGCGTCGGGGACACTCTGGGGCCCGGCGGCATCATGTACGGCCAGCGGTCGATCCCGGTTCTGCTGGAGTTCTGCAAAGACATCAGCGAGGTCAGCGCGGAGGACTGCCTCTTCCTCAACTACTCGAATCCGATGGCGATGAACGTCTGGGCGTGCAGCGCCTACGGGCACGGGGTGCGCTGCATCGGGCTCTGTCACGGCGTGACGAACGGCCATCGCCTGATCGCAAGGGTGTTCGGGCTGCCGGTCGAGGAAGTGGACATCATCGCGGCCGGCATCAATCACCAGACCTGGTACATAGGCATCAGGCACAAAGGCGAGGACCTGACAGGGAGGCTTCTCGAAGCGCTTGAGGCGGACCCCGAGGCAAGCGCGACCGAGAAGGTCAGAATCGACATGCTCCGCCGGTTCGGATACTTCAGCACGGAGTCCAACGGGCACCTCAGCGAGTATCTGCCGTGGTACAGGAAACGGACGGACGAGATCCCCGGCTGGATCGACATGCGCAGGTGGATCCACGGCGAGACGGGCGGCTATCTCCGGGTGTGCAAGGAGGCCAGAAACTGGTTCGAGCACGACTTCCCGAACTGGATGAAGGCTCCGCCACTCACTTTCCGCCCTGAGGACAGGAGGCACGAGCACGGTTCATACATCCTTGAAGCCCTGGAAACGGGCCGTCAGTACCGGGGGCACTTCAACGTCGTCAACAACGGCTGCATCGCCAACCTGCCGTCGGACGCCATAGTCGAGGTTCCGGCCTACGTGGATGGGAACGGCATCGGCGTCCCTGCCGTGGG
>CAYYFS010000166.1:0-4623 GCA_964471055.1 uncultured Dehalococcoidales bacterium
GCTTGTGCGCGCAGGATCCCACGGGTTGCGGCACGCGTCTCCCAGCAGGCTGTTCGTGATGCCGCCGTGGCCGAATTCGGGCGTGCTCGTTTTGCCCACGATGATCGCACCCGCGGCGCGCAGTCGTTCGGTGCACAGCGCGTCGTCCACAGCCACGTCGTCCTGGTACACGCGAGAGCCGCGGGTGAACCGCATTCCTTTCACGGCCTCCAGGTCCTTGATCGACGTCGGGATGCCGTGGAGCGGTCCCAGACGATTACCACGCATCACGGCCGCCTCGGCCTCGCGCGCGGCGTCCATCGCGAGGTCCGGCGCCACGGTGAAGAAGGCGTGAAGCTGCGGTTCCAGGCGCTCGATCCGCGCGAGAGCCATGCTCACCAGCTCCACGGGAGAGATCTCCTTCGTGGCGATCCGTTCGCGCAGCCGGTGCGCCGGTTCGAAGGCCAGGGCTTCATCGTTCATCGTCGTCAACCTCTCCGCGGCAATTCGTGACCGACCTGCATAGTACTGAAAGCGGGTACACTCCGGCATGAGCGGCGCGGCGCCACTCCCGAGAGGAAGTCACAGGTAGTACCCGCGTGAAAACCATCGGCCTGATCGGCGGGATGAACTGGACGTCTTCGGTGGACTACTACCGCTACGTCAACGAACTGGTCGCGCAACGGCTTGGCGGTCTGCATTCGGCACGCATCGTCATGCATAGCGTCGATTTCGCGCCGATTGAGGTCGCCTTTCGCGAGGGCCGCTGGACGGAGGCCGCTGCAACCCTGGGCGACGCAGGTGCCGGGCTCAAGTGCGCCGGGGCCGATTTCCTCGTGGTCGCCTGCAACACGGCGCACCGCGTCGCCGACGAAATCGCAGAACGGGCCGGCCTCCCGCTCATCGATATCCGCGACGTCACCGCCGGCGCCGTCAAGCACCGGGGCCTTCGCGCGGTCGGCCTTCTGGGGACTCCGTTCGTCATGGAAGACCGGTTCTACAGCGAGCGCCTCCAACGGCAGGCAGGGGCCGACATCATCATCCCCACCGGCGACGGCATCGCCGTGATCCACCGCATCATCATCGATGAGCTGTGCCACGAGGTGGTCACGGACGCTTCTCGCCAGCGATGCGTGGAAATCATCGACGACCTCGCGCTGCACGGTGCCGAAGGCGTCATCCTCGGCTGCACGGAGCTCCCGCTGCTCATCCGGCAGGACGATGTGAAGGTACCCCTATTCGACACCACCCGGCTCCACGCGGAAGCGGCGGTGGAGCGGGCACTGGCCGGCACAGAGCACTGAGAGGCCCTGGCGTTGCACGACTCAATCGTCGAGAAGGCATACGAAGCTGGCAGGCACTACGAGAGTACGTACCGTGGTTGCGGGCAGTGCGCCGTTGCAGCTCTGCAGGACGCCCTGGGCATCCGCAACGATGACGTCTTCAAGGCGGCGACCGGCCTGGCCGGGGGCGGCGGCCTGGCCACCGACGGCAGCTGCGGCGCCTACGCAGGGGCCGTCCTGGTCCTGGGCACTCTGCTCGGCAGAGAGAGGGACAGCTTCGACGACTCGGAAGGGAACAGGCTGCGGAACTTCGAGCTGGTGAGGAAGCTGAGGCAGCGGTTCCTCCAGGAGTACGGCTCGGTGATCTGCCGCGACGTACAGACTCGGGTCCTGGGCAGACCCTACTATCTCGCCGATCCCGTGGAGTACGACCGGTTCCACGACGCAGGCGCCCACGACATCCACTGTCCGGGAGTCGTCGGAAGGGCCGCCCGCTGGGCAGCAGAGATCATCCTCGAAGAAGGGCTGCATCCGCAGGGATAGCGCCCCCGGGTCTGTCTAGTCCGGCGTCACCGACGCCGAGCGGACCGTGAACTCCGCCAATCGCTCCGGGTCCGGCTCCGGCAGCGCGCCGGTGAACGGCTGAAACGTGTTACGGGCCGTCAGTTCAAGGGCCGGGGATGCCAGGTCCCGCTCGTAGAACCTGGACGAGGGGAACAGATCGCCCGGGTACGTGAAGTTCTCCAGCGTCGCCAGCTCCACACAGATCGCCGCACCCACCGCGCTCTCCAGCATCCCGCCGATCCACACCGGCACACCTGCATCCCGACACACATCATGGATGGCCACCGCGGTCGCCAGTCCACCGACGCGACCCGGCTTGATGTTCACGTACGAGCACGCGCCCATGCGGAGAGCCTGCTCCGTCACCCTGAGGCCCACGATGCTCTCGTCCAGGCACACGGGCGTCTCGATCCGGCGCGCGAGCTCGGCGTGGTCAAGGATGTCCGCATGCCCGAGCGGCTGCTCGATGAACGCCAATCCCAATCTGTCGATCTCGCGGAACAGCGGCAGGTCGTCGAGCGTGTAGCCGCTGTTGCAGTCGATGTGGAACGTCATGTCGGGGAACGCGCCGCGCACGGCCCGCAGCATCTCCAGATCCCACCCCGGGGCCGCTTTGAGCTTGACGCGAGGAAACCCGGCATCCACCGCCTTCTGGATATTGCCGAGGAGCATGTCTATCGAGTCCTGGATGCCGAAGTCTGCGCCCGCCTGCACCTCGCGGGTCTGCCCGCCGAGCAGCGCGTGCAAAGGCGTGCCGTCCATCCTGGCCCGGAGCGTCCACCACGCGATCTCTATCGCCCCTTTGGTGAACGTGTTGCCCTTGAACACAGCCAACCGCGAGTTCAGATCTTCAGCGGTCTCGTACTCCTTCCCCACTACGTGCGGGCCGAAGATCTCCGAGATGTGGTAGAACGCTCCGCCCGCGCTTTCGGTGAGATAGGTCGGGGCAAAGAGCGGCGACGACTCCGACCAGGCCGTGTGCTCGCCGTTGTGGGCGCGCACGAGGACGGAGTGAACGTCGTAGTCCTCGCCGTACGCGGTCCGCCAGGGGTACTTCAGCGGCATGGCGACGTGATACACGTCCAAACGGTCGATCCGCATCACCCAGTCCTCCAGTCAGCACTTGCATGAGGCTCCGGTGGCAGGAGTGTACGCGATAGGTGGCCGCCACCCTGCCCAGCGCGAATCGGCGCACCTCGCCGGGTGCGCCGATTCAGCTTTCGCGCCGGGGGTCGTGTTCTACACCGGGATCGAGTCAGCGGCCCAGCCGATCTTCAGCTCCCCGAGCTTCGCATCGGTGGGTATGCCCGTTTGTTCATTCCAGCCCATCGCACCGTAGAACATGCCAATCGCTTTCTGCATCTTCTCCCGGTCGATGCCGCCGTTCTTCAGGCCGCCCTTCTGGGTCGGCTCGAACATTCGCTTCGGCAGCGTGTCGTCGGCGGTGGTCAGCCCCTCCCGCAGATTGAAGATGCGGCCCAGGGTGGCCACCCGCTCGCCGGTCTGCAGCGCCTCGCGCGTCGTGTAGTACCAACCGGTGAGCGCCCGTACGATCTCTGCATGTTGCCATATGGTCCACGGCAGCATGCTGCAGCAGACGAGCGAGTCGACGAACAGCCTGTGTGTATGGGCTGCTTTTTCGGTAATCACCTTGTCCATACCCAGGTCGTCCGCGCGCATCGGGCCTGCGGCACCCATGCCCATCAGGTGGTCCACACCGGCCGACGGCTGCGTGTGAGCCGTGTCGTGCATGCCAGCGCAGTGGTCGGCACCGTGCGCCTCCACCGCGTAGACGATGCCCAGACCCTGCTTGACCCGCGGGTCATGCATGGGGATCTCGACGCCCTTCACGTGTACGGCGAAGTCCTCGGAGCCCTTGCCGATCCGCTCGGCCGCCTTCTTCGTGCCCTCAGCAAGAATGTCCCCGGCCGTGCCCTGGCGCCTGGCGATCATCTCGACGGCTTTCACAAGGGCGTCACCGCTGCCGAACTTGAGTTCAACGCCGTTGGTGTCCTCCAGGTTCAGCAGTTCCTTCTCGTAGCACTCCATCCCGAACGCGATCGTCACACCGAGGGAGATGGTGTCCAGCGAGTACAGATTGGCCAATTCGTTCGCCTTGCACACCGCAGCGAGGTCGCCCACGTCACACGTTGAGCCGAGCGATCCGAGTGACTCATACTCCGGACCGCCGTTCCGCGGGTCCACGTTCCACGGCTCGCCGATCTTCACCGTCTTCTTGCAACGCACGCCACAGGCGGCGCAGCCATCCATGCCCACGCCGTAGGTATCCAGCGTGGTATCTGCCGTGATGTTCGCGATGTCGTCGAACGAGTTGATATCGAAGTTATGCGAGGGGATGTTTCCGATCTCGTTGTTACCGAGCATGCCGAAATGCTCGCCGGTGCCCACCTTGGAGAGCGCTGCACCGAAGAGCGGCTGGTCCTTGAAGTTCTGGCCCATCCAGCGCGCCAGTTCCTGCACCTTCTCCGTGTCCGCCACCTCGGGCCGCTTGCTGCCGAAGGCAGCGATCGCCTTCAGGTTCTTGGAGCCCATCACAGCGCCGGTGCCGCCTCGCCCGTGCGCTTCCTTGAGGTCATTCATGATGCAGGCGAAGCGGACCATGTTCTCGCCGCCCGGCCCAATAGACGAGGTTCGGATGTTCTGGATGCCGGTTTCCTCGGCTATCAGGTCCTGGGTTTCCAGAACCGTCTTGCCCCACAGGTGCGAGGCGTCCTGCAACTCCACTTTCTCGTCGGTTACGAGCAGGTAGACCGGCTTCTCGGCCTTCCCTTCCACG
>CAYYFS010000167.1:0-4595 GCA_964471055.1 uncultured Dehalococcoidales bacterium
AGATGACACCTTCCACGGTGCCGAGTACCACGTCACCCGGCACGCAGGTGGCCGGACCGATCCGGGTCACACCGTTGATCTCCGGCATCGACACTTCTGCGATCCCGGTGGGGTCGAAGCCCCGTACGAAGCCGTTGAAGTCCGGAATCTCGAGGATCCGGGCAGTGTCACGGATACCTCCGTCTATGACCATGCCCCGCCGGCCGTTGGCCTGGATCGCGGTGGCAAGGTTGTCGCCGGCGAAGGTTCCGAATTGAACCTTGCCGAACATGTCGACGACTATCACGTCGCCTTCGACCATCTCGTCGATCACCCAGGAGTTCTGGCCACCGATGCGGCCATCTGTCTTGCCCTGGCGCTCAATAGCCGCGTTGACGTCTGGACGCAAAGGGACCCATCGGCAGGTGATGGCCCGCCCCACAAGGACGCGGTCGGGATGCAGGTTGACGAAGTCCCCGGCGAAGTTGTGCTTGTAGCCGTGCTTTCGGTCAATGACGCCCCACGCCTCATCGGTCGTGACAAGCTTCATCCGCTCCAGGGTGTCGTCCGGCACGAGCGGCCGACCGGTCCTGTCGCGTTCGCCTGTCCATTCGCTGGTGATACTCCGTATCGTGTCAGCGTTCGTGAGGTGCACGTTGTCGGTCTCCTTCCGTGGGCGGATTCTATCAATCCGACAACCGGGACGGTTCGCCGTCTGCCGCCCAGCCCCCGAATCCGAAGCGGAGTCAGTCTGCGGCGTCCACGCTCTCCGCCGGCGGAATGCCGTGCACGAATACCCGACGCAACACGGTCAGAGCAGCGAGGGCCGTCGCCGCCGCGATCGCCAGACCGCCCAGACCCATCGCGAACGGAGCGCCCAGGGTCTCGCCGAGGCCGCCCATCAGGAGGCCACCGAGAGCCGTGGCGCCCCACGTGAACTGGTGGATGCTCATCACTCTCCCGCGATACTCGTCTGCCGCCAGGCTCTGGACCAGTGTCGTACCCATTGTTCCGAACACCACGCGGAACACGCCGATCATCCCCGTCGCGCACACTGCGATCGAGAACCAGGAAGAGCGGGAGAGGATCAGCAGCGCGAGGCCGAAACCGAGCCCCGCAACGACCAGGAAGCGGGCTGGACGGACGCGGGTCCCCAGCAGCGCGATCGTCGTCGTGGCGCACAGCCCGCCGATGCCGGCAGACAGCAGCAACCGGCCGTAGGTATCGATGCCACCGGTGATGATGTCGTCGGCGAAGACCGGCAGCAGCGTCTCGTATGACGCTCCGAACACACCCATCACCATGCCCAGTGCTATCACGCCTTCGATCACGCGATGGCGGTGCAGATACGAAAAACCGTCCTTCAGCCCCTGCAGAAGACTGGATGGCCGTGACTGGGCGCGGTGTCCGGCGCTCTTCATGAACGCCAGGGCTGCGACCGTGAGTATGTATGAGGCTCCGATCAGGAAGAACACTCCTTCAATGCCCCAGATTCCCACCATGGGAGCGAAGATGGCCGGTCCCAGGATGGCCGCTCCCCCAAACACGAAGGAGTAGAGGGCGATCGCGCTGGCCAGATGGTCACGCGGCACCAGCGCCGGCAGCATCGCCGAGCGGGAGGGGATGTCGAACGAAAGCAATACCCCGGTACCGACCGAGATTGCTATCAGATGCCACGGCCGGATCACGTCGGTCGCTATCAACACTCCGGTAAACAGAGCCAGGACAGCGAACATTGCCCGCGTGTACCGGACCATCACCAGCCGGTTGACGCGGTCGGCGATCACTCCGCCCCACATCGACAGCACGAGAACCGGGCCCAGGTTTGCGGTGGTGACCAGGCCCACCCACAACGGAGAATCGGTCAGGTCATGCATGAGCCACAGCCGGCCGTAGCTGAGCGCCCACATGCCGACGTTGGAGAAGGCCGCGGCCAGCCAGAAGTAGCGGTATTCGCGGTAGCCGAAAGCGGCGAACCCGGATCTGGTCATCGCGCCCGCCCGAGTCCGTGCGCCAAGCCCGCTCTCACTCTTCGAGCAATCGCGCTATCTCGGCCTCAAGTTGCTCGAAGAACGCCTGGTACGAGTTGTACTGGTATCGCAGCGCCGTCTGGCTTTCGCCCGTGTCGTACCAGTCGAAGTGGCCCGGATGGTCCTGGTAGACGGCCTCCGACGCGTCCACTTCGAGCCGTTCCAGGGTATCCCGGACGTATGCCTCCCCGGTCACGCGCCACGATTCGCCGCCGGCGATGTTGTAGACAGCGCGCCCTGGACCGGACGAAGCAGCGGACGTCAGCGCGGCGACCGCGTCGTCGCGGTGGACGAACTCGATACGCTCGTCCGGCGTGAACGGCCACTCCGCGGGCGGCGCCTGGAAAACCGGTATCACAACGCCGGAGATGCGCAGCGCGACCCAGTCGAGACCAGATTCCATCACCAGCCGTTCGGCATCGGCCTTGCTCTGCGCGTACACGTCGTCCGGCGCCGACTCGCGGGTCGTGGGTATCGGTGCCGTTTCACCCGAGGTGTCGCCGTAGACGCTTACCGATGAGCTGAACACGAACCGGGCGCCCTCGGCAACGCGTTCCGTTGCCCGTAGCAGTGTTTCGGTTCCGTCCACGTTCACGCACCGTGTCAGGTCCGGATTGCTCTCCGTCGCGGGCGGCAGTATCGCGGCCAGGTGAACGACGGCATCCGCGCCGCCGACCGCCCGCGCCACGGCCTTCGCATCGGCCAGATCGCCCTGCACAACCTCGACACCTGCCCTGCCCTCCAGGCCGTCGAACGATACGATCGGCAGGTCGAACGCGCGGACGGTATCGCCATCGCTCAGCAGTCGCTCGACGACCAGGCGGCCCATGCTGCCCGCGCCGCCGGTAACCAGGACTGTCCGATTCACGTCAGCACAACGGGAGGAGAGTCGGACTTGCCGACCATGTCCTGCACCTCCGCTTCGAGCTTCGCCATCGCGGGTTCGACGGCGGATGCATCGCCGCTCTCCGCCGCTGCGGCGACGGCCTGGGCCGCTCTCTTGCATCGGTTGGCGCTTGGCGCACCCAGGAGGGCCTTGTAGAAGAACTTCCCGCGCTCGGCCTCCAGGGTTCCCACCAGCTGTGCGGCGCGTGCCTTCACGCCGTCGTCGCCCGCACCCTCGATCAGGCCCTTGGTGAGCGTAATGGTCTCTTCGAGAAGATCTTCAGCTCTGGACAATTGTTGCCTCCTGGATGCTGGGCCGACCGCAACGGCAGCGCCCCTGTTGTAGCCGTTGGATGGCTGTGTGCGTGTACTACTCTCCCGGCGGAGTCACCTTGGTCAGATCCACCTTCACCTCACGTTTGAAGCCGTGGCCGTCGTGCCTGTCGGACGGGAACGGCTGAAGCTTCTCGTACAGCTTCTGAAAGCGCTGGCCGATGGGCCGTGGGTCCGGCGCGAAGACGAACTTTGTTGCGCCCGCCTTCTCGGCCTCCACGAGCTCGTACTCCTTGCTGCCGAGTCCGATCAATTCACCCGTGTTGATTGTCGTCTGCTGGCTCAGGCCTTCGAGCAGCGGGCTCACCAGGTCGAACTTCGCGTCCCCGGGCCCGTCCACACCCATGTCCTCTGCTTTGGAGCCCTGTACGCCGGGCGCCGCGGTGACTTTGTCCAGGCACGCCTGGTCTATCGCAACCGGGTCCCTGCTGGCGAATACGCCGATGTGCGGCACCACGGGCATGTCCGACCAGGGCACGCAATCACATCCCGGCACGACGTCGATCGCCAGGTTGATGAAGCCCACTTTGTCACGGCCGACGGCCTTGACTGCACCGAGCGCGCCGTCGGCGATGGCGGCGTCCGTGGCTTCCAGGGTCTCCGGGGACGCCTCGAAAATCCCGCGCGGCGCAAGCACCCCGAACAGGCATGCGATGCAGGAGGGACACTTCTCGTAATCCCAGTTGAGTTTGTCGTTTTCGTCGATCTTCAGCAGGCCGAACGGGCAGGCGTCTTCGATCGCCTTCCAGTCCGGGTCCTCCTCTTTGCCCTTGAAGGCCTCCGGCATGCGCTTGCCTCTTACAGGAGCACCGTAGGTCGGATGGCCGCCCAAGTGAACATTGAATTTGCCCCGCTTCGACTGCGCGCCGATGCCAAGGTTCTTGACGGCTCCGCCGATCACCCCCATGGCATGGCCCTTGAAGTGGGTGAGGGCGATCATCACGTCAGCGGCCGCGATCGCCTGAGCGATGTACGCCTCCTTCAGGATGAACCCCTCGGGGATGTCCACCCGGTAGTCGCTGGTCCCGATGAAGCCATCGGCACAGATGAAGGGACACCCCAGCACCGCCGAGCTGTATCCGTTGCGCTCGGCCGTGACCAGAATGTCGAGCTCGGTGGACCGGCTGGAGTGAACGCTGTATGTGAGAGTCGTGGTGTCACATACGAAAGGGCGGCCGCCGAGTTCCTTGATCCGGTCTGCCAGCGCCCGAGCGTATACCGGCCGCAGGTATGCCGTGTTGTTCCATTCCCCGCAGTGGGTTTTGATCGCCACCACGTCGTGTGGCTTGATAAGCTTATCGAACCCCGCTTCCTCGAACACGGTGAGCATCTTGGCCACCATGCTTGTCTCACCGGACTGGCTCCTGG
>CAYYFS010000168.1:0-1171 GCA_964471055.1 uncultured Dehalococcoidales bacterium
GGGACGCCCGCGGGGGCCGGGCTTGAGCGAGGCCGATCAACCTGCCCCACTTCCGCTCGTACATGCCCGGCAGGATGAGAGGCATCAGTTGGTACAGCGGGGCCAGCTCAGCCCGGGCGTCGCTCAGGGCCCCCGATGGATCGAGCGCCTCAACAGGCTCCGGATGCCAGCCGCCACCGGGTCCGATCACGCAGATGTCGACTCTGCCGAACCGCTCGACTGCGGTGTCGACGAGCTTCGAACAATCCTCCGGCTCGAGAATGTCCGCCTGCACCGCCACGGCCTCCCCACCACGGCCAACGATATGGCTGACGACTTCCTCGGCGCTCTCCTGGCTTGAGCGGTAGTTGACAACCACCTTCGAGCCCTGGCGCGCGAGTGTCAGGGCGATGCTCCGGCCCATGCCCGCTCCCGCGGCGCCCGTGACGATCGCAACCCTGCCTTCACACGTCATAGTCCTGCCTCCGCGCGCGCGACGCGCCTGTCTGCGCGGCTTCTACGCCTCAGAGCTTCCGTGCCGTGGCGGCGAAGAGCTCTCCGGCCAACTCGTCTGTCTCTTCTCCGCCCAGCGAGGCAAAGAAGGTGACATCGCGGAATCCCTGCTCTTCCAGCACCGTCCGGTACTCCGCACCTGTGTAGGCCTGGAAGGTCTGGGCATGACGGATGACATCGCCCGTCGAAGCGTCCACGACGAAGTAGCGCACCGTGGCCGTCCGGGACGAGTCGCTCCATGTTCCTTCCGTCAGGTAGACGTGAGGTTCGTCCGAAAAGAGACCCGTCTGAGCGGATCGCCACGTGCAGCCCTGCTTCCCCTGTGCCTGGACCGCGGCCACAGTGTGAGGTTCGAGGAGGAGTATTCCGCCCGGGTCGAGCGCGTCGTAGGCCTTGTGCAGTATCAGGGCGGCATCGTCCGCCCTGAATATGTTGAGCTCGCCGTAGATAAGCATGGCGAGTCCGAACCCGGTGCCGTATTCGGCGGCGCGAATATCCTCCAGCCGATACGTGCATTGGAGGTGCTCCTCGCTCGCTGTGCGAGTCGCGTATTCAATCGACGCGGGCGAGTAGTCGATGCCGGTGCACTCGTGGCCCAGAGCAGCCAGGCGCGACGAGTACAGCCCCGGCCCGCAACCCAGGTCCAACACGCGCGTCGGGCGCCCTGTCAGGAGCCGGT
>CAYYFS010000168.1:1271-4571 GCA_964471055.1 uncultured Dehalococcoidales bacterium
AGCGGGAGGCTGTGCCTCCTCACGGTATGACCGGCAGGACGATGTGCGAGGGCCGGGCGGAGTCATGGAACACGGTCTGCCGGGCCGGCACCAGTTCTGCCTCGAAGTAGTCGTTACCGCCGGTGTTGTGGTTGCGATCGAAGTTCGGAAAGTCGCTGCTCGTAATATCCACCCGGATGCGGTGGCCAGCCTTGAACAGGTTGCTCGTCGGGTTCACAGAGATGGTGAACTCGTAGGGCTTGTCCGGCTCCAACAGCGACGGGCTCTCGTAGGACTCGCGATAGCGTGCCCGGAGGATCCCGTGGCACAGCTCCTGCGCAAAACCGCCCGGCCAGACGTCGGTCAGCTTCACTACCCAGTCTGTATCCCGCGCCGACGAGGCTGCGTGCAACTCCATGGTGATCGGCCCGGTGACTTCGACCGGCTTCTCAAGGGGCAGCGTCTGGTAGACGAGCACGTCCTGCCTGCCATCCAGAGCCCGCTGGTCGTGCGGCTCCTGTTGCCCATTCGGGGAGTAGAGGGTCATGAGTGGATCGCGAGGGTCGTAGACGTACGTGTCCGGCGTCTCGTCGGCCGGGGGTTCATGCGAAAGCGAGCCGCCGCCGTGGAGGTAGAGCTTCGTGTATTCCGTCCGCGCGAGCGGCCACTCGTTCTCGTCCCGCCACTTGTTCGCACCCATCACGAAGAGCTGGATCGGAGGCCATCCCGCCGCGGGCCCGGTTCCGTCCTGCTTGAGCCAGAAGTCGAACCACTGGAGACACGTTTCGACATAG
The DNA here is from genome assembly GCA_964471055.1 of uncultured Dehalococcoidales bacterium. Taxonomy (GTDB): domain Bacteria; phylum Chloroflexota; class Dehalococcoidia; order Lucifugimonadales; family Lucifugimonadaceae; genus CAYYFS01. The sequence continues at coordinate 2,045 of CAYYFS010000168.1, forward strand.
TCGCGCTTCGCCTCCGGACCGAAATCCACCTCTCCGACCCGACGCGCGAAGTCGTAACCGTGGGTCCAGGGGCCGATGATCAGGCGCTGGCCTTTCCGGGCTTCCTCGGTCATGCCGTTCTCGGACATACCGGTGAAGTGTTTGATAGTGCCGATCTGCTGGTCGTACCAGGCGGTGATGTTCAGGGCGGGAACGTTCACTTCCCGGTGACGCTCGAGGAAGCCAAAGGTGTCGACGGCGTGGTTTCCCAGCCATTCCCTCCAGAGCGGCCCTACGTCATGCACCGCCTCCTCGGGCAGCTCGGACAGTGGCAGGAACCAGAGCCACTTCTGCCGATCACGCTGGTAGTAGAAACGCTCAGCATCAACGAGGGTCCTGGCCCCGACTGCCCCCACCCGCGCGCGGGTATCGGCGCTGAGGTTCGTAGCAGACCACGTAAGGACACGGCCGAGACGGAGTACGGCGCCGAGTTCGCGATCGAGCAGATCGGCCGCGATCATCCCGGGGATCATCGTGACCAGGTGAGGCGGCCGGGTGTGCGCCATGGCCCACTGCGTCCATCCGCCGTAGGAGCTGCCAAAAGTGCCGACCCGGCCGTTCGCCCAGGGCAGCGCCGAGGCCCATTCGACGGTGTCGTACCCGTCCTCGGCATCGCAGTGGTCCGCACTGAAGAAGCCCATCTTGAGCTCGCCATCTGAAGCGTAGCGCCCCCGCACGTCCTGGAACACAACAACGTAACCGCGTTCAGCGAACCTTCGGCCGTGGTCAGCAAACAACTCGCGTTGCTTGCTGTACGGGGTGCGCTGGAGGAGCACCGGGTACTTGCCGGGTGCCTCCGGCCGGTATGCGTCGGCGCGCAGAACCGTACCGTCGCGCATGTGGGCTTCAAGATCGCGCTCGACGATAACCTTCATCGGGCTTCCTTCCCATCGTCCGTTTATCGACCGGGGCAACACCAGGACATACGGCCGGCCGGCAACATCCTAGCGCGTGCAGTACCGCCTCGCGCCCCCTGACGGGCGGGTGGCGCGAGGCGGTACAGTTGCACGGGCGCGGGTCATCTTGTCCCTGCGCGGTCCTGTGAGGAGTAGCCCTTTGAGCATCGAGTACCTGCCGCTACCCGGCCTCGCCGTCGAGGACATCGATACCCCTGCGCTCATCATCGACATCGGCGCAGCCGACGAGAACATACGGAAGCTGCAGGCGTGGTGTGACGCGCACAACGTGGGCGTGCGGCCACACGCCAAAACGCACAAGTCGCCCTTCTGGGCGCACAGGCAGCTGGAGGCCGGTGCGATCGGGTTGTGTGCCTCGAAGGTCAGCGAGGCGGAGGTGCTGATCAACGGGGGCGTCTCCGACGTGATGATTACGAGCCAGATCGTGGGGCGGCCGAAGATCGAGCGACTCATGGGCCTGGCCGGCAGGGCCAACGTGACGGTCGCGGTAGATCGGGAAGACAACGTGCGCGACCTGTCGGAAGCCGCGGTCGCTCACGGGGCGGAGCTCGGCGTGGTGGTCGAGGTCAATGTGGGACAGGACCGCTGTGGCACGCTTCCGGGCGAAGCGACGACTTCTCTGGCAAGAGCCGCCGAGGCCGCGCCCGGACTGCGTTTTGACGGACTCCTCGGCTATGAAGGCCACGTGGTGGCGACCAGGGATGCCGGTGAGCGGAAGGCCGGCGCCGAGGCGGCAATGGACCGGCTCTTCGCAGCCGCCGACGGCGTGGAGGCGGCCGGTCTGCCGGTGAACGTACTGAGCGCAGCCGGAACCGGCACGTACAACGTCACAGGTGCCATGGACCGGATAACGGACGTCCAGTGCGGCAGCTACATCTTCATGGACGGCGACTACATGGAGGTCATGGACGATTTCCGCCCGGCGCTATCGGTTCTTTCGACGGTGGTCAGCCGTCCGGCGCCGGACCTGGCTGTGCTGGACGTGGGCCGCAAATCGATCAGCATGGACCGCGGCTTCCCGAAGGTCCTGGGCATCCCGGGTGCGGAGGTATTCGCGCTCTCGGAGGAGCACGGGAAGATGTCGGTGACGCAGAAGCCTGGGACGCCGGCAGTGGGCGAGAAGGTGGCGCTTCTACCGATGCACGGCGACACGACGATAGCGCTGCATACGAACTACTTCGTGGCTCGGGCAGGGAAACTCGAGAGCATCGTCGATATCGCGGCGCGAGGCTGCTTCACGTAGCTACGCTCGGCGTCAGTCGCCCGCCCGGCGCCGGGCCGTCGCATCGATTGCCGCGAGACCAAGCGTCAGGACGTCCGGGGGAGGGGAAACCTCGCGGCCGTCCGGCGCGAGGGGAACCCGGGCCGTCCGCAGGTCCTCGCGCGAGAACCAGTACCAACCCTCCGGCGTCCCGGGATCACTGTCCGCGGGCAGAGCGAAGTAGATGAAATCGATGTGCTGGTGTGGTCCCGATTCGGGATCCTCAATGTCTTCCAGCAGAATCGTGTACGGCACCTGAACGCGCCCCACGCCGGGGGTGTCCGGCTGCGGCCACGCGGGCAGCAGGTGT
>CAYYFS010000169.1:0-2371 GCA_964471055.1 uncultured Dehalococcoidales bacterium
TTCTTTCACCGGGTTCACGGTGCCCAGCACGTTGGACGCGTGCGTGACGACGACGAGCTTCGTCCGTTCCGTGATCGTCTCCCCAATAGACTCCGCGTTCAGCGTCCCGTCTTCATTCAGGGTGATGAGCCTGAGTACGGCGCCGGTACGCTCGGCCAGTTGCTGCCAGGGCACCAGGTTGGAATGGTGCTCCATCGTCGTGGAGACGATCTCGTCGCCGGCCTTCAAATTGGCCGGACCCCAGCATGAGGCGACAAGGTTGATCGACTCGCTGGCGTTGCGGGTCCAGACGATCGATTCACGGGCGGACGCCCCGATGAACCGCTGGACCTTCCCCCGGGCGCCCTCGTACGCGTCCGAGGCCTCCATGGACAGAGTGTGCACGCCCCGGTGAACGTTCGCTCGGGTGTTCTCGTAGTAGCCGGTGAGGGCGTGGATCACGGACCGGGGCGACTGCGAAGTCGCCGCATTGTCGAGGTAGACGAGCGGTCTCCCGTTGATCTTCCGGGAGAGGATCGGGAAGTCGCTGCGGATCTTGTCTACGTCGTACATGCGGTTCGAGACCCCACACCCTGCCGCGCTCACGGCCGGACGCGTCAGGCCTGCATCTTCCGCCCGAAGGTGCTCCGGAGCCGCCTGCCGAGCCAGGGCAACTGGAGTGCGTCTGTGATCTCGCGGAAGAAGGCGTCCACAAGCATACGCTCAGCCTCAGCCCGCTCGATTCCCCGGCTCCGCAGGTAGTAGACCTGCACGGGGTCGACGGGTCCGACCGCTGCCGCATGGCTGCAGCTCACATCGTCCGCGCTGATTTCGAGGACCGGAATCGAGTCCGCCTTCGGGCTCCCTTCGAGGAGCAGGTTGCGGTCCGTCTGATACGCGGCCGAACCGTTGGCCTCCGGGACGATCCGGATGATGCCCAGGTACACCGATTCGGCTGTGTCCTTCAACGCGCTCTTGTACAGGAGGTCGCTGGTGGTGTTCGGAGCCAGGTGCTCCTGCAGTGTGAAGTGATCGAACTTCTGGGAACGGCTCCCGAAGCCGAGACCATATATGCCGCTGTGGGCACCGGGCTCGACGAGGGAGCTCTCAACGAGGGTCTTCGACACCCGGCCCCCGAGCGAGATGAGGTGTGACACGAACTCGCCGTCACCCTCCACCCTGGCCCTGGTGATCCCGAGGGACATGGCACCGGGCCCGGACTCCTGCACGGCCGTGTGCTGCACCTTCGCTCCACGGCCCACGAGCACCTCTGTCACCGGCAGGGCAAGGGAAGCGCCATTCCGGCGATAGGACAGCTGCTCATCGACGACTGTCACGGAGCTGCCTTCGTCCGCCACGATCAATAGGTGGGGCAGGTGTGCGCTGCCGTTCGCGGCGCCCTGGGTGATGCTTCGGAGCGGCAGCTCGGCCTGCGCACCCGGCGGGGCGTACACCAGAGTGCCTGAGGTCCAGAAGGCGGCGTGCAGGGCCTCGAATTTCCCTGCGTCCGGCTTCACAGCCGCCGTCATGAAGTGCTTGCGGACGATTTCGGGTGCTTCGTGGGCCGACTCGCCGAGGTCCATCAGCAAGATACCCGAGGCACCGAGGGAGCGATCTCGTTGCACGTAGGGCGGCTCGCCTTCCCGGCGGGCGATCACCGCTCCGCGCTCTTCCTCGGAGCGCCCGAGCCGGGTCGCCAGCCCGCGCGGCGCCCTGGCGGACGTCCGCTCGCTGCCCGGAGCCGACGGCGCCGTTCCGACGGAGTCGACGGGGAACAGCTCCGGCCCGGTCCTGCGCCACAGCTCCTCTGACCGGTCCGGCAAAGGCAGCTCTTCGTAACGGGCCCAGGCGGCGAGGCGGAAATCGCGCATCCAGGACGGCTCGTTCCGTGCGCGGGAGAGTGCCTCTACCGCCTCACGAGAGGGGCCGGAGCCGTTAGCGCCACTCGGCGCGGTTGTTCGTTGCGTCGCCATGTCGTCCTTGCACCGGCCGCGCCGGAGGCGCCTGCGGTGTCGGTATGGGTCTAGCCGAGAGCGCCGTCCATCTGCAGGGAGATCAGCCTGTTCATCTCCACGGCGTACTCCATTGGCAGTTCCTTGGAGATGGGCTCGATGAAGCCGTTGACGATCATGCTGGCCGCCTCGGTTGCGTCGATCCCGCGGCTCATCAGGTAGAAGAGCTGCTCATCGCCGATCTTGCTGACGGTCGCCTCGTGCGTGATCCGTGCGTCCGATTCGTCCACTTCCATATAGGGGTACGTATCACTCCTGGATTCCGTGTCCAGGATCAGCGCGTCGCACCGCACGCTGGAGGCGCAACCGGTCATCCCGCGGGGTACCCTGACCAGACCGCGGTAGCTTGCGCGTCCCCCATCACGGCTGACCGACTTCGA
>CAYYFS010000169.1:2471-4533 GCA_964471055.1 uncultured Dehalococcoidales bacterium
TTGGAGTACCAGTTCTGGATATTGGTGTACCGGGCCTTCGCGCCCTTCTTGACGATCGCCTCGCCCACTGCGCTGTGAAGCGATTCCGTGGCGAACACCGGCGCGGTGCATCCCTCGACGTAGTGGACCTCGGCGCCCTCCTCGACCACGATGAGCGTCCGCTCGAACTGGCCCATGTTCTCGCTGTTGATGCGGAAATACGCCTGAAGCGGAATCTGGACTTTCTTGCCGGCAGGGACGTACACGAAGCTGCCGCCACTCCAGACGGCTGTGTTGAGGGCAGCGAACTTGTTGTCGGAGGCTGGGACGACTGTGCCGAAGTGGTCCCTGACGATGTCAGGGAACTCTCTGAGGCCTTCGTCCATGCCCAGGAAGATGATCCCCTGCTTCTCCAGATCGGTGCGTATGGAGTGGTACACGATCTCGGAGTCGTACTGGGCGCTGACCCCTGCGAGGTACTTCCGTTCGGCCTCCGGGATTCCGAGGCGTTCGAACGTGTTCTTGATGTCCGGCGGGACTTCGTCCCACGACCGCTCGGCCCGCTCACTGGGTCTGATGTAATAGTGCAAAGATTCGAAGTCGAGGCCCGAAAGGTCGGCGCCCCAGGTGGGCGTGGGCTTGCTGCGGTAGATCTTGTATGCCCGCAGGCGGATCTGGCGCATCCACTCGGGCTCGTTCTTCATCGAGGAGATCTCGTTGACGATTTCTTCCGTCAGGCCCCTGGGAGACCTGAAGACGTCCTCGCGCTCATCGTGGAAGCCGGCTTCGTATTCGCCCGATCCGATGTCCGGACGTTCTCCGGAGCGGGGCGCAGTAGGCCGGGTCCCGGTCCCCACTACCGCACCTCCGTGGCCGCGCCGGCCTCAGCCAGGACTCCTTCGTAGCCCTCCGTCTCCAGGCGGCGGGCCAGGTCCAGATCGCCCGATTTCACGATCCGCCCTTCGGCAAGGATATGAACCTGATCAGGCACTACGTGGTTGAGGATCCGCTGGTAGTGCGTGATGAGCAGGATGCCGCGCTCGGGGTTGCGCAGACGGTTGATGCCTTCCGAGACCACGCGAAGCGCGTCGATATCGAGACCCGAGTCCGTCTCGTCGAGGACAGCGAACCGGGGTTCAAGCATCGCCATCTGCAGGATCTCGACCCGCTTCTTCTCTCCCCCGGAGAAGCCATCGTTCAGGTATCGGTTCATGAATGAGGGGTCGATCCGGAGCGATTCCATCGCCTTGAGCATCTGCCTGCGGAACCTGACGACCCGGACCTGCTCGCCGCGCACCGCTGAGGCTGCCGTGCGCATGAAATTCCTCAACGTGACACCGGGGATGGCCGTCGGATACTGAAAGCCGAGGAACATGCCCATTCGCGCGCGTTCGTCAGGCGAGGCACCCGTCTCTACCAGATCGGCGCCCTTGAACCGAATCGCCCCTGAAGTCACCTTGTATCCCGGGTGCCCCATCAGCGCGTTCGACAGGGTGCTCTTCCCGCTGCCGTTCGGCCCCATGACTGCGTGCAACTCGCCATGGTTGACGGTGAGCGACAGACCATTCAGTATCTGCTCACCCCCAACAGTCACGCAGAGATCTTCGATCTGGAGAAGCGGTGCGTCAGACAACGGGGCAGGTTCCTTTACGCGATTTGTTGTGCAAAAAGCTTCAGTTCCACTCTAGTAGCCCGCCGGTGCACTGTCAACGAAGCGCGCCCGGGCCAACGGTCCGCCGTCCGGTCTCGCACTCGTGCGCCGACCGTCTCCCGCGCGGGCAGATCGGGCTGCCGTGACTCCCAATGGCGACCTACCTACCGGCGAATCGGGCCAGGAGCCCCTCCTTTTTCAACGCGACCCGGGACTCGAATCCCGCCGCCGGGCTCTTCTGGCCTCCCTGCAGAGCGCGGTGACGGACGATTCTGTTCTGGGTGCCATCGCGCGTGTTCCCAGGGAGCTGTTCTTGCCTCCGGGCATGCGCGAGGCGGCGTACGACGACCGAGCGCTTGCGATCGGCCTCGGCCAGACGATATCCCAGCCCCTCATTATCGCCATTATGACGGCCGCTCTCAAGTTGAGCCG
>CAYYFS010000170.1:0-2564 GCA_964471055.1 uncultured Dehalococcoidales bacterium
CGAGCGGGTCCGGCAGTGATCCCTGTGCAACGGTAAGTGCGCCGGGCACGCCCGCGACCGAGGCATTCCGCCTGGTCGATTCGACTGCGTCGGCTTCCACGTCGAGGCACATCGCATGAGCCGCGCCGAGTTTCACCGCGGCTATCGAAAGTATGCCCGACCCGCAACCCACGTCCAGCACGCGTGCACCGGGACGCAGGAGTTGCTCCAGGAGGGTCAGGCACATTCTGGTCGTCGGATGGTGGCCTGTGCCGAAAGCCAGTCCCGGCTCGATCGGTATGGCGATCCGGTCTCCGTCGTCGTTCCATCGGCAGGCCGATGGAACCACCACGAGTGTCTTTCCGACCCGGACCGGCTCGAACTCTTGCCGCTCCCACTCGTCCGAATCCAGGACTCGCTCTTCCATCGGAGGCAGGGGCTCGATCTGGGATATCAGACGGAGCCCCACATCGATCATCGTGCGCCTGCTCTCTGTGGTCGGGTCCAGCGGCAGGTATCCTCGGATCGTCACCGGGGCGTTGAGCGGTGCGCTCTCCCCCTCGTCCGGGTTGTAGCCGCCGGCCTCCTCGGTAACGACGCGGCCGTCGCCGTGACGGGCGAACAGATGGGCCACCGGCTCCGCGTACTCAGACGGGGTCTGGATGCTGAGTTCCAGCCAGTGCACACGACCCTCCGAAAGCCGGACCGTTGGTTATTGGGGAGCGCCTGCGGACCGCGCTCACGGCATAGCCGGCCTAGTTGGCCCGGCTCCCCGGGTGGCTGCCGTCGCCGTCCCCGGAGAAGATGCGGCCGAACAGGCCGGTCTTCCTGCTGCCGCCCACGCCGTCCCGGCCGAACGCCTCGGCCAGCTCTTCCAGGAGCTCCCGCTGCCGCCCGGTGAGCTTGCCTGGGGTCGCGACCCGGACAGTGATGAGTTCATCGCCGCGCCGGCCGCTTCTCAGGAACGGTATTCCGCTCCCTTTGATCTTGAACGTCTCACCGGTTTGGGTACCGGCAGGGATTCGCAATGAGTGGGCGCCGTCCAGTGTCGGGACATCGATGGAGGTACCGAGCGACGCCTCGGCGATATTGAGTTCCACGTCCAACAACACGTCGTTGTCGTGCCGCCTGAAGAGCTCGTGGGGCGTCACGCCTACGTAGACATAGAGATCGCCGAGAGGGCCTCCAAGCTGCCCGGGCTCGCCTTCATTCCTGAGCCTGAGTCGCGAACCGTCCTCAATACCCGCCGGGACCTCCACCGCCAGAGTGCGCTCCCGTCGCAACACGCCGGATCCTCCGCACCTGCTGCACGGCGTCCGCACGAGATGCCCCTCGCCGCCGCACGTGGAGCATGTGCCTGTCTGGGCGAACTGGCCGAACACCGTCCGTTGCACCCGCCGCACCTGCCCGGAACCGCGGCATGTGGCGCAGGTCTCCAGGTCGGTTCCCGGTTCGGCCCGGTTCCCGCGGCAGTGGTCGCATACCTCCCGGCGGTCGAGGGTGAGCTCCTTCTCCGTGCCGAACGCGGCCTCTTCGAACGAGATCGTCGTTCGGTACTCCAGGTCGCGCCCGCGCGCCGGCCCGCGGCGGCTCTGGCCGCCGAAGAAGGCATCGAATATGTCGCCCAGGCCGCCGAAGCCTTCGAACCCCTGAAAACCGCGCCCCGGATCTCCGTTGACGCCTGCGTGTCCAAACCGGTCGTATGCGGTCTTCCGTTGCGGATCGCTGAGGACCTGGTACGCCTCGTTGATCTCCTTGAACCGCTCTGCGGCGTCGTCGTGCCTGTTGCGGTCCGGGTGAAACTGGAGCGCGAGCTTCCTGAACGCCTTTTTGACATCTTCGGGCGTCGCGTTGCGCGGGAGTTCCAGGACCTCGTAGTAGTCCCGCTTCGTGGTCATGGCAGAGTGTGGAATCCCCTCAGGCGCGGAGCATAAGTCGAGATCGACCCTTAATTATAGGGGCACGGGCACAGGTTCAGGCCTGTGAGGGGGCACGACTCGCAGTATGCCACGTGCCCGGTCCCTGAGGGGGGCGCTAGGGCAGGTGTGTGCCCGTCTGGTGGCGCTGATGCGTCCCGTGGCCGTAGACGCGGCGCAAGAAACGGCTGAGCAACGAGGCCGTGTGGGTCATCACCGGCAGCGCCCGGCGGTACTCCATCCGGGTTGGCCCGACCAGTCCGAGCACGCCGTGGGCCTCGCCACGAACGCCGTAGCGACAGACGACGACGCTGAGCCCGTGGAACGCCTTCTCCGGGTTCTCTCCACCGACGAGGACCGCGGGTGTGCCGTCCTGCGGTGCCGCGCCCCCGAGCGCGGCCACCTGATCGTCATTCTCCAACGCTCCGATGACGTCCCGTGCCCGCTCCGGCTGCGCCATGAATTCCGGCTGCTCGAACAGATGGCCCAGGCCCTGTACCGTGCGGTCGCGCACCGCCCCGATCTCCTGTTTCTTGAGCACGTCCGCCGTCGCACGCACGACCTGGGCCTCGAGCTCCGAGTGACCGGCAAGCCGTTGGTGTGCGATCTCCTGGGCGGTTCTGTCGGTCAACATCTCGGCCAGTTTGTTTCGCGCGGCTTCGACGGCCT
>CAYYFS010000170.1:2664-4519 GCA_964471055.1 uncultured Dehalococcoidales bacterium
GCGGTTCTGTCGGTCAACATCTCGGCCAGTTTGTTTCGCGCGGCTTCGACGGCCTGAGGTGTGGTGGATGAGCTCAACGAGAGGAGCTGGCGATGCACAGTGGTCTCGCGGAGTACGACGACCAGCATCACCATGAGCGCCTGCAGGTGGACGAGCTCGATCTGTTTGACCCTGGGCGCCGCAGCGCTGGGGGACGTCGCGAATGACAACGTGCCGAGGAGCGTGGCGACGATGGACGCAGCCGTATCCCGCCAGGCGTCGACGTCCTGCGGGGTTCGACCCAGGCCCTGACGGAGGCCGGCCGCATCACTGGCGTCCGGCTTCCGCCCTAAGGGGAGGTCGTCTATGAAGCGCCGGTATCCCTTGTCGGAGGGCACGCCACCCGAGGCGAAGTGCGGGCGGATGATGTACCCGTCCCCGGCAAGAACCACCATGTCTTTGCGCACAGTCGCAGGACTGACCCCGAGGCCGTGGTCCCGCGCAACCGCCATCGACGCCACCGGCGTCGCCGTGGCGACATAGTCGTCGACGATGATCTGCAGGACACGGTGCCTGCGCGCGGTTGCTCCGGTCATGGTGTCTGCGCTGGCCTGTCCGGGCAGGAAGCCCGGTCTGCCCGGGAACTTGGTCCGCCACTCAACGTTCCGAAGTTAGCACGGGCGTTTTTCGAGTGTCAACAGATTGACCGGCTACCGGGCCGTTGCTAGAGTGAGGACCCTATTCCCGACCCCGTATCCCGTCTTCTCTGGCTGCGCTTGCGGTTCTCTGGAAGAGCCGCACGGGGCCGCGAACCAGGAGGATCCCTGCACATGCAGATGCGCTGGCTCGGCCGTTCGGCTTTCGAAGTCAGGACGGCTGTCGGGACCGTCGTCTTCGACCCGTTTCCCAAGGTCTTCACCGCCGGGCACTCGTTTGACCCCAACATCGTCGTGACGGTGAGCAGTGCGGGGCTCGACCGATCCTCGCTGGCGGTCTTGCCGAAGGCAGCCCGCGTACTGGAAGGGCCGGGTGAGTACGAGGTCTCAGGCCTCGGAGTCCGGGGCATCGCCACTCCTCTGGAGAATCCCGACGACGCCCAGCTCATTAACACGGTCTACGTGGTTGAGGCCGAGGGCATCAACGTGTGCCACCTTGGAGCCCTGCAGTCCACGCTCTCGGCGCAGGCGCTGCAAATGATCGGCAGAGTGGATGTGCTGATGGTGTCAGCGGTGGCGGATGGCCTGTCACCTGACGTCGCGGCTGCGACCGTGCGGCAGATCGAGCCGACGATCATTCTGCCAATGGGGCACGAAGGCGGAGACGGCCCTCCCGCCATAGCCCGTTTCGTCTCCGAGCTGGGCACGACGGCCGGCGAGCCTGTGAGCCGTCTGGTGGTCACCCGCGGCAGTCTCGGAGAAGAGCAGCGGGTCGTCGTCCTCTCGCGCCAGGACGCGTAGGGGTCGGGCCCGGTCCGGGCTACGGAACGATGTGACCGGTCAGGAGCGCGTCGCCCTGTGGCGCGGGATTCCGGCTAGCGGGACCCTCGGCGTCTCCAGGCTGCCAGCGCCAGCGGCGCGAGGACCAGGAGCGCGGGGCCTATGCCCGCGGGTCCCCCGGCGCTGCTCCTGCACCCACCGCCTCCCTCAGCCGCTTCCGCCGTAGCCGTTACGGCCGCTATGGCCGTCGGGTCCGGCGTCGGCGTCGGTGTCAGCGTCGGCGTCGGCGTTGGGGGTAGCGGCGTCGGCGTGGCCGTCGGAGTTGGCGTCGGCGTGGCCGTCGGAGTTGGCGTCGGCGTGCGCGTCGGCGCCGGTGTGGGGCTCGGCGTCGGGGTGGCCGTCGGCGTTGCCGTTGGGATTGGCGTCGGGGTGGCCGGCGG
>CAYYFS010000171.1:0-4496 GCA_964471055.1 uncultured Dehalococcoidales bacterium
CGATGGCCGGGTTCCCGGCAGGCCCGCCGTCCGGCCAACGGCGTCCAAGGTCGGCCAGCAGCTGCTGCATGCGAGCGTCGTTCACCGCACTCCCCTAGCACGTGAATCGAGAGTGCAGTGGCCGAGGATGCCAGAGTCCCGGCCCCGGTGCCTGTGGTTGCCGCGGGCCGTTTGGGGCCCGGCCAGCAGGAATGAGTGACGTTGCGACGGCAGTTCTGCTACTTCCCAGTGCCCTCTGACGCGCCGCATCGACGACAGGCGCGGAACTGCGGCGGTCAGACCTTTGGAATCGATCGCGGTTCCTCACCGTTTCTGCTCCTCGGTCGAATGGCACTGTTTTGAACCGCCATCAAGCGAGAAGCGTCCCCGTTGTTCCGGTACACAGACACCGGCTGGTACGACAACGGGGATTCCATTTTGTCGTTGGATTCGAAGAGACGGTTGGGATCGTGGTTGCCATCTGAGTGAGCACAGGTGTCCGTGATGGTCGAGACAGCGGGGAATGCGTCCGTGCACCCCGGGCACGAAACAGCCACGTACCTGACCACCGCGAGGTGCGTTTGGCAAGAGCCCCGGGGATGCCGAGGATCACCGTGGTTTCTCAACGGACTCGACTGCGTTTCACCCCGGGAGATTGTGTCACCTAGTTAGTTGCCATTTGGCGCTACCCGGGTGTGTTTTCGGTGTTCATCTCTCCTCTCACACCGACTTAGCCCGGGAGCGGTGATGCGCGGTGTTTGCCGATTTACCGGACTTTTGTGGGCTACCTGCTCCAAACAAGAACCGCTGGACCTGGTGTCCAGCGGTTCTGTCTATCATGGCTTCCGACGCTAGCACGGCCGGCGTCGGAGCACTCCGGTGTGCTGCCCGGCCCCGCCGCGCGGTTCGCCAGAGGGCTGCCTAGTCCCCGGCGTTGACGGCCTGGAGCAGAGCCTGGATGTAGCCCGCGGCGAAGGCGAAGCCGACGCCCTGGCGGTTCTCGCCGGAGATCCACGGCACGTGATCGGGCATGATCATGTACGGGTAGTCCACGTCCTTGTACACCTGCGCCGCCTTCAGCATGTCCACGTCACCTTCGTCGGGGAACACCTCGACGAAGTCGTATCGCTTGCCACGGATGTTTCGGAAGTGCACGTTGAAGATCTTCTCGCGCTCCCCGAACCATCGAATCACGTCGTAGATCTCTTTCCCGGGGTCTTCGAGCATCTCACACACGGTGCCCTGGCAGAAATTCACCCCGTGGTACGGGCTCTCGTGCATCATCACGAACTTCTTGTAGCCCTCCACCGTGCCGAAGACCCTCGTAATGCCCAGGTACCCGGGAGGGGTCGGTGGATCGTGTGGATGGCAGGCGATGCGCACCTTGCACTCCGCAGCCACGGGCACGACGCGCTCCAGGAAGTAGTCGATGCGCTCCCAGTACTCATCCTCCGACACGTGACCGGCGATGGTGAGCGGCGGGTTCTGGTCGGCCTCGGCAAAGCGGAAGGTTGAGTTACTGGAGCCGCCCCGGCCCTCGGTCCTTTCGGTGCGCATCACGGGCAGGAAGGTCAAGTTGTACTTGGCGGCAGGGATGCCGGCTTCCGAGCAGGCACGAATATTCTCGCAGACCCGGTCGATCTCACGGTCGCGCTCCGGGCTCTTGCCCAGCATGATGTGCGGTGCCGGGCCCAGGCCGGAGCCATCGGTCGGCCGACCGGCGGCAAAGTACTCGTGGGTCATCACGGTGTTGATCGGCAGACCGATCATGTCCAGAGTCAGGCCGAAGGACTCGATCTTCTCGCGGAAGGATGACAGGTAAGCTGCGTCCCATTCGCTTACCCACGGGGGTTCCGGCCACCCGCAGATGTGGTTGATGCCAAGCTGAGCGTACACCTCGTAGTCTGTGTCGCTGCGCGCCGGTAGCTGGTGACCCAAGTACACGTTGATCCTCCCGTTTTGAACACCGATGCTAGCCAGCATCGGAAGGCCGCCAAAGAGCTTACATTGCCAGGTTGCCGCGCGGGCGCCCGGGGCAGAGCGTCATAAGGGCACACCAGGCCCGAGAGCACGCTTGCGCGGGAGCCACCCTAGTCGAGCTGGCGCAGCCTCGGGTCTGTCCGGTCCCTGACCCAATCGCCCAGGAAGTTGAGTGACATCACCGTGAGGAAGATGCCCAGGCCCGGGAAGACCGACACCCACCAGGCGATGGAGAGGGTCTCCCGGCCATCGTTGATCATGATGCCCCACGTGGGGATGTGGGACGGAATTCCGACGCCGAGGAAGCTGAGTGACGCTTCGGTGAGGATGAGAGCACCGACGCGTGCGCTGGCCATCACGAGCAGGAGGTTGAGCACGCCGGGCAGGATGTGGCGCAGCATGATCCGGAAATCCGACGCGCCTGCGATCTTCGCGAGGGCGACGTAGTCGCGGGCCTTCAGCGTGTACACCTCAGCGCGGATGTTGCGCACCATGGCCACCCAGGTAAGGGCGATCAGAAGGCCGATCATGATCACGATGCCCTGGCCGATAGTCACGGACACGACAAGGGCCAACAGCAGGAACGGTATTGAGTGCCAGATATCGACGAACCGGGCGATGAGTTCGTCGATGAGGCCTCCGTAGTAGCCGGCGACCATGCCGGCCCAGACGCCCAGGATCATGCCGCTCACGAGCGCGATGGAGGCAAGGAGCAGGGATATGCGGGCGCCGTACATGACGCGACTGAGGACGTCTCTTCCGTACCGATCGGCGCCGAGTATGTGCGTCTGAACTTTAGGATGGGCGTCGTACCAGGCCTGGTTCCACACGGGGGGAGCCAGCGTGTCCCGGAGATGTTGCTTCACAGGGTCGTAGGGCGCGATGTACGGGGCGGAAATGGCGATGAAGAGAAGGCCGAAGAGCGCCATGCCCGGGACGACCGGCCAGCGACGGAGAAACCACCAGACCCCAGACAACCAGCTCCAGATGGTCGTTTTGCGGGTTGCCAGGTCTCCCGGCATGTCGACTGTGTGGTCCACCTATCCGTACCTGATCCTTGGGTCTATCAGCGTGTAGATGAGGTCTGAGGCGAAGCTCATGCCCGTGTGCAGGAGCGTGAACATAAGAACGGCACCCGTCATGATCATGAAGTCGTTCTGGTTGACGGCTTCGATCGCAACGCGTCCGACGCCGGGCCATGCGAAGACCATCTCGACGAGGACGGCACCGTCCATGTATCCCGCGAGAAGCAGAGCGGCGATGGTGAGCGGTTGTATGAGCGCGTTGCGGAAGGCGTGCTTCCAGATAACCCAGCTGTTTGAAACCCCCTTGGCGCGGGCCAGCTTCACGTACTCAGAGTCCAGCACCTCGAGCATGGCGGATCGCGTGATCCTGAGGTACCCGGCCATGGGGGCCCAGCCGAGCACCAGGGTCGGAAGAATATAGTGCTTCGCCTGCTGGAAGAACGGCAATCCGGCTCCCCTGGTGGCAACCGGGAGCCAGCCCAAGAAGACGGCGAACACCAGAATGCCGACGATACCTATCCAGAACGCAGGCAGAGACTGCCCGAACAGCGCGAGGCCGCGCGCCAGGTAGTCCCACCCGGTGCCTCGCTTGAGCGCGGAAAGGACTCCGAGTGGGATACCGGTGATCGTTCCGAAGGTCCAGGCGACGATTGCGAGCTGGATCGTCGCGCCCCACCGATCCGTCAAGATGTCGATGACTTTGCGGCCCTGTTCGACGCTCCGGCCGAGGTCGCCCTGCAGCATGTTGCCGGCCCACATGAAGTACTGGACGACGAGGGGTTTATCGAAACCCCATTTCTCTTTCATCGCCTGGATCTGTTCAGGTGCCAGGGCGTACCCATCGGCCCGGATGAACAGGTTGACGGGGTCTTCTTTGGCGTGGGCGAGCCCGAACACGACGATGCTTGCGCCAAACACTGACAGTACGGCGAATATCAGCCTTCGGATCAGGAAACGTCGCATGCGTGCCGCACCCCGTCGGGCGGCTCAGGGAAGACAGGTTGCAGTGAGAAGCAGTGCTACCTGCACCGGGCCGGGGCATCCCGGAAAGGGTACCCCGGCCCGGCGGCAGTCAGTTCCTCAATACCAGTTGTCTCTCTATTCGGTCTTCTACTTCGCGAGCTTGATGTTCTCCGGGTGGTGGAGAGCCGCCTCGCGAACGCTGAGAGGCATGTCCCACGACTCGATCCTCTGCGGGTTGACCAGCGCCGGGTTGGGCACCGCGACCGTGCCGATGGAGACCGCCCATTCGTGGATGTGGTCGACGACCCGGTCCCTGATCTCGAGACGCTTCGCCTTGTCGGGCTCTGCGTTCATCTCAAGGTAGGTCTCGGCCAGGAATGCGTCCTCCATGCCGATGTTGTAGCCGCCCGGGCGGCTCAGGGTCGAGTGTGAGTTACCGTACACCGGCCAGTCCCAGGGCTGCTGCGGGCCTTCCACTCCGGCGGAGTGGATCCAGGCCGACGTGCACGTCCGGGCGATCAGGCAGGGCCTGAACACCTGGTACTGAGC
>CAYYFS010000172.1:0-4427 GCA_964471055.1 uncultured Dehalococcoidales bacterium
TAGGTTGCCTCCGCGGCGAACAGGGTGAGCTCCCTTCCGAGGTTCGCCGCTGAGTGCGCGTCCGAGAAGGAGAGGATCGACCGTTCATCCAGGTCGGGAACGAGCCAGTTCATCGCCGGGTCGCTCGATAGTCCGGTCTCTATGGCGTGAATCCCCGCCGCCATGTCGCCGAAGCACTCTTCCAGCGAATCGAACCCGGATTTCGACCCGTACGCGCCGTACCAGGGCGTCCAGATGTGGGCGGGGATGACCATGCACGCCGCGTCGACGTCCCACACGAGAGCGGCGAGATCACGCGCCGGGAGCTTCAGCATCGGCCTGCCGTCCGACTCAAGTCGTGCGTGCTGTGCCAGAGCGCGGCTGACCCCGGCTGCCGCGTCGAAGCCCGGCGCAAACACCAGCAGGTGCACCCGGCGGCCCCGTCCGGCCTGAGGCCAGATGCATGAAACCTCGGTTCCGAGAACGAACCGTACCCCGCCGGTTTCGTAGACGCCTTCTCCGGCCTCGACGAGAGTTGAACGCAGCTCCTCAAACCAGACGGGATGCGTGAAATCGCCCGTCGCCAGCAGGTCGATTCCCTTCTCGCGCGCCGCAGACGCCAGCATCGCGAGACTGAGGCTCCGGCTGGTACTCATGGAGAATCGGGAGTGCAGGTGCAGATCCGCAACCGTGCGCGGCCCCGCGTGCGCGTTTGATCGGGGCGCGGAGCGACCTGGCATCTTGCTCACCGTGTGGTCCCTGGCGTGGGCTCGTGTGCGGCTCGCGGAGCGGCCCGTTGGCCCGCTTCGTGCCGCGCGGTCAGTGTAGGACCTGTCTGCCCTTCTGTGGGAGCGGTTGCGGCTACCCGGCGCCGGGGCGCGATCCACGGGCGAACAACTGCACCAGTGCGAAGAGCACAGCGCCCATCAACGCCAGCCCGGCAACCGCCCACTGAGGACCGATCACCTCTGCCACAGCACCGACCGTGAGCATGCCAACGGGCTGGAGCCCGATCACGAGGAATCGCACACCTACCACGCGGCCTCTCAGCTCGTCCGGCACGCTCAACTGGATGACCGTCATGTTCGTGACCATGAATGCGGCCCCGGTGAGCCCGGCCAGGCCCGCGAATACGACGGCCAGAGGGTACGAGCCTGCAAGAGCGAATCCGGCAACAGCGCCGATGACGCCGAATCCCGTCAGCAGCTCAAACCTGTCGTGGCGCAGCCTGCCGCCTGCTGAGATGACCACCAGGGTGCCGATCAACGCTCCTATGCCGGCGCTCAGGACGATCGTTCCCAGTCCGCCTGCACCGCGTCCGAGCACTTCCTCGGCAAACACCGGTGCGAGTGACTGCCACGGCATCACAGTGATGACGATTACCACTGCACCCAGAATCAGCAGGCGGAGCGTCGGATCGGCCGCTATGTGCGAGAACCCGGAACGGATCTCGGCGAGCGGCGATTCCTTCTTCCGACCGCCGTTCGCAGCGGGCCGCAGCCTCAACGTCGAGTAGAGCACCAGCGAGGGCACAAGGAAGGCGGTGCTCACGGCGAATGCCACCTCGGTGCTGAACGAACTGATCAGCACGCCGCCGATGGCCGGCCCGATAATCTGAGAGGCGTTGAAGATCACCATGTTCAGACCGATCGCAGGCCGCAGCTGCTCCCGGGGCACCAGGTTTGCCACGATGGTCTGTCTGGACGGCCCGATGAGAGCAAAGATGATGCCGTTGATCCCGGAGAGCACCAGCAGGCTCCACGGTTGGATCGTATCTGTCATCACCAGCGCGGCCAGGACGACGAACAACCCGAGCATCGCTGCTTCGGCCGTCACCATCATCCGCACCTGGTTGAAGCGGTCCGCCAGCACCCCCCCGACGAGTGACAGGAAGAACATCGGCAGCATCATGCTGGCCGCCACCATGGAGACAAGGAACGGCGATCCCGTCATCTCGTTCATCAGCCAGCCGCGCGAGAGCATCTGGATCGAGAAGCCGGTGAAACTGAGAGTTCCGGCGATCCAGAAATGGCGGTAGTCGCGCGACCCGAACGGACTCAGGGGATGCTGTCGCCGGGCGGCCTGCCGTATGCGCTCGACAGGAGCGGAGGACATCAGTGTCCGCGGGAGGGTTATCTGTGCCGTCGGAGTGACTCCGGAGGCCGGAGGCATCGGAAAGGATGCCCGTGTGGCCCCGACTGAGAAATGGACAACCTAATAAGTATCTCGCCGACCCCCTCGCCGGGCAATGGGCGGGCGCACCAATCGCGGGCATCTTGCAGTCCCGTGTGCGCCCGTGGGTGATTGGACACTGCGAAACGCGTGCCCGTACCGGGCGGCGCGTGGGCGAACTCACGCAGGCCCGCGCCGACCGCTGGAATGCGCGACTCGCCGGCCCTCGGGGGCTACAATGTGGACACCGCTGAACTGAGATCGGGGCGTAGCGCAGCGGCAGCGCGCCTGGTTTGGGACCAGGAGGTCGGCGGTTCGATCCCGCCCGCCCCGACCAGACTGACGTTCAATTGCGCGGGCAAGGTGGACAGCGACCAGCCATTTGCCCGTCTCACAGCAACCGGGCGGTCCCCCGGTCTTCTCTCGGCCTTTCCGCAACTCGGAGAGGTCGCTCTGTTTCGAGGGTTGTACCGGCCTGTGTGGTGTTTGGGCACTCCCCGCGCGTTGTTCCCTTGCTTCGTAGTGGTTCAGGCCCCATTGCGGAGGTTTCGTGGGCAGGGTGTTGCCCCCTGTGACACCGACGCGTTGGCGCAGGCTCCCCACCGCGCTAGCGTCGGGGCATGCGCGTCGCCTACTGCCTGCTCTACCGTCCTGCTCGCATCGGCCTCAAAGCTCCGTATGACGCGCATCGGTTTCTACGGTGCTCACGCCGCCCGACGGTACCGGGCTTGCTTGCCTGTGAGTGATCGACCGTAGAACCGCGGTGTACAGTGTGGCCGCGGTACGGCGACCGCTACGAGGAGCCAATGGAGGCAGGTCATGCCAATGTACGTCGTTCTGTTCAACTGGACGGACCAGGGTGCCAAGAACATCAAGGAATCCCCAGCCCGATCGGCCCAAGCTCTCGAAGCGGCGAAGGCTGCTGGCATAGACATCAAGGGGATGTACGCAACGATGGGAGAGTACGACATGGTCGCCATCGCAGAATCCCCCGGTGACGAGGCTGCGACAGCGATGCTACTGGCGACCGCCGCTCTCGGGAACGTACGAACGAAGACAATGCGCGCGTTCACGATGGAAGAGTTCGCAAACATCGTCTCGAAGCTGCCGTAGTTCGCCTGCACAGCGGATAACCGCCCAGCGACGCGAGGCTAGATTGTCGCGATCCGGCCTCGTCGCGCCTGCCCTCTTTGCGACGCCTCCCCCCGGTACCCCCACGATTCGCGGCTTGCTGGATGTTGGGTGCCGTGCCGCGACATCAGCGGCTCGCGCGAAGACCCGGCGCAACGGCAATCCAGCACCCCCTCAACCGTGAATGGTTTGTGAGGCTCCTGCTATCCGCGCGTCAAGGAACGCCGTTTCGATAACGGCACACTTGCCCTATCGACGGCTCAGAGGCCTTCGACCGGACGGGCACATTGACTCGCTTGATTCGCGATGCGCCGTTCGAGGTTCCGGGAAACCGACGCTTGCCGGTGGAAGGGTGCCGAAAAGGAGGAAGTCAATGAAGACGCTAGCCACGATCATGCTCAGTGTGCTGATCGCCGTAGCCGTGGTCCTGGGACTCGCGTACTACGCGGGAGTTCTGGTGGTGAACGCTGACGGGCTGTCGGTCGCCGACTGCGGACGGATCATTGTCAGCACCGGGGGATAGATGAGCCGGGAGTGATGCCCCCGGGCACTCCCTGTAGCCCGAGCCTCGCTGGATGCTGGGTACCCTGCAGCGGGTTCAGCGGATCCCGCGACGGCTTGTTACCGACCTGGGCAGGTGGGTACGGAAACTGCTCCAACACTGTCACGCGACCTTCGGCCAGAATCTCTCTCCCCAGTCTCTGATGCCTCTCCCCGCCAGTACGCCTCAGCGCGTTTCTCAGGATCGGCGAGCGTGTCCGATCGCAACTGCGTCCAGAACTTGTACGTCTCGTGGACCACTACGATTTGCACTATTGCATCTGGGCGATCAAGGCATCGCAGTTATCCCGTGCATCTGACGCATTGGACCCCTGGCAGATCAGGATCACGTTGCCGTAGACAACGTAGTCACCGTACCTCGATATCGCGCAGTTGGATGAGTCGGAGTATCCCACCCCATGACGGGTGCATGCCCTGGCTTCTTTGAGTCCCTGCTTCCACGTGGCTTCATCGATTTTGAGTTTTGCGTCTCGGCCGATGCGTTCTTCGGCGAACACGAGACCGTGGGCCAGAGCGTTTTCGTGCGACCCGTAGAACCGGACCTCAAACTCTTTTCGATCATATGGGTCGAGTCCCCAGAAGCC
>CAYYFS010000173.1:0-4418 GCA_964471055.1 uncultured Dehalococcoidales bacterium
CGACGAGGACGCGGCGCGAGCCGACCTGGACGAGGCGATCTCGCTGTCGCAAGAACCGAAGCGGCCGGAGATCCTGGACGCGGCGGAAGAGTACCTCGGGCTGCTGGGCGGCGGGTAGGCGCTGCTTCGCTACCCGCTATACGAAAGTCAGCATCCTGGCCGGGTTCTCCACGAGGATTCGGTGTAGCTGTTCCTCGGTGAAGCCCCGGGCTCTCATCCGCGGCACCACGCGGGCCGGAATGTGATCCCACCCGTGGCCGCCGTAGGCGTGCAGGCGGTGCTTGGCGCAAACGTCGTGCGAAATGATCACCTGGTCCAGGTGGCCTTCGGCGATGAGACTCTCTATCTGCTCGATTCGCTGTTGATCGCTGGGCATGTAGGTGTGAGGAGCAAACGGGTAGTAGGAGGATTCCATGCCGAACAGGTCATACTCGAGGTAGACGCCGGTTGCCGCGATCTCCTTCAGGGCTGCGGGGTCGAATATGGTGCGCGAGATGTGGCTCATGACGGTGCGGCTGAGATCCGCACCCCACTCCGCCATGGCTTCGACGATCTCAATTGGCGCCCGGTCGTCGCGGCCGGGATGGATGTTGACTGGGGCACCGGTTTCCTGTTGCGCCATCACGGCGGCCTGGACGGACTTCTTTTCGACGTCGGTCCAGGGCCAGGAGCAGCCGATTTCTCCGATCATGCCGCTGCGTATGCCGGTGTCGCCCACACCCACCTGGACATCCCGGATGATCGACGAGGCGGTCTCTTCCGGCGACTGCCTGGCGAGACCCTCTGGCAGCGAGGTGCCGACGTAGTGCCCGGCGCCCATGACTACGTTCAGGCCCGTCGCACGGCTGATGCGGGTCAGTGCCATCGGGTCGCGGGCGATGCCCACTGAGGTCACGTCGACTATCGTGTTCCCGCCGGCGTTGGCGTAGTGCTTCGCCTCTTCGATGGCGAGCTCCTCGTCCAGAAGGAGGAGGTTGTCGATGCTGCTGGTCCAGTGATACCGAACCCAGCCCAGGTTCTCCAGGCACACCTTCTCGTGCATGCGGCCGACGTCACTCGCTGCCGTTGGCGGGAGAAGCACGGGGGTGAAATCGATCAGCAGATGCTCGTGCGTCAGCGTGATGCCTGCCTGCTCCGGCTCGATCGGCCCGAGGACGGTCTGCACTTTGCCGGATATTGGGCTCTTCGACATGAGTTGCTCCGTTGAAGCTCTTGTCCCACCGACCTGTGTCTCGGTCCGCGTGACGGTGTGGTAATCTCGCCCGGGGCGATTTGGTGTTCGAATCGCACGGGCCGGGTGCCTGCGCCCGGACGGCGATGAGTCTATACCACCGAAAGTTGCCGGGGTGCTGTTGCGCACGCGGTAGACCCGGTCGGAGGATCAGGGATGGTGCTTGCCGAAGGGACCGTTGGCATCGGTCTCCTCGGGTGCGGAACGATGGGCGGCGAGATAGCTGACGCCGTCACGTCCGGCGATGTGCGCAACGCGCTGGTGGTGGCCGTACATGACCAGGACACCCCGCGTGCGAACGCGGTCGCGGCACGTCTCGATCCACCCCCTGCCTTTTGCGACACGATGGATGCTCTGCTGAAGGTCCCGCATGTGGACCTGGTCGTGGAGTCCGCCTCCCAGTTCGCGCTCCAGGACCACGCGCTGGCCATCCTCTCGGCACGGAAGCACCTGTTGCTGATCTCGTCGGGTGCTCTCGTGGACCCGGAGCTGTTCACCGCAATGGCTGAGACCGCGGTGAAGAATGGACGGCAGGTTATCGTGCCGTCTGGTGCCCTTGGCGGCATCGATGCCGTGAGGGCAGCCCGCGGCCTGCTGGACGAGGTGACACTCGTCTCGACGAAGAGGCCCGAAGCCTTCTCCGGAGCGCCGGGATTCGCCCGATGGGAGGACGCGGAGTTCACCGGGCCGGAGGTGATCTACGAGGGATCTGTGACCGAGGCCGTGAGCCTGTTCCCGGCGAACGTCAATGTGGCTGCCACGGTGAGCCTGGCGGGACTCGGCCCGGAGCGCACGAAAGTTCGTGTGGTGGCTGACCCGGACTCGCCGGGCAACGTGCACGAGGTCCGTGCGAAGGGGCAATGCGGGGAGTTCAGCTTCAGGCTCGTCAACCGCCCGCACGTCCGTAACCCGAAAACAAGCCACCTGGCGGTTCTCTCCGCCATTGAGGCGCTCAGGGCTTTCTGCGAGCCCGGCCCGCGCTTCGGGACCTGACGGTGGGTCGCGATCGCGTGGCCCGCGACCGTATCCCCAGATCGACACCGGGTGAGCGGATTACCGCGCGGAGGATGCTGTGCCGGCTGGAACCGACGTCGTAGTACTGGGCGCCGGGGCAGCGGGATGCGCAGCCGCCTACTACCTGTCCAGACAGGGGGCGAGCGTTCGGATTGTCGAACGGGAATCCATCGGAAGCCGCTCCTCCGGCTACGCGCTCGGGCTGCTGAATCCGACAACAGATTTCTCCCCTCCGGAACCTCTCACGGGCCTGGCCTTCAACATGCACCCCGAGTTGTGGCCGGTGCTCCAGGAGGATTCCGGCGTGGACCTCCAGGTCCGGCCGATGCCACACCTGGAGCTGTGCCTGGCCGGTGCTGAGAACCTCGATGACCACGAAGAAGTGCTGCGACGATGGGCGGATTCCGCTGATGAGGGCTTCTCGAAGCGCTGGCTTGAGCCTGAAGAGGTGCACCGCCTCGAGCCTTCGGTGACGCGAAACCTCCGGGGGGCGGTGCTGCTGGAGAGCGTGGTGTTTCTGGACAGCTATCGCTTCACGCTGGCCCTGGCTCAGGCAGCGGAGCGGCACGGAGCATCGGTCGTGCAGGGCGGGGCCACGAGCCTCAAGATCGAAGGAGGCCGAGTCGCCGGCGTCGCGTTGGCTGGCACGGCGGGCGACCTCGCGTGCGACGCCGTGGTGGTGGCGATGGGGCCGTGGGCGGCCCGCGCCGGCGCGTGGCTCGACATGGACATCCCGATCGCACCACAGAAGGGCGAGATCATCCATCTTGAAGGGCTCGAACGCCCGCTCCGGCACCACATCCACGGACATCATGCCGGCGGGGTCGGGGGGACCTGCTCGGTGGTGCAGAAGGCCGACGAGATGGTGTGGGTGGCTGCCACCCGGGAAGATACCGGCTTCGACGACAGCACAACGACAGGGGCCCGTGACCTCCTTGCAGCGCGCGGAGTCAGAATGGTGCCGGACCTGGCCGATCAGGGGCTGGCGGAACAGACGGCGTGCCTGCGGCCGCTGGCCACGGATGAGCAGCCGATGATCGGCCGTGCGTCCGGGTGCGAAGGCGTCTACCTGTCGTTGGGAGCAGGCGGCAAGGGCATTCTGCTCGGGCCTGCGGTGGGGCAGGCTATTGCGGATCTGGTGCTGAGGGGCGAAACCAACCTGCCGATCGCGCCTTTCGCGCCTGACCGGTTCGCTACCGGACGATAGCCCGGTAGCCTGAGCCACAGGCTAGCCCAGGTCGGGAATGTCGTACTCGCCCAGCTGCAGCGGGTAGCGGCCGCGCTCGCGGACCAGGTTCACCACGTAGTCGTAGTCCGCGCCGGACACGTTGCTGGGCACGGAGTGGTCCGACTGAAAGATCAACCCGCCGCCTTTCGCTGCGTTGAGCCTGGTGAGGGCGGCTTCAGCCAGCTCGTCCCTGCTCCCGTGGGCCCACACGCGTACGTCCATGTTGCCGCAGAAGGCCAGACGATGGCCCAGACGGCGCCGCAGGTCCACCACGTCGAGCTCGGCCTTCGCCTCCAACGGGTTGTAGGCGTCTATGCCCGTTTCGATGTAATCCTCGAATATGGCGCTCGCATCGCCACACCCGTGGTAGATGACCGGCAACCCGGCATCGTGACAGACTTCGACGATAGCCTGCACTCCCGGCTTGAAATGCCTGCGCCAGTAGTCGGGTGAGAAGAACATGCCCCTCGTGTAGGCGACGTCGCCCCAGACGACCATCCCGTCCAACAGGCCACCCGCCGCTTCGATCTGTGCGCGGGTGAGTTCCACGGCGAACTCGTTGACACGCTCGACGAAACGCCCGACCTCATCGGGATACAGGCCCATCCACAGAAGCGCGTTCGTGGCGCCCGTGATACGCCACAACGTCTCGTAGCCCTCGCAGATACTCCCGTAGACGGCGAAATCCCGATGCAAGGCCCTGACGGTCTCGATCCAAGGGGGCAGGTCGCGGACAAACGCGTCGCCGACGCCTGCGAGCTGGTTGTCACCCCCGCGGACGTAGCGCCGCTCGTCCCTGGGGTCGTCGAACTCGAACGCCGCCAGCTTCTCGATGCTGTCCGTCTCGAAACCCACGTACGCAGGCATCGGGTAGTCGAACTTCTTCTGGATGATCGCCTCGAATCCGGTTCGCACCGCGATCTCTTCGTCGGTTTCGCTGAGCAC
>CAYYFS010000174.1:0-2749 GCA_964471055.1 uncultured Dehalococcoidales bacterium
GCGAAGTGTGGCGAATCCGCCGCGAAATCGGGCCCGCGAAGGGTTGACACTCACACGGAACCGTGTTGATATGGAGGTGGTCCCAAGGAATCGACGAGAAAGGTTGAATCCGAAGGAACCAGCGCTTGAAGCTTCGGCTGAGGGAGTTGGGACCGGCGGAGGAAACCGAGTAACAGAGGTTACTTGGGACCATCCTTTTGGTTGCCATCCCCGGCAGCCTGTTCCACCGGTCCTACGCTTGCGTCCCCGTTCTCCTGAGGGTTGAGCACGCCCACGAAGGGCAGGTTGCGGTACGCCTCGAGATAGTCGAGGCCGTAGCCGATCACGAAGACGTCAGGTATCTCGAAGCCGACGTACTTCAGTGGGGTGTCGGCCAGGCGCCGGACCCTCTTGTCCAGGAAGGTGCACACCTCCAGGCTGGCCGGTTTGCTATCGGACAGGTGCTCCAGGAGGTAGTGGAGGGTCATGCCCGTGTCGACGATGTCCTCGATCATCAACACGTGCCGTCCGGCCAGATCGATGTCCAGCTCCTTTGTGATGTGCACCGACTCCTCGTCCGGTCCGTAGTAGGAGACGGACATGAAGTCCACGGACAGCGGCAGGGTGATGCGTCGTATCAGGTCTGCCATGAAGCAGAAGACGCCCCTCAAGACCCCGACGAGGACGAGCCTCTCGCCGCGGTAGTCACGCGATATGCGGCGGCCGAGCTGGGCGACGCGTCTCTGGATCTGTGCCTCCGTGAACAGTACGTCTGTCATGACCGGGGCGTCGTCCATCGCGAGAGGGCCGAAACCGTGCCTGGCCAGTAACCGGTGGTAGTCCCTCCGGTAGAGCAGCCTGATGTTGATGTCCGGGTACAGCTCTCTGATCCGGCGGAGTTTGCGGTTCTTCTCCGTAACCAGGCTCTGTCGCAGGGTGGTCAGCTCTATGTACTGGTCCAGGTCCGGGAGATAGAAGTCCGGCGTGAACATCTGCCGGACCTGGTCCTCCTCCGACCGCAGGACGAAGGACCGCGGCTCGTACTCCCATCGAACTCCGTAGAAGTCGAGGATGCCGGCGAACTCTGCCTCGCTGGTGTGGGCGAAGTGGACCTCTTCGTCCTGTGAGGTCCCGGCCCGGTCCCGGGGGGACGACGGGTGGCCGTTGCCGCCTGATGAGCTGTCCGAAGTGTCTTTCATCCGTCAGAACGCTCCGTCGCCGGCATTCTCGGACCCGCGGTGCAGGCGCCGTTCGATGCTGCGCGCGGGCCGCGGCATGTTGCCGGCATGGTACTGTCCCCCCGCCCGCCCGGCGACCTGCACACGTCTCCAGGCCGACTGCCGGCGTGCCGGGCCTTCAAGCGCGCGGGGACGGCTGGTATCGTGCGCAGAGCACGGTAGTCGCCGCCCGGGCGCCGACCCGGCGGATATGCACGGTTGGAGGGAATGAAGATGGCAGCGTTCTTCCCGGACATTTCTGAGATCCGATACGAAGGGCCGGGCTCCGATAACCCGATGGCCTTCCGCTGGTACGACCCGGACCGGGAAGTGCTCGGCAAGCGCATGGAGGACCACCTCCGCTTTGCCGTTGCCTACTGGCACAGCTTCACCTGGCCCGGCACCGACCAGTTCGGCGGTGAGACGTTCCTGCGACCGTGGACGGGTGACGGCGACCCGCTCGCGCTCGCCGAAATGAAGCTCGCGGTGGCGTTCGAGTTCTTCGAGAAGCTGGGCGTGCCGTTCTTCGCCTTCCATGACCGGGACGTGGCCCCCGAGGGCGCAACGCTCGCGGAGAGCAATGCCAATCTCGACCACATCGTGGGGCTGATGGAAGCGGAGATGGAGCGGATCGGCATCCGGCTGCTGTGGGGCACGGCCAACCTGTTCAGCCACCGTCGCTATATGGGCGGCGCCGCGACGAACCCGGATCCGGAGGTCTTCGCGTACGCGGCTGCGCAGGTGAAGCATGTGCTGGAGACCACACACCGGCTGGGCGGCGCTAACTATGTGCTGTGGGGAGGCCGGGAAGGCTACGACACGCTGCTGAACACGGACCTTCGCCGGGAGGCGGATCAACTGGGCCGCTTCATGAACATAGTCGTGGAGCACAAGCACAGGATCGGGTTCGAGGGCCTCATCCTGATCGAGCCCAAGCCCCATGAGCCGACCAAGCACCAGTACGACCACGACTCGGCGGCCGTGTTCGCCTTCCTGCAGCGGTACGGGCTGGCGGACGAGATCAAGGTGAACGTCGAGGCCAACCACGCGACCCTCGCGGGCTTCAGCTTCGAGCACGAGCTCGCATACGCGGCCGCCAACGGCCTGCTCGGAAGCATCGACATGAACCGGGGCGATCCCCAGAACGGGTGGGACACGGACCAGTTCCCGAACAGCGTGCCGGAGGCTGCACTGGCCATGTACGTGATCCTCAGCGCGGGAGGCTTCACCTCGGGTGGCGTGAACTTCGATGCCAAGATCAGGCGTCAGTCGATCGACCCTGCCGACCTGTTCCACGCGCACATCGGGGGCATGGACACCTGCGCCCGCGGTCTCCTGATAGCTGCGCGCATGCTGGAGGACGGGAGGCTGCAGGCCGCGCTCGACGAGCGATACGCGGGCTGGGACGGCGATCTGGGGAGGGGGATCCTCGATGGTTCCACGTCGATGGCAGACCTCTCGGAACGCGTGCTGGCGGAGGGCATCGACCCACAGCCGCGCTCGGGGCGCCAGGAGATGCTTGAGAACCTGCTGAACCAGTACCTGTAGCACCC
>CAYYFS010000174.1:2849-4406 GCA_964471055.1 uncultured Dehalococcoidales bacterium
GCGGACCAGGAGGAATTTCCATGGACGAGATCGTTCTCCAGAGCAGCGGAATCCGGGCAGTCTTCTCTCCCAAGGCGAGTGGGACGATGCGGTCGCTCCAAGCCCTGACCGACAACGGCGAGATCGAGTTGCTCGCGCTCGGCGAAGGCCCTCACGACCCGTCGACGGCCGAGATGGGGACGGGCATCCCGCTCATGGCACCCTGGCCCAACCGCATCCGCGGCGGGCTGCTGGTCGTGGAAGGCGAGACTTTTCGCGTACCGCTGAACGAGGGACCGCACGCCCTGCACGGGAGTTTCTGGGGCGCGCCGTTCTCCGAGTTCGGCGTGTCCGTCACGGATACCGACGGGGCGTCCAATGCCACGGCGTGCAGGATGTCGATCGACCTCGGAGAGCCGTGGCCCTTCAAGAGCAGGTTTCACGTGGACGCGGCCGTGGAGGGACGGTCGATCACGCAGACGTTGACCATCGAGGCTGCAGATGGCGAGGAACGGCGGTTCCCGGCCGGGTTCGGCTGGCATCCGTTCTTCCGGCGCAATCTCGGCGGGGGCGACCTGGCGATCCGGGCGAACGTGCTGAAGGAATGGGTTACGCTCGACGACATGACCGCGACCGGCGAGACGGTGGAGCCGACAGGCAAGACCGACCTGCGCACCGGCCCGGTGCCCGCGGTCGGCAGCCTGGACGTTTGCTTCAGCATCGAGCCGGAGAGCTCCGTCTTGCTGACCTGGCCGGAGATCAGCCTCACGCTCGAGTCGTCGCGGAGCCTGTCGCACCTGGTGGTGTTCACCGCGCCGCACGCCACGTGCGTGGAGCCCCAGAGCTGCACGATCGACGCGTTCAAATACGAGCGCGAGGGCGTCGAAGGCACCGGCACGGCGTTCGTCACGCCCGGCCATCCCCTGGTTGGTCGCAGCGTGTGGACGTGGAGCCAGGCCGGGTAGCTTCTGCTGGGCGGCTCCCTTTCAACGGCCCGGCACCCGGCTCATGCCCTCTCTCGACAGGCCCTTGGACCCTTCGACAAGCTCAGGAGAGCCAGGCTCAGGGCACGGATCTCACGCGGGCGACAGGCGTCGGCCACTGCCGGCGCGAGGTGACGGGCCCGGCGTGCTAGGCTAGCGGCCGAACGGGCGGCCTGCTTCCCTCATGAGACTGCCCGCCGGGGACGCGGTCATGCTTGAACTCAAGCGGCCAATCGCGGTCATCGACCTGGAGTCGACGGGCGTCGATCCGCGTACCGCGCGTATCGTTCGGCTCTCCGTTCTCAAGCTGGAACCGGACGGCGCGG
The DNA here is from genome assembly GCA_964471055.1 of uncultured Dehalococcoidales bacterium. GTDB lineage: Bacteria > Chloroflexota > Dehalococcoidia > Lucifugimonadales > Lucifugimonadaceae > CAYYFS01. Next base: position 4,138 of record CAYYFS010000174.1, read on the forward strand.
AGCGGTTTCGCAGCGAACTCATCAACCCCGGGGGAACCATCCCGCCGGGCGCGACGGCCGTGCATGGCATCACCGACGACGATGTGGCGGACGCGCCGCGGTTCGAGGCGTTCGCCCGCGCCCTGGTGGAATACCTGGACGGCTGCGACCTGGCCGGTTTCGGGATCGAACGCTTCGATCTGCCGCTGCTGGAAGCCGAGCTACGCAGGGTGGGAATGCCCGTGTCGTTCTCGGACAGGGCCGTGGTGGACGCGATGGTTATCTTCCAC
>CAYYFS010000175.1:0-3813 GCA_964471055.1 uncultured Dehalococcoidales bacterium
ACAAGGGCCGCGCTGCCGGCCGCACCGGCCTCGGCGCGGTGATGGGCTCCAAGAAACTCAAAGCCATTGCCGTGAAGGGCACGATGCGCGTGCCCGTGGCCGACGAGGCCGCGGCGGGGCGCGTGCGGACCGAATTCCTGCCCCGCATCAATCCGAGCGGGCAGCTACTGAGCGACTACGGTACGGCCGGGCTGGTAGAGGGCCTCGCTGAGGTCGGAGACTCGCCCGTCAGGAACTGGTCCGGCTCCTACCCGGCGGACTTCCCGACCATAGAACGCATAGCAGGCGACTCGGTGATCGGCCAGCAACGACGCAAGTACGCGTGCTGGCGGTGCGCGATGGCGTGTGGAGGGCACATGAAGGCCGCGCCCGGGCGGCTGGAGGAATCGCACAAGCCCGAGTACGAGACCCTGAGCATGGCGGGCAGCAACTGCCTGAATGACGATCTGGAATCGATCATCCGGCTGAACGATCTGTGCAACGCGCACGGGCTGGACTCGATCTCGATGGGCGCCATCATCGCCTTCGCAATCGAGTGCTACGAGAACGAGATCATCACGGCGGATGATACCGGCGGCCTGGAGTTGCGATGGGGCGACGGCAAGGCGATTGCCGCCCTCGCCGAGAAGATCACACTCCGCGAAGGCATCGGTGACCTGCTGGCGGACGGCGTCATGCGCGCCGCAGAGAAGCTCGGCCGCGGCGCGGATGCGTTCGCCGTGCACTCCCACGGCCAGGAGCTTCCGGCGCACGATCCCAGGTTCGCGCCGGCGCTCGCAGTCATCTATCGAATGGACGCTGCACCCGGTCGACACACGCACGGCGGCGCAGGCTGGCGCATGGGCGACAGCTTCATGACCGACACCCGAGCGTCAAAGTTCGATTCCGAAGGCTTTGGGGAATTGCACCGCAAGGGCATGGCCATGGTCCATGCCGTCAGTTCAGCAGGGATCTGCCTGTTCGCGTACGGCTCTTACCCGATCCAGTTCTTCACCGATTCTCTTGAGGCCGTGACCCGCCGGGCCCACTCCGTGGACGATTGCGTACTGATCGGAGAGCGGATCGCCACGATCCGGCACCTGTTCAACCTGCGCGAGGGCTTGAATCCCCTCGAATTCGAGATGAACCCCCGGCCCATCGGCGTACCGCCCCTCACCGAGGGCAGGAGCGCGGGTGTGACCGTGGACGCCCGTGCTCTGGTGCAGGACTACCTTCGATTCATGGACTGGGACGAGGAAACCACCGTGCCCGGTCAGGCTGAACTGGAGCAGCTGGGCCTTGCAGAGTTGGTGAACGACTAGCTGCAACGAGGCCGTTCTGCCCTCCTGCCTCCGGGGTTGTATGCTACTTCGCCTGACGCGCGGGCACGTGCAGCGACTGGTCCCCTAGCAGCGACCGCCAATGTCCGCCCCGCGAACCTGCGCGAGAGAGGCCTCGACGGTGTTCAGGACCATCAGAGAAGACATCAGAACCGTGTTCGCCAAGGACCCGGCGGCGAAGTCGACCCTTGAAGTACTGGTCGCCTACCCCGGTCTCCACGCCCTGTGGCTGCATCGAGTCGCCAACTTCCTGTGGCGGCACAGGATGCGGCTCGCCGCGCGGATGACGTCACATTTCGGTCGCTTCCTCACGGCCATTGAGATTCACCCGGGCGCGACCATCGGCAGACGGTTCTTCATTGATCACGGGTCAGGCGTCGTGATCGGTGAGACGGCCGATATCGGCAACGACGTGCTGATGTACCAGGGCGTCGTTCTCGGCGGCACCACTCTGGAGAAGGGCAAGCGTCACCCGACCATACGCGACCACGTCGTGCTGGGCGCCGGCTCGATCGTCCTGGGCCCGATCGTGGTCGAGGAAGGCGCAAGAATCGGCGCGGGGTCCGTGGTCATCCGCCCCGTCCCTGCCGGCTCGTCCGTAGTGGGCGTCCCGGGCAGGGCGGTCACGAGACGCGCTGAGTCGGTGGCCGATCTCGAACACGGCGACCTGCCCGACCCGGTCGCCGAAGCCCTCCGGCAGATGACCGCCCGGCAGGAGCAGCTGCGGGACCGTCTGGCGCGCATGGAGGACGCGCTCCGTTCCGGCGACCCCGGCGCTCTCGATGCCGCGGAAGGCGAGGACGAGGAGCCTCCGACCCGGCCCAGCGACGGAGCGGGCGGCTGAGCATGCCCATCGGCTCGCGCAGCCGTCGCGTGCGCGTCCCCGCGGGCCACAACACCACTGTAGCGTCGCTGCCCTGTCCTCCACCCGGAGCACGCCCATGACCGACATCCGCGTCGACTCCGAGCTGACAGTGCGGCCGTTCATTGCAGAGGATGCCGAGGCGTTCTACGACCTCATCAGCGCGAACCGCGTGTACCTCTGCATGTGGATGCCGGTGTTCGAACATGTGCACTCCGTGGAGGACCAGCGGAAGGGACTCGAGGGCCTCGCGGCCCTCCACAGCGAGGGCGATATCCTCGGGGGTGCGATCGACTACAGGGGCAGACTCGTGGGCGGCGCATCCGTCAACGGCCTCAATTCCGACAATCGGACCGCCATGCTCGGCTACTGGATCGCCGAGGAGTTCCAGGGCCGGGGAATCGCCACACGGGTGTGCAGCGTCCTGGTCGACAGGGCCTTCGAAGAGAGAGCCATCAACCGGGTGGAGGTCAGGGTGATGGCCCTGAATACCAAGAGTTGCGCGGTGGCTGAACGCCTGGGCTTCACACTTGAGGGCGTGTTGCGTGAGAGCTTTCTGTGCGACGGGCGCGTGCACGACCTCGCCGTGTACGCTTTGCTTGCCTCAGAACGAACACACTCCGGCCCATGACCCGGGCGGACATGGAGGAAGGGAACGATGGCTCCGAGCGGAAGCAACGATCGGCCTACCCACCTGCTGGAGCTGGCGGACCGGATGGCGGAAGCCGCCGCGGACCCGAAGTACGCCCGGCGCAAGGAGATGTGGACGGCTCATAACCGGCTCGAACGACAGGCAAAGGCGCCGGTCTATGTGTGTATCAAGCCGTGTTCCGGCACCAACGCGAACCCGGTCACCTGGGCCGAGCTCATCCCGCCCGAGACGCGGATATCTACGGACCCGCTGGAAAGCGAGATCGAGCTCCAACTGCGTCAACGCCTGTACAAGCACGACCACATCCCGGATGACGAGGTGCTGCGCCCGACGGTATGGATCAAACCGGTACGGCCGGCCAGCTCCGGCGGAGCAGACGAGTTCGCCGAGGCGTCGCAGGAGACAGCGCGCCTCTGGGGCCTCCCGTTCCGGGAGCGGCGCACCGGCGGCCCCGGAGGGGCGTACAGCGTGGAGCCGGTGGTCACCTGCGAAGAAGACCTCGACCGCCTCCACCATCCTCCGTACGAGGTCGACGAGGCCGCCACAAGCGCTCTGGTGGATCGCGCTACAGAGTTGGTGGGCGGCAAGGTAGAGGTGAAGCTCGCCACCGACGAGCTCGCGTTCTCGCCTTCCGAGACCATGATCAGCCTGGCCGGCATGGAAGCCGTCCTGTACGGCGTGGTCGACCGTCCTGACTTCATCCATCGGATCATGGATTTCGTCACCGAGGGCACGATCGCGTACCACCGAGCAAGGGAGGCGGCGGGCGGCTGCGACCCCGAGCAGACCTGGAACTACCGGGTGCCCTATGAGATCCTGCCGGCGGGCGCCGACCCCACCCGGCTCACCAGCGGGTGGATGCACATCGGCGCGCAGAGCATGTGCGGGCTGTCGCCGGCGATGTACGAGGAGTTCGTGCAGCCGTATCACGACCGCCTGGCCGAATAATCCAGGGGCAAGAAGAGGAAGCGAGGAGAAAC
>CAYYFS010000175.1:3823-4389 GCA_964471055.1 uncultured Dehalococcoidales bacterium
CGACCATCGCGTCTACTACCACGGCTGCGAGGACCTTGCCGCAAAGATCCCGGCCATCAGGAACCTGCCGAACCTGCGACGATTCCACGTGTCGCCATGGACCGACCTGGAATCGGCCGCGGAGCAGCTCGGCAGCGATTTCGTCATGGAAATCGTGCCTCATCCGGACACGCTGTCCGCCCAGACCCCGGCCGAGATGCGGGCGGTTCTGGAGCGGATCGTGGAGGTGGCCGACGGTTGCGTATTCGATATCTGCCTGGGTGAGATAGAGACTACCTACGGCAATCCATCGGTGCTCACGACGTGGGCTCAGGTCGCCCAGGACGTAGCCGCCCGCCACGCCTGACCCGGGCAGAGTAGAGTCGTCGGCCCATGCTTTCCAACCCCTGGACCGCTGAGCCCGGTACACCGCTCATCCTCGGAGAATCTCCGGTTCCCGCGGTTGTCGCATCCTGGGTTGCGTCCAGGCTCGGAGGCGAACCGACTCGCGGCTTCGGGTACCTGTCCTGGGTGTTCCTGGGGCCACACACCGTGTTGCGCGTCGATCCAGTGCCCGGAAGGCCGGA
>CAYYFS010000176.1:0-4379 GCA_964471055.1 uncultured Dehalococcoidales bacterium
ACTGACATTTTCCCTTGACCGTTGGCTACTGACGGAATCGTATGCCTACGACAGCTCGCACTCTTGGCGCTCATCGCATTCGCCGACCAGCACCTCCAGTCCCGGCAGGACGGATCGGGATAGACGAAGCCTGATCTGCGACCTGACGGGAGACAGCGGCTGCCGGAACCTGTTGGCGGCTCGCATGGGCGCGCGGGCGATCTTTAGCCTCCGCCCCTGCGTCAACATCTGAACCCGGAGACCGGAAGGAGCCGGAATGAAGATCACCGATGTCCGCAGTGAGGTCTACAGCTGGCCCCGGCACACGCCCATCAGCAACGGCCTCTACACGTACACGCACTCCGGCATCAACGCCGTCATTGTCGAGACAGACGAAGGCGTCACTGGCCTGGGCATCGGGTCCGGCATCCAGGGTGCGCCCGGCGTCAGCACAGCCATCCTCGAACACATCAAGCAGGTAGTGATCGGCCGCGACCCGCTCGATATCGAGCGCCACTGGCACGAGATGTGGCGTCCCAAGCTCGTTGGTCGGCGCGGTATCACGACGCGCGTCATCAGCGGGCTCGACATCGCCCTCTGGGACCTGAAGGGCAAGATCGCCGGCATGCCCCTGTACAAGCTGCTCGGAGGATTTGCCGACAGGGTGGATACCTACATAGCCGGGGGCTACTACGAGGAAGGGAAGGGCCTCAGCGAGCTCGCTCAGGAAATGGAGCGAAACATGGAGCTGGGCGCGCGGGCGGTGAAGATGAAAGTCGGTGGCGTGCCCATCAACGAAGACGTGGAACGCGTGCGAGTCGTGCGTGAAGCCGTCGGGCCGGACGTGAAGGTCATGGTGGACGCCAACAACGCCTATCGCCACTACCAGGCCATCGAGTTCGCCCGCAAGGTCGAGAAGCACGACGTGTTCTGGTTCGAGGAGCCTGTCGAGCCGGACGACTACATCGGGCAACGGGAGATCACTAGGGCCACCGGCGTGCCGATAGCGGCGGGGGAGAACGAGTACACCCGCTACGGTTTCCGGGACATGATCAACCACCGCGCCGTAGACATCCTCCAGCCGGACGCGCTCATCCTCGGCGGTATCACCGAGTTCATGAAGGTGGCCGCGCTGGCGCAGGCGAACGATCTCGACATCGCCCCCCACGGGTCCCAGGAAATCCACATCCACCTGGTCGCAGCAATCCCGAACGGGCTCATCCTGGAGTACTACCGGGACTCCGTGGACCCCATGCACGGGAAGGTCTACACGGAGCCGCTGTTCATCAAGGACGGCTACGTGCACGCGCCCGACCGTCCGGGGCTTGGCATCGAGCTGAACCGGGAAGCCCTGACCGAGCACCGCGTCGCGTAGGGTTTGCCGCCAGATAGTAGTATCCGCAGGCGACACCGCACACGAGCAGCACAGGAGGCAGGGAGACGATGAGCACCGTAACGATCAGGGACATTCGCGCCATCCTCACGGAGCCGGACCCGGGCGAGCGATTCACGATCGTGAAAGTGGAAACCAGCGAGCCCGGCCTGTACGGCCTCGGATGCGCGTCGCTGCGAACCAGGGCCAAAGCCGTGCGCTCGGCTATCGAGGACTACCTCCGGCCGTTCCTGCTCGGGAAGAACGTGGCGGACATCGAGGACATCTGGCAGTCGGCTTACATGTCCTCCTACTGGCGCAACGGGCCGATCGTCAACAACGCGCTGAGCGGTGTCGACGAAGCGTTGTGGGATATCAAGGGCAAGATGGCCGGCATGCCGGTGTACGACCTGCTCGGCGGCAGGGCCAGGGAGGCTGCTGCCGTCTACGCGCATGCCTCCGCCGGCGACCCCGCCGAGGTGGAGGACCAGGCCCGCGCCTTCATGGAGCAGGGCTTCCATCACGTGCGCGTGCAGGTGGCGACGCCGGGGTTCGCCACGTACGGCGTCAGCAGCGCATCCAGCGCGGATCGGCATCCCCAGGACGGCCCGAAGTGGATCACCCCCAAAACAGAGCCGGCAGAAGAGCAGTACGCCTACGCCCAGCGCACCGGTATCTTCGAGCCGAAGCCGTACATGCGCTCGGCCCTCGCGCTCATCGAACGCATGCGGGCCAACCTGGGCTGGAAGGTCGAGCTGCTGCACGACGTCCACGAACGGCTGCCCGGCATCCTCGGAGTGCAGTTCGCCAAAGAGGTCGAGCCGCTGAAGCTGTTCTTCCTGGAGGACCTCTTCGCGCCTGTCGACAACGACTGGTTCCGGATAGTGCGCGAGCAGTGCGCCACCCCGCTCGCCATGGGTGAGATCTTCAACAACCCGCAAGAGATCGTTCCGCTGGTCAAGGACCGGTTGATCGACTTCCTTCGCATCCGGTTGTCCCCCAACGGTGGAATCACGCCTGCCCGCAAGTACGCAGCTCTGTGCGAGGGGTTCGGGGTCCGAACTGCCTTCCAGGGGCCGGGCAACGTGTCGCCGGTCGGCCACGCGTCGCACCTGATGATCGACCTGAACATCTCGAACTTCGGCGTGCAGGAATCCCCGAGCTACGGGCCGCACGTCGCAGAGGTGTTCTCCGGGATTCCCGAGATACGCGACGGGTTCATGTGGTCGAACGGCAAGCCCGGCCTGGGTGTCGACATCGACGAGGAGGCCGCGGCCAGGTTCCCGCACGATGAGCAACATCCCGGCGCGTGGGACCGGGTACGCCGTGCCGACGGCACAGTCGTCCGGCCGTAGTCCGGGGCCGGATCGTAGCGACGGGCAGGGGTGAGAAAGGGAGCGTGCTCCACATGAAGATCCACAGCGACTACCGAAATGTCGAAGGACACGAGGAGGCTCACGGCGCGGAGATGCGGGTCGTCATAGGGCAGGAGGAGAACGCGCCGAACTTCGTGATGCGCGTGTTCGAGCTGCAGCCGGGCGCGTCGAGCCCGTACCACACGCACCCGTGGGAGCACGAGGTGTTCGTCTTCTCCGGCCGTGGCTCCGTCCGCAACGAAGCGGGTGAGGAAACGCCGCTTGAGCCGGACAGCGTGGTCTACGTCGAGCCCAACGAGCGCCATTCGTTCACGAACGTGGGGGACGACCTGCTCCGCTTCGTGTGCGTCATACCGAAGCTGGACTAGCGGACCCGAGCCGGAACCCGGATTGCCCGGGCCAGGCGCAGGAATACCGGGAGGAAGTAGGGAAATGCTGGAACGGTTCAAAGTCCCGTCGGAAGACTGTGTGAATGTCATGCCCGACCGGATCAGGGCGGCGACGGAAGCGGTCTTCCTGAAGATGGGTCTCGACGAGGAGGGCGCCCGCGTCAGCACCAACGTCCTGATTACCAACGACCTGAGAGGCGTCGAGACGCACGGCGTGTCGAACATGCTGCGGCGGTACGTAAAGGAGTACTCCGAGGGCAAGCTGAACCCGCGTCCGGTGCTCAAAACGCTTCGTGAGACAGCTACGACCGCGACGATCGACGGTGACCTCGCGCTCGGGCTGCACGTGGGGCCCGGCGCGATGGAGATCGCAATCGACAAGGCAGCCGAGTACGGCATGGGCGCTGTAACGGTCGTCAACACCGGGCACCTGGGCGGCTGCGGCTACTATCCCATGCAGGCCGTTGAGCGCGACATGATCGGCCACTGCATGACCGCGGGCGGCGCGAACCAGACCCTGCCGACGTGGGGAGTGGAGCCTAAGCTGGGCACAAACCCCATCGGGTACGCGGCCCCTGCGCGGAGGCAGCCGCCGTTCCTGTTCGATGTGGCCACCACGCAGATCGCCGGCAACAAGATCGGACTGGCGCGCCGCCTCGGCGTCACCCTGCTGCCGAACTGGATCGCAAGCGACGATGGCACGCCGATCATGGAGGAAGTGCCCGCGCCCGAGACATACCGCATGTTGCACATCGGCGGCACTCGCGAAAACGGCTCGCACAAGGGCTACGGCTTCGCGCTCATGAACGAGATCATGTGCAACGAGCTGTCGGGCACCGGCCCGGGTTTCACTATCGGTCCGAACAGCGGCCACTTCTTCGCCGCGTACCGTATCGACGCCTTCACCGACCTGGAGAAGTTCAAGGACGACATGGACGTCCTGCTGGAGGGGCTGGCGTCGACGAAGCCTGCCCCGGGCCATGACCGCGTGCTGTACGCGGGCCTATCCGAATTCGAGGAGACCGAGAAGCGGTCGCGGGAGGGCATCCCTTATCACCAGGAGGTCATCGACTGGTACAAGTCTATCGGGGCCGAACTGGAGATACCCATAGACCTGCCGTAGGGTGCCCGGCCACTCCGGGCCACGGAGGAAGACATGCGGAGGCCGTTGCTCCTGTTGGCCGCCGTTGCACTGACCGCCGTACTCGCAGGCTGCGCGGTGTTCGGCGTTTGTGACGAGACGGCGCCTCGATCGGCGACCGT
>CAYYFS010000177.1:0-4368 GCA_964471055.1 uncultured Dehalococcoidales bacterium
AGGGGCTCGCCCACGATCGCCCGGACGCGCATGCGGGGGTTCAGCGAAGCCCAGGGGTCCTGGAACACGGCCTGCACTGAGCGGCGGTATTCCCTTCGCCCTGCCCGGGACAGTTTCGTCACGTCCTGTCCCTCGAACAGGATCTCACCCTCTGTCGGCACCTCGAGACCCAGGAGCAGCTTGGCCGTGGTGGTTTTGCCGCAGCCCGACTCTCCAACCAGACCGAACGTCCGGCGGGCCTGGATGTCGAAGTCGACGTTGTCGACCGCCTTCAGGAAGTCCTTCGCGCCGAAGAACGCGAGGCCGCGCTGGACCGGGAAGTACTTCTTCAGGCCCCGGACCTGGATAACGACCTCCGCCGAATCCGACGGAGCTTCGACTGTCTGCGAGGCGGGCGTGTCTGTCGCTGTTTCGGTAGTAGTCGTCATGATTTTCCTAGCGGGTTCCAGCAGCTGTAGGTGTGGCGCTCACCGGCAGTCTCTCTGGGCGGGTACTCTTCTCTGCATTTTTCGGTGGCGTAGTCGCAACGCGGTGCGAACGGGCACCCGGGCGGGAGAGAGTACAGCATCGGCGGCTGGCCTTCAATCTGTGGCAGCCGGCCCGTCTTCTCCTCCAGCTTCGGTACCGAGTCTATGAGTGCCCGCGTGTACGGGTGCACCGGCTCGTTGAAGATGGGTCGAACATCTGCCGTCTCGACGATGCGGCCCGCGTACATCACCGCCACCCTGTCGCACATCTTCGCGACGATGCCGAAGTCGTGCGTGATGAAGATGATGCCGACCGCCGATTCCGCCTGAATCTCTTTCAGCAGGCGAAGGTATCCGGCCTGGATCGTCACGTCGAGAGAGGTCGTAGGCTCGTCCGCTATCAGAACGCTCGGCTCGGTCGAGATGCCGATCGCCCCGACCACCCGCTGGCGCATGCCGCCCGAAAGCTGGTGCGGGTAGTCCTTTGCGCGCGTCTCGGGGGCGGGAATGCGAACCTGTTGCAGCGCATGGACTATGCGTCTCCACAGGGAATCGCCCTTGAGCTTCTGATGGATGGCGATGGCCTCTCCAACCTGGTTCTCCACGCTGAACACCGGGTTGAGGGCGGTCATCGGGTCCTGAAGAATCATGGACACCTCGCCGCCCCGGACTTCGGTCATCTGCCTCTCGGGGAGCGGAAGGATGTCTCTGCCGTTCAGAACGACCTCACCGCCGACGATGTGGCCGGGCGGCGAGGGGATCAGGCGCATGATCGAGAGGGCCGTGACCGACTTGCCACAGGCCGACTCGCCCACGAGGCCAAGGGTCTCCCCGTGGCGAAGCGAGAAACTCACTCCGTCCACCGCTTTCACCGTGCCCCAGCGGGTGGTGAAGTACGTGCGGAGGTCCTTGACGTCGAGGACAACCTCTTCGCTAACGGTATCGGGACCGAAGCGGTCGTAGGAGCCGGGGCTCGGCACCTGTTCCTCTGTCGCCTGAGTCGCCTCAGTGGTATCGGTCACATCTGCCATGGCGGCTCCTCTACTACAACGCAACACGGACCGTCCGACCGTACGCCTTCCGAACGAACCGGACTGCCCGTGCCCTGATGCCGTCAGAGTGTGCTGACAGGCACGGCTCCGCGTCTCTACAGACCGGAGGCCGCGCCGATTGGCACGCAGTATACAACACGATCCGCAGAGTCGCTGCCGGGGGCCAGTCTGGCCCGCATCAGCGCACTCCCAATTCATTCTCCATGGCGCCGATGGCCCCGTCCACTGATTTCACCATGAAATCGATCTCATCCTCGCTCACGCAGAGCGGAGGGCACATCGAGACGATGTTGCCGACACGGAAGCTCAGCATGCCGCGTTCGGCCAGCAGATCGGGCAGCCGGTCGGCCAGGCCCGCTTCGGACGGGAACGACTCCTTCGTATCGCGGTCCCGTACCAGCTCCACGGTCTGCAGGAGGCCGATACCGCGAATGTCGCCGACGATGGGATGTTCGTACAGCGGCTGCAGTCGCTCCGAAAGACGCTCTCCCATCCGCTTCGCATTGCCGACGAGGTCGTCGCGCTCGAATATGGCGATGTTGGCGAGCGCTGCGGCCGCGGACACCGGATGCCCCCCGAACGTGATGATGTGCCGGAACGTCTCCGCCTCGCCTCCCATGAACGCGTCGGCCACATTCTTGCTGGCGATCACGGCGCCGAGCGGCGCGTATCCGCTGGTGATGGCCTTGGCAACCGTCGTGATGTCCGGCGCCACGCCGAAACACGTCATGCCAAACCACTCCCCGAGGCGGCCGAATCCGGTGATCACCTCGTCGGCGATCAGCACCACATCGTACTTGTCGGCGATCTCCCGCAGCCTCTGCCAGTACGCCGGCGGGGGCACGTGGATGCCTGACATCTGCGACACCGGCTCGGCGATCATCGCAGCAACCGTTTCCGGCCCCTGGTGCACGATCGCCGTTTCGAAGTCGTCCGCGCACTTCAGGGCGATCTCCTCTTTGGTCTCGCCTCCGAGCGGCGGTCGGTAGGCATCGTAGTTCGCCACATGCACCGCGCCCACCATCTCCGGCCCCGCGGGGTCGGCAGCGGCAGAGCGGCCCAGGCTCACCGCCATGGCCGTCGAGCCGTGATACGAATTGCGGCGCGAGATCACCTTGTACGCGCGCGGCTTGCCCGAAAGGATCTGGTACTTCTTCGCCATCTTGACCGCTGTCTCGACGGCCTCGGAGCCGCCCGAGACGAAGAACGTCCGGGCGTCCTTGTCGTGGTAGTGCTCGGCGATCTTGCCCGACAGTTCGATCGTCGGTATGGCTGTCGACCAGGCCGGCGGCGAGCTGATCTCGAGCATCTGCCTGTAGGCCGCATCCGCTATCTCTTTGTGCCCGTAGCCGGCGGACTTGTACCAGAGGCTTGATGTCATATCGAACAGGCGGTTGCCCTCGATGTCCGTGACCCAGCAACCCTCGCCCTTGACGAAGATCTGGAGCCCGGATTCCCGCCAGTCCTTCGTCTGCATGGCGTGCATGAAGAGATGCTCGCCGGCGATCTGTTGCAGCTCCTCGATGCGTTCACCGCTGAATGTCTGGCCGGTAGCCATGCAGACCTCCGTTCGGGTTATCGGGCCGGGAATGGACAGGCCGACGGGATGTGCGCGCCGCGCCGCTCCACGCGGTCTGGCGCCTGTGCCACCGGCCGGTCCCGGACGCTATATCAGCTGTGCCAGCAGGCCGCCATCGACGGCAAGTGATGCGCCGGTGATGAACGACGCTCCGGAAGATGCCAGAAACAGCACTGCTGTGGCAACCTCCTCCGCGTCTCCGATCCTTCCGACAGGGTGAGCTTCCGCCCATCCGCGCACTGCCAATTCCGGGTCGTCCAGCGAGAATATCCTCGCGGCGCTGCGAACCATGGGAGTGTCGATCGAGCCCGGACACACGCAGTTCACGCGGATGCCCTCGAGAGCGTGGTCGAGCGCCATGGTCTTGGTCATGGCGATCACCGCTGCCTTGGACGCCGCATACGCGGCCACGAGACGCTGGCTGGCGAATGCCTGGACCGATGCGGTGTTGACGATCGCCCCTCCGCCTCGGCTCACCATCTGCGGGATGGCGTGCTTCGAGCACAGAAAGGCGCCTTTCAGATTGACCCCCAGTACCCGGTCCCACTCCTGTTCGGGCATCTCGGGAACCGTGCCGTAGACGACCACGCCGGCGTTGTTGTGCAGGATGTCGACCCCGCCGAACGACGCGACGGTGTGGTCTACGATCTTCTCCGCGTCCTCTGCTTTCGACACGTCGGCCTGGATGAACACCGCCTGCCCGCCCCGGGCTATGGTGCCGCGGAGCGTCTCCTCCCCCCCGACGCGGTCGACGTCGGCGATCGCGACGCTGGCGCCCTCCATTGCGAACGCGAGCGCGCTCGCGCGCCCGATGCCCGAGGCGCCGCCGGTGACGATCGCCACTTTGCCGCTGAATCGTTCCGTCATGGCACTTCCTCACGCATCCGCGCAGAAACCGGCTTCCGATCCCTCGCCCGTGAGAGAGGGGCCAGCTTTCAATCCCTCTCCCGTCGGGGAGAGGGTCTGGGTGAGGGTGAAGACCAGCCCGCCTCCAGCGCCACCACCTGGCCCGGAAGGCCGGAAGCGCCGTCACGACTCCACCGCCAGACGCCCCACCCGACCGCACGGTGGCCAAAGAAAAGCTGGCTCCCGAGGTAGGATTCGAACCTACGACCCGCCGGTTAACAGCCGGCTGCTCTACCACTGAGCTACTCGGGAGCGTCGTTCGAGTCTAGCACCCGGAGAAGCGCGCCATCAACGCGCCCCCAACGTTCAGGAAGAAGTGGCTGTGCCACACCGCCTCTGGCGGTCATTCCCGCGCAGGCGGGAA
>CAYYFS010000178.1:0-4361 GCA_964471055.1 uncultured Dehalococcoidales bacterium
CGTCCCTGCGCTCACCGAGAGAGAACACATCGGCAACATCGCCTACCAGTTCGGAACGGGTCAGCGCGACGGCCAGCTTCGATCCCAGGCCTTCGATGTCCATCGCCGCGCGGCATGCGAAGTGACCCAGCAGCCGTTCGAACTGCGTGGGACAGCGCGCGTTCACGCACCGAACCGCCGCGTCGTCCTCGGAGCGGACAACCAGCTCACTGCACGCAGGGCAGGTATCCGGGATGCTGAACGGTTTCGAATCGGACCCGCGCACGTTGCCGGGGGCCGGTCCGACCACCTGTGGGATCACGTCCCCGGCCCGCTGCACGATAACCAGATCGCCCTCGCGGACGTCCTTTTCTGCTACCACACTCTCGTTGTGCAGCGTGGCGCTGCTCACCGTCACCCCGCCCACAACCACCGGCTCTAGCTCGGCATACGGATTCAGAGTCCCGGTGCGCCCAACGTTGATCTCGATCCGGAGCAGACGAGTTTGTGCCTGCTCGGCCGGGAACTTGTACGCCGTGGCCCACCGCGGCTCCCGCGCCGTCTGCCCCAGCCGCCTCTGGTAGTCGAACCGGTTCACGTTTACCACTACGCCGTCTACGCCGTAGTCGAGCGTCGCCCGCTCCGATCTGGCCGCCTCGAAATGCCCCAGAACCTCCTCCACGGTCTCCGCTGTGCGGTTCCAGGGGTTGGTCCGACAGCCCCAGGCGTCAAGTAGCTGGAGCGCGTCCCACTGCGTTTCCGGTAGCTGCCCTTCCCCGTGCCCGATGGCGTAGACGAAGAGGTCCAGGGGACGCTTCGCCGTTTCGTGCGAATCCAACTGGCGCAGCGCACCCGAGGCCGCGTTGCGCGGGTTCACATACGTGGGGAGGCCCTCGGCCTCCCGTTCCTCGTTGAATCGCTCGAACGCGCTGGCCGGGAAGAACACCTCGCCCCGGATCTCCACCCTCGGCGGCACTTCGCCACCCGCCAGGCGCAGCGGTACGGTTCGGATCGTCCGCAGGTTCGCCGTGACGTCCTCACCCCGCTCGCCGTCTCCCCGGGTGGCCCCGCGCACGAGCACCCCATTCTCATACGTGAGCGCTACAGCGAGCCCGTCCACCTTGGGCTCGCACACCATCTGGAAAGAATCGATCTCCAGGAACCGCAGCACCCGGTCATGCCACGCCTTGAAGCTCTCCTTATCGAACACGTTTCCGAGGCTGAGAAGAGGGACCGGGTGGACTACTTCTGCGAACTCGGGGGCCGGGGGGGCGCCGACACGCTGCGTCGGCGAGTCGGGAGAAGCGAGTGCCGGGTACTCGTCTTCGAGAGCCTGCAGCTCACGCATACGGACGTCGTACTCTGCGTCCGAGATCTCCGGCGCCTGCAGCACATAGTACCGATAGCCGGCGCGGTTCAGCTCGTCGCGAAGCGCGGCCGCGCGGGCAACCGCCTCGGCGGGTGCCGCTGTACCGTTGCCACCGACATCGTCGGCCATCGTCTCTCCATCGTGAGCGGAGTGCTGCCCGATCCCGCGCCCGGTTGGGCGGCAGTATAGCAACGGCCCGTTGTTGCCCTTGACAGGCAGGCGTTGCACCTCGCGGGCTCGTGCGGCGGAGATGGCCAGCGTCGCCCTGCAACTGCGGCTATACTCATCGTCGCGCCGAAAACGGATGGGCCCTTCGCTGCCTTCACGTACGTGGATGGCCGGACGGGTCCCGAGAGGATGGGCGACTTGGCAGACGTTCGGGCATTCAGAGGGTACCGCTACGGCGAGGGAGCGGCGGGAAGCCTGTCGCTCAACCTCTGTCCTCCGCGCGACGTCATCACCACGGCGCTCGGTGACGAACTGCATCGGCGGTCCCCGTACAACGTCGTCCGGCTGGAGGTCGGCCAGGAGCGCCCCTCCGATGGCGCGGACGACAATCGCTTCATCCGGGCGCGGCGCACGCTCGCCGAATGGATCGACTCGGGTGTCCTGCGCCGCGACGACGAACCATCGCTGTATGTCGTCGAGCAGTCGTTCTCGTTCCGCGGGCGCGACCACGTCCGCCGGGAGGTCATCGGCGCAGTCAGGATGGAGGAATACGACAGGGGCGTGGTGCTGCCCCATGAGTTCACCAGGCGCGACCTGCTTGTGGAGCGCCTGGAGATGCTGAAGGAGACTCGGGCCAACTACAGCGCGCTGATGATCCTGTGCCGCGACCCGGACAGGCGCGTGTGCGACATCATCGATACCGCGGCCGGTCGCGAACCCGACGCCGTGGCCGATCCGCCGGGCCTGCCCATGCTGCAGATGTGGCGGGTGTCCGATCCCGCCGAGGTGCAAGAGGTATCGGCCGCGCTTGCCGGATCGCCGCTGTACATCGCCGATGGCCACCATCGGTACGAAGCGGCCATGTCATATCGCGATCTGGTCCGAGGGTCGAGCCCGGTGGGACCGGACGACGCCACCAACTTCCGGATGATGGCCCTCGTCCCGATGAACGGGTCAGGGCTGCTGGTTCTCGGGTACCACCGCACGCTGCATTCCACCACCGAAGAGGAGCGCGCCGCGTTCACCGCCCACCTTCGGGCTGCCTTCGACCTCGAACGGTTCAACGGCCCGGCACACGTGCTCGAAGAGGAACTGGCCGCCCGTCCGCGGGAATCGGTCGTTTACGGTATCGCCGGGCTCGAACCGGACACCCTCCACCTGGCCACCATGAAGAACCCCTCGCCTGCGGCCGACGACCTGCACGCCTCGGACTACTCCCGGCTCCACGAAGAGGTGTTCCGCCCCACGTTCGATGCCGCCCGGGAGACGCAGGTGATTGCATTCGAGCATGCTGCTGCCGTCGCAATCGAAACCGTGGCTCTGGGGACACGCGAGATGGCGTTCATCATGCGGCCGATCGAGCTCGGGCCGTTCGAGCGGATCGTCTCCGAGGGGCAGCGACTGCCTCCGAAATCGACGTTCTTCCACCCGAAAGGCCACACGGGCACCGTCATCCAGAGCCTGAAGGGCGCCCTCTAGCGGCTCCCGCGGCCCTTCTTGGCCGGCGCGGGACGCGCGCTACAGCCCGGTCACTCGAACCCTGCGTTGCGCAGCCCGACCAGGTACTGGGCGATGAACAGGTAGTCGCCGACTGAGGCGATATCGGACGCCCCGTCCGTCGACACCCCCGCGAAGTTGAGAACGTTCATGCAGGTGAGGTCGGCGGAAGCCCCGGGGGCCGTGGGCGCGACGCATCCGGCGCGCAGCCCGGCCAGGTATTGCGCCCCGAACAGAACGTCCCCGATGCCTACTATGTCGTCCTGCCGGGCATTGCCACGCCTGAATTCCCCGGCCACCTGCGCCGAATCGACGGCGATGGCGTCCGAGTCCGCGTCCTCGACGCTCGTGAACACCGCTTCCAGGTTGCACGTCATGTCGGCGGTTCCCACGAGCCGCACCAGGGCGAATGCCATGATGGAATCCGGGTGATCGCCCGCGGCGCTCGATCCCGAGAACTGCGCCAGCCCGGCGCCATCGTCCGTGCTCGTGGCCGTGAACGTGAAATCCCGGCCGTTTCGGAAACCGAGCACGCTGATGCACGAGCCGTCGTACCGCAGCTCGGCCTGGTAGCTGCCGACGCGGGGTGCCACGGGACTGCCGCCGCCGTCCAGGACCTCGTCGATGCCCACGATCACACCCGTCGCACCGTCCTCGGCGTCCCCGTCCCACGCGGCGTCCGAGGAGTAATCTGTCGAGTCCCGGTGCACCCTCATGAACGTCATCGCGGTCAACCCCGCGACGGATGCGAACGGGGTTGCGGGACTCGACGGACTCGAGGACGCGCTGGTGCCCTGTGAATTGGTCGCCGTCACGACGAACGTGTACGGCGTGCCTGCCGAGAGGCCGGCCACGGTAGCCGTCGTCCCGGTGGACGTCGCCGAGGCGCCGCCCGGCGCGGCGGTCACCGTGTAGTGGAGAATCGGACTGCCTCCGTCGGACGCGGACGCGGTCCACGACACGGCCGCCTCTACCTTGCCCGCCGTGGCCGTGACGCCCGACGGCGCATCGGGCGCGACCGCAAGAGTGACCTCGTTGGAGGGGCCGGAGGGTGGCCCGGTGCCCATGACGTTCGTCGCTGTGACCGTGAACGTGTAGGCGGCCCCGTTCGTGAGACCGGCCACCGTCGTCGACGTGGCGCTCCCTCCGGCGCTCCCGGTCAGCCCGCCCGGGTTCGACGTCGCGGTGTAACCGGTGACAGGGCTGCCGCCGTCGGACGCGGGTGGCGTCCACGAGACCGTCGCCTCCTGGTTGCCCCCGGTGGCGACAACGTTGGTCGGTGCGCCGGGGATCGTCGCGGGTGTGACCGCGTTCGATGGGCTGGACGGCGTGCTCGTACCCACGGAGT
>CAYYFS010000179.1:0-4276 GCA_964471055.1 uncultured Dehalococcoidales bacterium
GTTCTACTCAGAGGGTCGATGCGCGCTGACACGTGGCCATGAGGGGTGGCACCCACGCAGCGCGGAGTTGTGGTCTTCCCCCAGTAGATCGCGTTCTTGCCCGGCTGAACGCTGACGGGAGCGCGATATAGATTGGGGATGGTTCTGGGAAGATCGTCCCCGGTGTGCGCCGCAACCAGTGTCGCCTTCACTTCTTCCCGGGCCGGCCGCGGCGCGCGGGAATGGTCCGCGATGACGATCAAGAAGAACATGAATCCTCTCTATGGCTGAAGCACGAGTCCTCGTAGTAGAGGACATGGCCGATATCCGGATGGCGCTGGAAGTCGCCCTGCAGGACGACGGGTACGAGGTATACGCGGCTGCAGACGGCGAGGAGGGACTCCGCGCGTTCTACGCGTTCCAACCCGACCTGGTCTTGCTGGACATCCTCCTACCCGGCGTGAACGGCCTGGAAGTGTGTGAACGGCTTCGCTCGATGTCGACCGTCCCGGTGATCATCGTGAGCGCCCTGGGCAGCGAGAAAGAGAAGCTTGAGGCGTTTGACAGAGGCGCGGACGACTACGTGGTCAAGGGCGTCGGGATCAACGAACTCATGGCGCGGGTCGCGGCGGCTGTCAGGCGTTCACGGGCGCCGGCCCAGGAATCGGTTCCGGAAAGCTACGCGGATAGGAATCTGCACCTGGACTTCACGCGCCGTACCGCGTCGATTCGGGGCAAGGAGATCGATCTCACCCCCACCGAATTCGATCTTCTCTCCACGCTCGTCCGCAGCAAAGGCCAGCCGTTCAGGGCATCACGATTGCTGCGCGAGGTGTGGGGCTCTGGCTACGACACAGACCAATTGGTGAAATGGCACATAGCCCACCTGCGACGAAAGATCGAAGAGGACCACAGAGACCCGAAGCTGGTAGTGACGCGGCGCGGTTTCGGATACGTGTACCTGGCCCCGGCGGCATAGGACAGCCCTTTGACCGTGGATAGCACTGAAGGACGGCCTGCCCTGACTCAGAGCGCACAGATGGAAGACCCCCGCATAGCGGATCTGCTGGAGCACCAGGGCGAACTGGGCTCCGACGGGAGGCCCACACGCCTGGCGATGACGGCGGAGCGGGTGTGCGGCCTACTCGACGAAATCGACCAGCTGCGTGGCCAGTTGCGCAAGCTTACTGCCGAAGTTGAGAAGCTAGAAACCCAGTTGGCCGGCCACGAGGTTTTCGACGCTCAGGGTACCCGGCACCGCGACCATCTGATGAACGAGATGCTCGACGTTCGGGCCCGGGCCGCGCTCGCGACCTCAGCCAGCGCCAGCGCGAGTCTGCTGCGGCAGTACCGGGAGAAGCAGGCGAACCTGGCGGAGTACGAAAGTGACTCCGCCGAGGACGGAGGCCGCCTGGAGACGCTGAGGAAGGCCGGACGCGACAAGGCGCGCGACGTCAAGAGGACTCGTGAGCTGATCGCGCGGCGCCTCGAGACCCTGAATTCGTTCCTCGACAAGGCAGAGGTGGCAACGGCATCCCCCGGACGGGCAACAGCTGCGCCACGAGCCGCCCGCGGCCGAAGGCCGGCCCGCCGCGTGATACGAAGGGTCCGCCGCCGGCGATAGGACGCGCCGGGGCCTCCTTCGCTGCTTCATCGGAGCTCGTCACGGCGTGCGCGCGGCCGGGTCCAACCTCTAGTCGTATGAAGCGACCTGGATACGTTGCCCGCCGACGATGATGAGCACCTCTCGTCCGGGTGCATCGGCGGCAGCCCGGGCGGCCGACGCGACCACCTCCGGATCGAGTGAAGGTGCCGTCTCCGCGGCGGCGAGGTCCTGCCGCCATTCGAGCGGGCGCCCAATGGCCTGTTCCAGAGCTATCTTCATCTCATCTGCGCCTTGAGGAGCCACGAACACGAAGCGCCTGGCCCTGCCGGGCCGCAGATCGGCCATTGCCGCGCCCATATCGAGCCTGGCGCGCCTGCGGTGGACGAACGAAACCACGGCCGACGTAGCCATCACGGCGATGGCCCATCGGCTGTCGGCCAGGGTGGCGGCCCCGAATCGCGCGTCGAGCGCATCGTTCAACACGATCGTGAGCAGTGTCGCCGCCGCGCCTACCGCAGCAAGGAGACTCAGCGCCGTACAGACAAACAGGTACAGGCGGCGAACGCGGAGCCGTGGCATGTCGTCCGCCCCGTCTGAAGTGGGGAGCGGGTCGGTCCGATCCAGCAAGAGCCAGACCCCGACGCCCGCCAGGAGGGCCGCCAACGCGCTCGATGTAAGGCCGCGCCACCAGTCGCCGCCTGTTGCAACGCCCCGGGCTTCGGGGACGGACGCAGCGATCACCACGCTGATACCTATGATTGCGGTCGCGGAAAAGGCGGACAGTCCGACGCCCCGCATCGCGTACCGGTGTACCCACACCGGCACTCCCGGTACCGACGACCCGCGCGCAGGCAGCAGACGGACGTGGTGTAGCCACACCAGCCCAAAGACGACTCCGGTGCCGGCGGCCCACGGCAGGGCATCCAGGCTCGTGGACACGGGCTCTGCGCCGGCCCCCAGCGCGAGCCGGATCAGTCCGGCCAGCAACCTGATGGTTGCCGCCGCGACCACGGCCATTGGCACCACCGCAGCGACGGTGACGTAGACGGTGCGGAGTGTCGAGCCGTGGTCGTGCTTCGCGCCCGCCCACCAGTGGCCGGCCCAGAGCGCGCCCGCAATGACCGCGGTGGCCGCCCATCCAGCGCTGCTCCTCTCCCAGATTCCCACGCCCGTCGTGAACTGGTCCCGGAACGCCGACTCGTAGCCGGTTCGGAGCACCGCGGACAGGATTGCGGCGGTGCCGACAGCGAGCAGCGACAAACCTGCAGCGGTTGCGAAATGCAGGTACCAGCGGTGCAGCGATCTGCCGACGTGCCCCGGCTCCCACGTCGCCCGGGCTGCGCGCCAGTGGAGCGCCCAGATCGCGGCCCACACGGGCGCGGCTGCGATGCCGACCCGGTCCATCTCGGCGATATTCGCGGAGAAGAGGTCGGACAGGACTATCGAGGCCGTGAACGCGGAAACCACCAGTGCGGTGAGCAGAGTGGCGTTGAGATAGACCTGCCGCAACGCCCACCGGCGCGCGGCCGGAACCCGGGTCGTCTCACGGGCAGCCATGCGCCAGTGAACCAACCACACAGGGCCCGCTACGACTACGAGGGCAAGGCCGACCGCGACATCCCTGGAGAGGTCAGGGTCGCTGTCAGGCACGGGCCAGGCAGCTCGCACAGCCGCAGCGCCGAGCGCGCTGAGCCCGAATCCAGTGATGAGGCCGGTGACGAGCAGAACGACGTAGACGTACAGGCGCTGGGCGCCGCCGAGCGCCCCGACATGGCCGCCGCCGGTCGCGTCAGAGCCCACCGCAGTTCACCCTCCATACGAAACGGTCTGCCACATCTTGCAGGCTTCGGGCCGTTCGCGGCGATTGTATTACGGCGCCGGCGCCCAACGACTCCTGCAGACCCTGCAACGGACGACGGGCCGCCCGGGGCCGCGCAATCGGCCCTGTATACTAGCGGACTGGCACGCCGGATCGGTGATTTCGGGAGGGTGCGCCATCGGGGCGCGGGCATCGGACCGGGCAGATCGCGTCGAGTTGCAGTCGGCGACGCTCGTTGCGCCAGAGGAACCACGGACCGCGCTGATGGGCGTGACGGAGGCGGCGCGGCCCGATGCACGAACACTGGGAGTGATACAGGCACGTATATGCGCGTGATAGTTGAGGTGCTCGGCAGCCTTCGCAGGCACGTGACCGAGGAACAGAATCCCGGGGTCATAGAACTGGACGCGGGAAGCACTGTCGATGACGCCCTGCGCGTCGTCGGGGTACCGCCAGAGGCACTGTGGAACGCGAGCATTGGCGGAAGCCTCGTGTATCGCGATCGGATTCTGGAAGATGGCGAAAGCCTGCTTGTGTTCACACCCATCGGCGGAGGCAGCGGCTGATACCGGCCGAGAGGAAGAAGGAGAACGAAAAAGATGCTGGGTTTTGCCGGGAAGATACTGAGAGTCAACCTTTCGTCTGGCGCGATCACGACGGATGAGCCGGACGAGGAGTTCTATCGGACCTACCTGGGAGGTGCGGGGCTCGTCTCGTATTACCTGCTGAAGGAGATCCCCAGTGGAGTCGATGCTCTCTCGCCGGAGAACAGGTTGGTGTGGGCCATCGGCCCGATGACGGGCCTTCCGTTCCCGGGTGTAGGCCGTCAGCGAAAATGGGACTGTTTTCGGGCCTGAATTAAGAGAGACTCC
>CAYYFS010000180.1:0-3099 GCA_964471055.1 uncultured Dehalococcoidales bacterium
ATGAGCCGCATGCGCTTCGTGGACGTCAATCCGTGTCGGGACACTGTTCGACTCAGCGCAGTGCGACCGAGATTCTCTCCCCCGTTGCCACGAAGACACTGGCCGGGATCGATCAGACGCCGCTGTCAGGACCTGGCGCCAGGAAGTACACCGGAGACAGGGGCAGCATCTGCTTGCCTTCCTGGCTGATGGCCGAGTAGTGCTCTTGCCAGAGGTTGATGAATCGGGCGAGATCCATTGTGTCGATGTGCTTCGCCGACGAATTCGCTTCCCTCAGCGCGTCCGAGGTGAAACCGCCTGTGGACACGAACAGGCCGGTGTCTCCTTCGGTCCTCAGGAGGCCTCCCAGCTCGCGTACCTCTTTGACACTCGCCCTGTCCTGACGGTGCTTCACCTGCACTCTGACCCGAGGAGATGTGCTTCCCAATGGATCTAGGTACGCGAGTATGTCGACACCGCCATCGGGCCCCGGCTCAGCGATCCGCCGCACGCGATATCCCATGGCTGATAGGAGACAGCCCGCCAGCTTCTGGAAGTCGTAGGGCCCCATGGCGCGTACATGCCGCTCGATGCCCTCTCGCGCTGCCTCCATTGCCCTCTCGTAGGCGAGTGCACCTGCTTCGGTCTCGACAACGTCCTCGGTGGGCGCGATTTCCTCGCCATCCGGTGTGCGTTGCGCGCGTCTCCAGGCGCGGTACATCCTCCTCGCAGACCGTATGAGTTCTCCCGGGGGTAGGCCAAGCGCCTCGACGCCTTCTTTGGTGAGTGTCCAAGCCCCGTCGGATTTCGTGATATACCCAGCCCTGGCGCAGTCGGTGGAGTAGTAGCGGAGATGCGTCTCCCAACGGACCGCTCCGGTTTTTGTGTGCGCCTTCTCATAGTCCGTGAGACGTAGAGAGGGCTCTATCCTCGGTAGGATGTCCTGCGGCCTTGCCGTTCCTCCCGTTCGCCGGAGCTCCGTGAAGAACGCACGCATCATCGTGTCCATGCGGTCTTGCGTTATCTGTTCAGCGCTCATGGAAGCCTCCGGTGTCAATCACGAGCAGGCCGCCCACTTCCCGGGAAACCGGCAGATCCAGCCGGCCGCGCTCAGTGTATCGGTTCTAGTCCCGGGTCCCGCTTCAGGCTGTGACCATCGGGACCGTTCCCCTCGGCACCGATCCCACTGCCTGTACGAGGGCGCGACGCGACGGGCTGCTACGCTGGGACTTGGCCTCGCTCCCTGCCGGGTTCGGCGTCGGTCCGTCCGCCGCATTGAGAAAGGAACAGCGTCGCGTGTGCCAATTCGTGTGCCAAATCGCCCCGCGGACCGCGTATCTCGGCGCGCTGTCACTAGGGGCTAGAAGCCGGTTTCCCGGTTCAAATAGGGCCACGACCGGCCATCCGACGCATCGCGCTGCCACGATGGGAGTGAGACTTTTAATCCGTAGGTCGTGGGTTCGAGCCCCACGGGGCCCACCAGCGAATCTGAACTGAAAAACGGTCCCGGACGGGTGGCTCCGACCGGGGCCGTCTCGCGTGCTTGCGACCGGGCTGCTCCGGCCGGGAGACCCGCGAAGCTGGCCGGCCAGGACGCAACGCTGACGCGATTCCGAGCGGCCCGGCCACAGTGCAGCCGGGTCCCCTTTCCCGGCCGGAGCCGGTATCAACTCGCCAACGGCGTCAGATCCTGAACGATCGCCCCCGGTGACGGCGGTCGGCGAGCAGACATGCCGGCTGATTCAGCCTTCTGACTTCAGCTTGAGCGCATCGTTCATCTGCTCGAAGGCAGCTGAAAGCGATGCTCGAACCTCGCCATAGAGTTCCTCGGCCTGCGTTCCGGTGAAGACCTCTCGGTGTATGAACGTGCAACCGCCGTCACCATGCGACTCGATCTCGAAGATGTGCTCGCCCTGGAGCTTCGACCGGTCGTCGCCACCCTTCCAGGAGAGGCGACGTTCCTCGCGGACAACATCTACGTCGGCATCGAAATCAGCCGTTGCACCGTCGGGCATCCTGACACTGACCCGAACCGTGTTCCCCTCAGCAGGAGCGCCGGCGAATCGTCGGATGTACGGATTCCAGTCGCCCCAGCTGCCGGTATCGATGAGAATCCCCCAGACGCGTTGAGCGCTGGCTTTGATTTCTGCCTGCGTCCGTATCTCAAACATCGCCCGACCCCCCGTCAGCGAATCATCGCGGGGCAGATGCCCGAAGCGCGGGCTACTCGCTACCCGCGCCTGCCAGCGCCTCAACAAGGCCTCCGCACAGCTCAAGCGATTCCGCGACTATGGCGCCTTCGCAGAGCATCAGGACGTTCCCGTAGATGGCGAAGTCACCGTATTTCGGCCGTGCGGCGGCGGGCAACTGACCGGACGTGGCACTGCCCGAATTGCCGCTCAGCCAGCGGTCTCTCCTACCCTCTTCCCAGGTTGGGTTCAGCCGGTATTCCTCCGCGTCTTCACCCGTCACCTCTTCGGCCGGAGCGGTGCCCTGCTCGACGGCACCTTCGTGCGACGCGTAGAAGCGAAGCTCGTATTGCTTCCTGTTGTAGGGATCGGGCCCGAAGAAGCCCATGTAGGCGTCGACACCTCCCGGCAATTCGGTGACATCGTACTGTCTGGACTTCTTGAACCCGATGGCCTTGAAGTCCTCGAAGTCAAAGATCTCGTCGGACGCGGCCACCTTTTGGAACTGGAACTCCTCTTCGCCTCCGCCGCAGGCCACGAGCACGGCCAGCGTGATCCCGAGGCCCACGACTGTGCCAACGCCGCTGAACCAGCGGGTACCACGTGTCGGTGCGAACATCGATCCTTCTCCCTAGTGGACTGCCCGGCAGCGTCTGCCAGAACCGGCTCATCGATGATGCCGTAGGGGAGTGTCCCACTCGCAAGGTGTGGAGGCAAGCGGTTCCGTGCCCCGGAGAGGAGAGCTGATCTTGCGGAGCGTTGTGCTTCTGCGCTGCCAGATCTGCGGCGCTCTGGTGCGTTGCTCCGCCGACCGCTATAGTCAGCGCCATTGCTCGAGAAGGAGTATCAGCCGCCTCTGCTGGGATCCACGTACATGTTGGACGCGCTGAGTCCGCCGTTGGGAGCCGGGCCGTATGAGTGAACTCAAGTA
>CAYYFS010000180.1:3109-4235 GCA_964471055.1 uncultured Dehalococcoidales bacterium
CCACGGGTATGCGGCCGGGGAGCCAAGCCAATGAGTGAACTCAAGTACGACCTCGCAATACGGGCGGGCCACATCTTCTGCGCCGAAACCGACCTCGACGGGCCGGGCATGGTGGCCATGCAGGGCGACCGTATCGTCGCATCCGGTCCGGACGTGCACGGTGAAGCGCTCGAGACCGTCGAGTTCCCGGACGCCGTCCTTGTCCCCGGCCTGGTGGACCTGCACGCTCACCCCGCGCCCACCGGCTGGCACGTGGGGGTCGATCCTGAACCCTCCATTCTGGCCAGGGGCACGACTACCGCTCTGTCCCAGGGGGACGCCGGGGCCGATGCGTGGTCCGTGTACCGGGAGACGATGGTCGAGGCCTCGCGACTCAGGCTACGTACGGCCATCAGCCCGGTCAGAAAGAACTCGTTTGCCCAGACCGGCCACTTCGAAGACCTCGAGGCGATTGACGCTGACTCCTGTATCCGGACAGTGCGGGACGGAGGCGACCTGATCTGGGGCATAGCCGTCAACGCGGCCGTGCAGGTCGCCGGCCAATCCGACCCCCGGGAGATCATGCGGGTGGTGCTCTCGGTCGCAGAGGCCACCGGCCGCCCTTTGCTCTACGGCTCCCGCAGAGAGCCCTCCGACTGGCCGCTGGCACAGCAGCTGGAGATGCTGCGCCCGGGTGACGTCATGACCTACTGCCTGCACCGGGGCACGGACAGCGGCGAAGAGAGCATCGTGAGGAAGGGCCGTGTCGTCGATGCAGCCTGGGAAGCTCGAGAGCGGGGTGTGCTGTTCGACGTGGGCCACGGCATGAACTCCCTGGACTTCCAGGTAGCCGAGGCCGCGATAGCCGAAGGATTCCTCCCTGACACTATCTCCACCGATATTCAGCGTCGCCACATCGGACTCGAGCCCATACACGACCTGCCTCGTACGATCTCGAAACTGATGGCGGCCGGCACGTCCCAGCCCGACGCGCTTGCTCGGGCCACGGCCCGCCCAGCGGAGGTCCTTGGCCTGTCCGGAGAGACAGGGACTCTGGCGCCCGGCGCGTGCGCCGACATCGCCGTTCTTCAGTGGAACCGCAACGCCCCACCCCTGGTCGACTCCGTGGGCGCAACGAGGCCGGGCG
>CAYYFS010000181.1:0-4204 GCA_964471055.1 uncultured Dehalococcoidales bacterium
TAGGGGGGCTACGGCGGGCCCGACCGGCCCCCGGGTTGGCCGCTTGATCCCGTCGGCAACGGCGGGGCTAGATGGATGGCCACCGACCGGCCTTGAGGGAGGAAGAAGGCGTCTATCGCCGTAAACTTCCGATTTGCCGGGGACAGAACTCGGCTTACAGTCCGCCTTGTGAGCGAAAGGCCGCCGGCACGTCCGGCGGCCTCTTCGCGCCGGCAAGGAGACCGGGCGGCGCGCCGACCCAAGTAATATCGAAAGGAGAGCGTGACGAGGGAGGGGATCGCTTTGCTGCGCACGGCGAAGCTGTTGCTGGCGGTCACGATTGCATACAACCTCATCGAGGGTGTGGTGGGGTTGTGGGCTGGGCTCGCAGCGGGGAGCATTGCCCTCGTTGCGTTCGGCGCGGATAGCTATCTGGAACTTGCTGCCGCGTCGCTCGTGCTGTGGCGTCTGACTGTTGTCGACGGTGACCGCGCCGAGCTGATCGAGACGCGCATCCGGCGTTTCATAGGCTGGACGTTCCTGCTCCTGGCGGCAGCGGTGGTCGGTCAGGCCGCGTGGAACCTGGCGGCCCGGGAGGGCGCCGACGAATCGTGGCTCGGCATCGGTATCGCGATCGCTTCGGTGACGGTCATGCCGGTCGTGGCTCTGCTGAAGCTGCGCGTGGCCGCGCGCAGCGACGTGCCGTCGCTGGCCGCCGAGGCGAAGGAAACGTTGGCGTGCTCGTATCTGTCGGTCACGCTGCTGGTGGGGTTGGTGGCGAACGCTCTCCTGGGATGGTGGTGGCTGGATTCGACAACGGCGCTCCTGCTCGTCCCGTGGCTGATCCGGGAAGGGCTCGAGGGAGTGCGGGAATAGGTTGCCCGGGTGGCCTCCGTCCGGTGCCGGGGGCAGAATTCGGTTTGCAGTCCGTCTTGCGCGAGAGGCTGTCGGTTCGCCGGCGGTCTTTTCGCGCGGGCCAGGGAGCCCTGTCATCCCGACCGCAGAGTGCACGGGGGCGGAAACGACTACGACGCGGGTGCATTCAGCGGAGCGGCGCCGAGGTACGGCGATTTCGCCGTATACGGGAATGTCGTGCTTTTCTGTGAAGGGCCGTTCTCCGGGGCGGCGCTGGAGAACTGCGGCTTGCTGATCGGCGCAGTACTTGGGGAGGAGAGCGGCTGATCCCGGGAGGCGTGTCCCGGCAGTGCTTTGGCAGGTCTTTCCGCGCGGTCCAGGCGCGCTCCGAGCTACGGGACGAAAGCGGTTGCCGCGCGTGCGCCGGATGGAACGCGGGGGGGCACGGGGGCGGTACTGCTATACTCGCCGCACTGAGAATGTAACGTTCAATGAGAGGGCGCGAGCAGGCGCGGGCTGCAGACAAGGAACAGTGATACCGCAGAGCGGTCTGATCGAGACGCTGGCCGGAAACGGGGAGGTGGGACACTCCGGTGACGGTGGCGACAGCACAGAGGCCCGGCTAAACGGGCCGACTGCGTGCGCGCTGGACGGCGCAGGAAACCTGTTCATCGCCGACACACTCAATCACTGTGTGAGGGTGATTGACCTGGTTGGCTGGACCATCGAAGCGTTCGTCGGATCCGGCGAGGCCGGGTACAGCGGAGACGGCGGCCCGGCGATCGACGCCATGTTCAACTGCCCGGTGGGCGTGGCCGTCGGGGCGGACAGCGACGTCTACATCTGCGACAGCGGGAACCACGCGGTCCGCCGCGTCCGTGCGACCGACGGGATCGTGGAGACAGTGGCGGGTACCGGCTCGCCGGGATCGTCCGGAGACGGCGGCCCCGGGATCGAGGCGCAACTGCTGGAACCGGTGGGCGTGGCCGTGGACGAAGACGACGGCCTGATCATCAGCGAAGCGAGCGGGCATCGAGTGCGGCGGCTGGACCTCGCAAGCGGCACGATTTCCACGGTGGCCGGGACAGGCGAACCGGGCGTTGCGGAGGACGGAGCCCGTGCGGTGGAGGCGCCGCTGAACGCGCCCGCGGGGGTGGTGGTCGACGGGTCGGGCGCCATGTGCATTGCGGAGGCGGGTGGCAACCGCGTGGTGATGATCGATAGCGATGGCCTGCTGCACGTGGTGTCGGGTAACGGGCAGCCGGGCGCCTCGGGCGACGGCGGCGCTGCCGGGCTGGCAACATACACCAGTCCGCAAGGCGTGGCGTGCGATGCGCACGGCAACGCATATGTCGCCGACACTGAGAACCACGCGGTACGTGTGATCGTCGCGGCAACGGGCACGGTACTCCGGGTGGCGGGCGGCAGGCGCGGTTTCAGCGGCGACGGCGGAGACGCCGCTGCGGCGTCGATGGCCCGGCCACACGGCTGTGCGGTGGACGGCGAAGGCGACGTGTACATCGTCGACACGGATAACCACCGGCTCAGGGTGGTCGGAACCCACTGGGCGGCCGGCGATGATCTGCACGAAGGTGAAGACGACCTCGACGACGAGTACTAAGGGGAATCCGGCAGCTTCCAGATGAGCGTGTTCATCTCTTCGCACCTCGGTCGCTGGGAGGCCCTGTACGGGGATCTCCTGGGCGGCGAACGCGCGTCGCTTACGCCAGAGGGGACGTGGATGCTGGCAGAGAAGCCCGGCCTGGTGGCGGTGTTCGACGGCGATGAGACGGTCTACCTGGGGGGCACCCGGAACATCGCGAAGACGCTCCAGGGGTTCCTGAAAGGCGGCGCGGCCTGCGAGTTCCGCACGTTGCTGGCTGAGGTAGATCTGGGCGTGTCCCAGAAGACGGCGGAGAACCGGGCGAAGGACGGGCCGCTCTCGCAGCGGGTGGACAAGGCGGTTGCCAGGTTCAAGTACCGCGTGGTACCCGCTCAGCCGGCGGTGGTGGACGCCGTCGCTCAGGCGTTCGCGGTCGTGGCGGACCCGCGGTTCAACGGGCCGACCGCGCTCGGCAACCTTGCGATAGACGCGCTGCCGAAGTAGAGCGTCCCTGCGCCCTGCTCGTTCTCATGGAGCCCGGTATGGCCGGCTGACAACACTCCCTCTGCCTGAGGGAGAGGGGGCGTGCGGAGGCCGCAGCTAGAACTCCTCGGGGCACCAGGGCGCGATATGCCACCCGAACATGTCTCCGGCGGTTCGCAGAGCCTCCCCGGTGCGCGCCTCCAGGCGCCCGGCGGCAGCCAGGGTGGAAGAGTGCACCGCGCCCAGATAGAGGGAGCCGAGTTCGGATGCATCCAGGATGATGTCGGGCTCTTCTCTGGTCGGGCGGCAGCGGGCGTCGTCAGGCCCGCCTTCGAGTTCGTAGCGACCGTCGTTCCAGGGGCAGAAGCTGTCCCGCACTTCCAGGATCAGTCGCCCGGAGTGGGCGTACCGGCGGGCTTCGAGGGCGCTCGTGACGTCGACGATGCGGAGCCACACGGCGTCGATGAGCGATGGCCGCAGGCGGCGCGGGTCGGCCAGCAGCCAGGGCAGCGGGTCGTCGATGGGTCTGCGGCGGACTTCAATCGTGCCGACCAGGTCGACGTCCAGACAAAGGCGCCATAGGGCCGCGTGGGCATCGTCGGTGGCCGTCACGAGCTCCGAGACGCTCAGCGTGGCGGCAGGGAACTCTTCTTCCCACCTGTCCCTGACGCGGTATAGCACGTAGCCGTCGGTCCGGCCGTCGTCTTCGTACACGGCGCAGAAGTAAGCACTGGCCCCTCCGCGGCGTCCGGGGGGATCGCGGAAACGGTCGTCCCAGAAGGAGTCGGGACGGCTGATCATCCCGGGCCTCTGCAGCCGGGCTCGGTCCCATACGGCAGGCGCCAGCCGTCGGGCTTCATCCGGTTCGACGAAGGCGACGCGGCCACTGTGCGTGAGAGGGCGGGCGTAGGCAGTGTGACGGCGGTCGATCTTCCAGTAGGCGTGCTGGAACGCCATGCCGTATCCGAAACGGCCGTAGATGGGGGTCTCGGAGGTCCAAAGCGCCCCGAGCGGTTCGCCGCGTTCGTGGAAGTCCTCGAGCTGCCGGCGCATGAGTCCGGTGAGGATGCCGCGCCGGCGGTGAGTGGGCTGCACGGTGACGTCGGTGACACCGCCGGTAGGTACGGGGACATCGGGCGGGACGGTCAGGTGAAGCGAGTACGCGCCGGTGGTGCCGACGACCGTTGGGCCGTCGAAGGCGGCCAGACCGCGGTCCAGCTCGAACCGCTTGCGCCGGTCGCTGTCGGCTGCTTCCTCGTCGGTGATGTGTCGGAGGAACCCGCG
>CAYYFS010000182.1:0-4203 GCA_964471055.1 uncultured Dehalococcoidales bacterium
GAGACGGTGGGGACTCAACTAACTGGGTCTCCATGAAACCCGGGGCGGTTCAAACTGATCTCAGTTGAGTTGTTGATGGAGACGTGCCTGTCGCGGGTGGCGATGCACGGGCGTATATCTGCAACCGCCTGCGTAGGCGAGACGACCTGAGATTCGACGAAGCACTGAAGGACTCTTTCCCAATTGACTATCCCGGGACAGAGAGCGGTGGCCGCACAGTGGTCCAGGGCGTGCGAGTCCACGCTGGGGCCTCCCGCGTTCGAACTCTGGCTCGTCGCCGTGTGCTACATGGCCTTCTCCGCGACAAAGAACCTTCTTGATCCCACTCCTGTGGCAGAGGCAATGGGGAATGCGTGGGCCATCGTCCGGTTCGAACACGCGGTCGGTCTGGGGTTCGAGGCAGGTGTCCAGCGCGAGCTTGCGCAGTTGTCTTTCGGGATACTTAAGTTCCTGACGTACGTGTACGCCGTTGGCATGTGGCTCGGGCTAGCCGGCAGCGCCGCCATTCTCTTTGTTGTCGACCGGGCCGCGTACTACTGGTTGAGGACGGTGTTCCTGGGGACCCTTGTTCTCGCCCTCGTGGTCTTTCTCGTGTACCCGGTGGCGCCTCCTCGCATGTTGCCCGGCTACGGCGTGGTCGACATGCTCGCGTTGCTCGGCCTCGATCCTTTTGGCAACTCCGGATCAATCTTGAGCTATAACCGCTTTGCCGCGATGCCCAGCCTGCACTGTGCCTGGGCATTGCTGGTAGTTTTCGCGTGCTTCAGGATGCCCTGGCGGGTGGCGCGGCCGATCGGAGTGGCGTTCGCCGCGCTCATCTTTGCGGCCGTCGTGGCAACCGCCAACCACTTCACCATCGATGTGATCGCGGGTGTCGTGCTGGTGGGAGTGGCTTTCTGGGTGGCGAAGCGCGTCCCATTTGTGAACGGAGCCCGGGCCCGAGCCTGACGGCTTCGATTGCTGCGGACAAGCAGCCCGCGGGACCCGCGTGTCGATCGACCCGAAAGACGGCGCTGATGGCGTGCTGCCCGGCCGACACGAAGCGGCTCCAGCTGAGGCAGGCCGCGCTGTTCTTCAAGGCTCATCCCGACTACGGGCGGGGTGTTGCCGACGGCCTGGGGCTCGATACGGTCGAGGTGGAGAGACTGGTGGGAATGCGCCAGGAAGACAGGGTCAGCGCCACGGCCGGGTAGACCGCACCGGTCGACTCAACTCGCGTCTCGGTTAGGGGCGACTTGCTAGGCGGACAGGTCGGCGCGCATTGCGTCGGCCTGTTCGCGCAGGGCGGCTGTCAGGCCTTCGATCGGCACCCGCACCTGGGCCATTGTGTCCCGGTTGCGGATGGTGACGGCATCGTCCTTCTCGACCGTGTCGAAATCGACCGTGACGCACAGGGGCGTACCGATCTCGTCCTGCCTCCGGTAGCGCCGGCCGATGCTCTGCGAGTCATCGAACTGCGCGGTGAAATGCGGCCGGACCAGGTCGTAGACGCGCCGGGCAGTGGGCACGAGCTTCTCGTTCCTGCTGAGCGGCAGGACGGCGACGGTGATGGGCGCGATGTCCGGGTGGAACCGGAGCACAACCCGCTTGTCCTTGCCTTCACCCTCTTCGTCGTAGGCGTCGGCCAGGAAGGCGAGGACCGAGCGATCGGCGCCGAACGCGGGCTCGACCACGTGCGGCAGGTACCGTTCCTTGCGCTCTTCGTCGAAGTACGACAGGTCCTTGCCCGAGTGCTTCGCGTGCCTGCCCAGGTCGTAGTCGGTGCGGTTGTTGATGGTCTCCAACTCACCCCAACCCCAGGGGAACCGGTACTCGATGTCCACGGCCCGTGCGGCGTAGTGGGGGCGTTCGTCGGCCCCGTGCTCGCGGGTCCGCAGGCGGTCGCGGCGGATGCCGAAGCCGGTGAACCATGCCATGCTCAGCTCAACCCAGCGGTCGAACCAGTCCGGGGCCTCCTCCGGCCTGCAGAAGAACTCCAGCTCCATCTGCTCGAACTCGCGGGTCCGGTAGATGAAGTTGCCGGGCGTGATCTCGTTTCTGAACGACTTACCGATCTGTGCGACGCCGAAGGGCAGCTTCTTCCGGGTGGTCGTGGCGACGTTCGAGAAGTTCACGAAGATTCCCTGGGCCGTTTCCGGCCGCAGGTAGACCCGGGCGGCCTCGTCCTCCAGCGCGCCCATGAACGTTTTGAACATCAGGTTGAAACGGCGGGGCTCACCCAGGGTGCCGCCGCACTCGGGGCACCAGCCGCCCTCGAGGTCGTCCGCGCGAAACCGCCTGTGGCACTCGGAGCATTCGACCATCGGATCGGCGAAGTCCTGGACGTGTCCGCTCGCGACCCAGACGTCGGGCGACATCAGTATGGCCGCGTCGAGGCCGACCACGTCGTCCCGCTCGCGCACGATCGCCCGCCACCAGGCGTCCTTGACGTTCCTCTTGAGCTCGACCCCGACCGGGCCGAAGTCCCAGATGTTGCCGAGACCCCCGTAGATCTCGCTGCTTTGAAAGATGAGTCCGCGGCGTTTGGACAGGGATACGAGGGTTTCCATTTCCACCTGGTCGAGGGTGCGCTCCAAGTTGTCCTCCATGTCGTGCGGACAGAATGCGTCCGCCGTTCGCTAAAAGGCCCCGCGCCGCGGGCCACATGAAAGTGTACAGTCGCGCCCGGACGCTCCGCCGCGTTGACAGTTTGTTCTTGCGCTTCTAGTGTCGGGCCTCGGGTCCCTAGCGCATGAAGGAGGACCGTCTTGACGGAACCGGCCACGAGACAGCTTGAGGGCAGGGTGGCGCTTGTGACGGGTGCCGCCGCCGGAATCGGGCGGGGGATCGCACTGGTGCTGGCTAGCCGCGGGGCGGCAGTCGCTGTTTCGGACATGAATCTTGACGGAGCGCGCTCAGTCGCTGCGGAGATCCAGGCGACAGGCGGCCGCGCCTACGCGCTGGCGGGCAACGTGGCTGATGCGGAGTCGATGGCTACGACCGGCGGAGAGATCGTGCGGCGCGAGGGGCGCATCGATATCTGCGTCGCGAACGCGGGCGTCCCCGGGGCCGCGGGTTACGAGGACCGAAGCAGCTACACGCAAGAAGACTGGAACGTGGTGCTGGATGTGAACCTGAGGGGTATGGTCAACACGATCGATGCGGTGGTTCACCACATGAAGGAGAGACGCTCCGGGAAGATCGTGACTATCGCCTCGCAGGCGGGCCGGACACCCCACGGGGCAGTGGTGTTCCATGAGGCTATGTTTCCGTATGTGGTGTCGAAGGCGGCGGCAATCCAGCTGACGCACCTGACAGCCACTCGTCTGGCGCCGTACAACATCAACGTGAATGCCGTGTGTCCCGGCATACTATGGACCGCCATGTGGGACAAGGTTGCTCGCAGCCAGCAGCAAGCGAACCCGGAACTGCAGGCTCTTTCGCCGCGGGAGGTGTTCGATAGAGGGGTGAGGCAGCGGACGCCTCTGGGCAGGCCGCAGACACCCGAGGACATCGGGAAGGCTGTCGCGTTCCTCGTGTCCGACGACGCCAGCGAGATCACCGGCCAGGCGCTCAATGTGAACGGTGGAGCAGTGATGAACTAGGCCGCGCCGGACGTTCCTGGCCGGTGTCGGGACCACTGTCGAACAGGATTGGGGGAAGACGATGGACGACCGCGATCTGATGTACCTGCCCGCGCACAGGCAGCGGGAGATGGTGGTGAACCGAGAGGTGTCGTCGGTTGAGTTGACGGAGGCGGCGTTGCGGCGCGTGGCGCTGCTGGATCCGCAGCTGAACGCATTCGTCACGGTCGACGAAGTCGGGGCTCTGGCAGCAGCGAAGGCGGCAGACGAGGCCGTGGCGCGGGGAGATGACCTCGGCCCCCTCCACGGCGTGCCGATCGCGGTGAAGGATCTGGAACTCACGAAAGGCCTGCGGA
Organism: uncultured Dehalococcoidales bacterium; assembly: GCA_964471055.1. Classification (GTDB taxonomy): domain Bacteria; phylum Chloroflexota; class Dehalococcoidia; order Lucifugimonadales; family Lucifugimonadaceae; genus CAYYFS01. The sequence continues at coordinate 3,920 of CAYYFS010000182.1, forward strand.
CCACGCTCGGGTCCGTGCTGTGGAAGGACTGGGTGCCGGATGCGGACTCGGTGGTCGTCGAGCGGGTCCGCGCATCGGGCGCGGTGATTATCGGCAAGACGAACACGCCGGAGTTCGGCAACCGGGAGGAGACGTTCACGAAGGTCCACCCGGCGTGCAACAACCCTTGGGACGTTGCCCGCATGCCGGGCGGCTCAAGCGGAGGCACGGGGGCAGGCGTCGCCTCGGGCATGTGCTCCATCGGCACGGGCACGGACGGCGGCGGCTCGGTGCGTATTCCGGCC
>CAYYFS010000183.1:0-3019 GCA_964471055.1 uncultured Dehalococcoidales bacterium
GCTCGCTCCTGTGGATACGGCGCTCCACAACGTCGATACCGAGCTCCTCCCTGGCCAGGGTGATCACGGAATCGCGGGTGATGCCCAGAAGGCAGTTGTCCGTGCCTGAAGGCGTGCAGATGCTACCGTCATTCACCATGAACAGGTTTTCGCCGCTGCCTTCCGAGACCGAGCCATCGTTGTTGAGAAGGATCGCCTCGTCGAAGCCGCTCATGACGGCCTCGGTTTTCGCCAGGATGCTGGTCGTGTAGAGCCCGGTGAGTTTCACGCCGGTAGGCATCATGGCGTCTTCCGGTCTGCGCCAGGACGACGTCTGACACCGTATGGCGCCATCGCCCTCGATGTACGCCCCGAACGGGACGATGATGAGCGTGAACTCGTCGCTGACTTCGTGAAGCTTGAGGTTGGCGACCATCTGCGCGCCCTTGAACGCAAGGGGCCGGATGTACACGTCCGAGCGGTACCCGCACCGTTCGAGCAGGTCGACGGTGATCTTCACGTAGTCGTCGACCGAGTACGGAAGGTCGATTCGAAGAATCTCGCAGCCACGCACCAACCGTTCGTAGTGTTCGCGGAGACGGAAGATATACGTCTTGCCGGCTTCTTCGTTCCAGTTTCCGCGGATGCCCTCGAAGACAGCCGTGCCGTAGTGGAGGGCGTGGGTCATGACGCCGACCTTCGCCTCGGAAAGGGGTACCTGCTTCCCACCGAGGAACGCGTAGGCTTCCGGCGCCATGGTCTGCACTCCTTCACTTCAGCTACGCGGGCTTCGCGTCCGCGTCCATTCCGCCACAACGGGCCGCACGATGCGGCCGAGGGTGGCGAACATTATAAGGGCAGCCGCGCGGCGCCCCGCGGGGGACGTTCAGACTAGCCGCCCCGTACGAGATTGCCGCGTATGTAGTCGAAGTTGATGTCCTGACCCAGGCCCGGCCCCTGCGGCATCGGAACGAACCCGTCTCCGTCCATCGGGTCGATGATCGAGTTCAGCCAGCCGGGAGCTTCCTCGTAGTCGATGAACGGGTGAAGCAGGCCGCGTTCGTACCATTTGCCGTTGGGTATCGCGCCCAGAACGTGGAGATTGCCCGGTCCACCCCCGTGGATTTCACACGCCATACCGTGGGATTCTGCCAGGTGCGCGCACTTCATGGCAGGGCCAATGCCCCCGACGTCCGATACGCCGGTGCGCGTCATGTCGCACGCGCCGCGCATGATCCACTCGGCCCGCGTGAACATCTTGCCCTCTGCGACTTCCGGGCCGACAACGGGGATGTCCAGCTGCTCCGTCAGCCAGACGTATGACGATGTGCTGTGTTCGGCCATGGGCTCTTCGAACCAGTAGTAGTCAAGCTTCTCGAGTTCTCTCCCGTAGAGCAGAGCGTCCTCCCGGGAGTAGTAGTGGTAGGCGTCGACCATCAGATCGATGTCCGGCCCGACAGCCTCGCGGACCGCGGCCGCGGCCTTCACGTCCATCTTCACGTCGGGAGCGAACGAGACAGGCGGCTGCCATGTGTGGAGCTTGATGGCTTTGTAACCCCGGTTGACCATCCATTCTGCGAATCGAGCATAGTCCTCCGGCGTGGCGAGCCCACCGTCCAATTCGTCGCCGCACATGGTGCTGCCGTACGCGGGCACCTTGTCGCGGTAGCAGCCGAGCAGCTTCTGCACCGGCGCGCCCAGGTACCGGCCGGCGAGGTCCCAGAGAGCCATCTCAACCACGGCCAGGACTCTGTCGGAGAGGGCTCCGCCGCCCAGCCGTTGCCAGTGAAAGAGGCTTTGCCAGATCTTCTCCCTGTCCAGCGGGTCCTCGCCGACCAGCACCGGTTTGACGAACCGGTCCAGCACTGCCGGACGAAGGGAATCAGGAGCGCCAAAGCAGTACCCCTCGGGCCCGTCGTCCGTGAGGACGGTGAGTAGCGCGTTCGTCGTCTCGTGCTCCTCGCCGGGATGGCCATGGCCTTCGCTATCCCGGACGATCTTCGATCTGCAGGTGAATACTTCCACGCGTACGTCGGTGATCTTCACTGTTCGTGCCTCCCATGGATTTGCGCACGGGGGAAGGGTGCCCCGGCCTTTGTGCCGGGGTGAGAGTAGCCTCTGCCGGGTGCCGTGTCGAGGATCGACAGGCAGCGCCCGCGGAACGTGATGCCCGAGAAGGACTCCTAGCCTCGACTAGGCGAATGCCTATTGACGCTCGCGGCCAGGGTAGGCGTATCGTCCCCTCCGATGTCTGCGAAAAGCCTCCTTGGCGCCAGGCATCGCTGCTGCGGGGCCGTTCTGCGCGGACGGCCCCGCAGTCGGTGGCGTCCACGTGTGAACAAAAACCGGGCTGCAGACCCGCCTCCGGAGGTTTGGGCCGGCGGGACCCACCCCTCGCCATGACGATCATCGGTCCCACAGGGAGCGGCGATGACGGTCCCGCCGACGCAGGTGTGGCCGGGGAGGAACCACGTCCGCCGGCGTCCCGCCGCGCCTTCCTGGTGAGTTACGGGCTGCTGATCGCCGCGGCAATCGCGGCGGTCTCGGCTGCGTCCATATGGATCGCGGCCAGACCCTCGCCGGAACGGGTCGAGGTGTTCATGCCCACGCCTGCCCCACCCGCGCCGGTGACCGTGCACGTCGTCGGTGCGGTGCGGGAGCCGGGCGTGTACACGCTGGCCCCGGGGGCGCGCGTCGACGACGCGGTCACGGCGGCCGGATTGCTGCCGCATGCCGATGTCCACGCGCTCAACCTGGCGGCATCACTCGCTGATGGTGCACGCGTCGACGTACCTGCAGAACCGCAGGGAGCGACCAGGAGCGAGACGAGCGCGGCGGTCGATGAGCCCACGGTGGTCCACCTGCCAACTGCCACGCCCGCGCCGGGCCTGGTTGACTTGAACACCGCCACCGCAGAGCAACTCCAGTTGCTGGACGGGATCGGCCCCGTCCGGGCACAGGCGATCATCGACTACCGTGAGGAATTCGGACCCATCGAATACGTCGACGACCTGCTCGACATCCCGGGTATCGGCCCGGC
>CAYYFS010000183.1:3119-4184 GCA_964471055.1 uncultured Dehalococcoidales bacterium
CGGCGGGCGTGGTCACCTTCGAGGGAGTGCTTGCAGACAACCCGCGCGCCGCGGGAGATGCGGTGCGCCTACGCGTGCGGGCCGACACGCTGATCTCCGATGAGGGGACAACGGCAGTCGATTTCGAGGTCGACGTGTTCGCCTCCCGCCTGATCTCCGGGCGCAGCGGGGAATCGGTGGACCCGGACGCTGTGACACGACGGCCGGTTCTCGGGTTCCAGCGCGGCGACCGCTACCTGGTAGAGGGCCGGTTCAAGCCCACCGGCCCCGGCGGAACCGTGGTCGGCACCGTATCGGCCGGACGCGTGGTCCTGCTTGCAGGACCCTTCACCGGGCCCATGGCTGCTGTCGGGGGCTGGCGGGCTGAGCTGATCGACTCTACCGCGCGCGTTCTGCCGGAGCCGGTCGCATCGCTCGGCACCGGGCTTGTGGCGGGTGACCGGACGCGGATCGCCCCTGACATCGTGGATGCCTTCAGGGGGTCGGGTACCGCCCACGTGCTCGCGGTTTCCGGGCTGCACGTGGGAATGACGGGCATGCTCGCCCTGGCGGCGGCGGCGTTCGTGCTCGGACGCCGGCGTCAGGCATATCTCCTGGTCCCGCTCGGCGCGATCTGGGTCTACGCGGCCCTCGCCGGGTTCGCCGCTCCGGTCACAAGATCCGCGATCATGATGTCGGTCTTCCTGCTCGGTCGCGCGCTGGGTCGCCAGCACTCTGTCGCGCCGTCTCTCGGCGCGGCCGCCGCGGTGATGGTGGCAATCGATCCGGGGATCCTTCGCGAAGCGTCGTTCCAGCTTTCGTTCTCCGCGGTGGCCGGCATCGCCCTGCTGGCGCGGCCGTTTATGCGCTGCGCCTCCGCGCTGGTGGCCCGTCTGGCCCTGTTCGACACGACGGTGGAGCGGGCGGTCCACGCGGCCTCGGCCGGCGCTGCCGTGTGCGCCGCGGCCACGGCAGCCACTGCCCCGCTCGTGCTGCTGTATTTCGACGCGCTCCCCGTCTGGGGCGTGCCCGCCACACTCGCGATGCTTCCGGCGCTGCCGGTGGTGATCGTCTCGTCCGCCCTGG
>CAYYFS010000184.1:0-4124 GCA_964471055.1 uncultured Dehalococcoidales bacterium
GCTACGACCTGGGAGGCGGGGTCCCGGACTCCCCTTCCGTGTAGATGTGCTTGCGGTCGGGCGTCGTCACGGCAAGGCGCACGGATGGCTCATCGCCCACCGTCGTGATCCCGTGGCGATAGCCCTCCTCGACGAACACGAGGTCGCCCTTCTTCGCGAGGACCGGATCGTTGTTGCCGATCGTCCACTCCAGCTCCCCCCGGATGACTACCCACCACTCATCGAAACCCGGGTGCCAGTGCGGCCGGTTCGATTCGCCGGGGAGCTGGTAGATCATGTTCGCCCGGTTCCGCTGGTCCAGCACGACCTCTTCCGCCCATGCCCTGTCGCGGCCGTGGCGCTCGAACATCCGCTCCAGCGATGTGTGAATGAGGTTCGGAGGGGTCAGATCCGCGTGCACCGGCACCTGCCGCGAAGGCGGGACTCCCTTGAGATCGTGGTTGCTGTGGGGTGCGCTCACGGCGAGGCGGATCGTGCGCTCGGCCGTTCCAGTGGGCAGAATATCGTGCCTCGCGCCGCAGTAGGCAACGACGATGTCGCCGTCTCTGGCGGTCACCGGCTCGTATTCGCCGATCTGCCAGTCGATCTCACCCCCGAGTATGACCCACCATTCGTTGTAGTCGGGGTGCAGATGAGCGTCCCCCGGGGTCCCGGGTGGTGCGCAGATCACGATGGAGCGGTTGCGGCCGTCGCGAACGGGGATCTCCACCCAGCGCTCTTCAGGGTGACGAGCGATCAGCTCGTCAAGGTGCGTCACCGGTAGATTGATCGTTTCTTCTTCCGGAGCCATGCCGCTTCCTCGCTTCCCGGTCCAGGAAATCGGGTGAACGAGCGGCAGAGTAGCACCCGCACGGGCGGCGGGCAACAGTCTGCGCAGTGCGCCCGTCAGCCCCCGGTGGAAGGAACCTGCACCCGGGGAGCGCCCGCGGGCGGCGGGTTGCCCGTCGAGCGGTCAGGGCGGCTGATGAGCTCCAGCGTCAGCGATGGGCCGGCATCCGACAACGGATCGAGCGGCACCTCATCGGGCTCCGCGCCTCGTGCGCCGGTGTCTCCGATCGCCCGGATCGAGACGGACTCGAAGACGCCGGACTCCTCCAGCGAACGAGCGTACGCGAGTAGCGCGTCATAGCTCGAAGCGGTGGCCCTGACGGCTATCAGAGAGCCGTCGTCGTCCACTTCGGACACCGTTACACCTTCCACCCTGTGGCTGGTTATCTCCGAAAGGGTCATGGCGAATCCTCGGTCCAGTCCTCGAATCGCACCGGTGGCCTGCAGAGCCGCCGCTGTTTGCGCGCTCACGGTTTCGATCTCGGCCCGAGTCTGCGCCGCGTTTCTCAGTTCTCTGGCACGCGAGCTGACCCGGGTCTCAAATACCTCGGCGGTATGCTGCTCCTCTCCGGCCTGGTCCATGCGATCGTCAAGAGAGGCGTACAGAGTCCCCAGACCCAGGATGAGCGCCGCGGCCGTCGCCCCGGCAAGGACGAGCTTCACGGGCATCTCACGAGGTCGGAATTCGGTCGGAAGGAAGCGGAACCTCGGACGGTCCACCAAACGCATCCCGCCGGGTTGCCATAGCCAGCGGCGGCCGATGAGCGCTGTGCCTATGCTGGCCGCGAACTCGGCCGGCGAGAAGCCTTCTGGAGCGCGCAGTGTCAGCGGGAGGTCCCTCCGCTCGTACGACAGAGCGCCCACGGCCACCTTGATAACCGACGAGTCGGCGCGCTCGCCCGTTACGAACAGGGGCGTGTCCTCTGTCAGCGGGTCGTCCGGGCACAGCGAATCGTGGTACCCCACGCTCCGTTCGACTTCGTCCCGAATGGCCTCCGCCACTTGATCCGCAGGGAGGCCGGGGTCGAGCCCGATGTCTCTGACTACTTCCGGCAACCCGTCTTCAACGATGACGACGGACCCGTCGCGCCGCTCGACGTCGACGATGATCGCCCTGGGCTCGTTCACCGCCGCGGCCAGGGCCAGCGTCTTGGGCTCGATGTCTATCGCCTGCGCGCCGAGGTTCGCAATCCTCTGCAGGTTGGTCAGAAGGGCGTTCCGGTACAGGCCCATCGCGTACACGTCATGGGTGGGGACGGGCTCCTCTGGCGCGTCCGGGTCCTCCGGCTCCGCGGCGGAGCCTTCGCGCGTTTCTTCGGTCTGCACCTTCGGCAGGCGCGATGCGTGCCAGTCGAACTCCAGATCCCCTACGCGGATCGCCAGGCGTTCGCGGGCCGCCGTGTGGACCGCCCCTTCAAGCTCCTCTTCTTCGGCGGCGGAGACGGAGAACCGGCCGTGTACCGTGTTGCGGCCCGTCACGGTCACAGCAACACGCCGGTCTTTGAGTTTCCAGCCCGGTCCCAGGGTCTCGACGAGGCTGGTGAGGGAATCGGAGAAGGCGTCCGCGCCCAGAACGAGTCCGTCGCGGACCGTGCCCGGGGGCAGACCCACGGCGGCCCACCGTCGCACGCGGCTGCCCCTGATCACGGCAGCCCGGAGCGACGTATCCGATATCGTCAACGCGATGTATGAGCCAAACGGGGCAGCCAGGAATCTGACCGCCCCCGAAACCACCCTCGCGAATGCCGCCCACGCGATGAGGACAGGATACTCAACCGGGATCGGGTCGGATCGCTCGGGGGGCACGTACCAGTGTGCGGTGTCCCGGCTCTCCCACAACATGGCATTCGCCCACGCCGAGGCGGCCTGCCGGAAGCGGCGATAGCCCGCGTGCTCGCCGCGCGGCTTCGTCCTCCGCGTGCGCGACGCTAGACGCGTGGCGAGACGCATGCGAGACGTGAGCGCCCGGACCTGCAGGCAGGCGGAGCGGATCCACGAACGCAACCTCCAGAATCTCACGGCTGCATACCCCCTGTGGCGGTGACGGAAGGTGCATCGAGTGCATCGTCCCCCGCGGTGTCCGAATCCCCCCCGACCGTCTCCGGCAGCTGGCTGTAGACCATTGCCGAGAGCGCCAACACATATCCGTCACAGTCGGCTGACACGATCGAGCCCCGTATCTCCAGCGTGTCGACCAGGTTCATCTCGAGCTCTCCGAGAAACGTTTCGACGGCCGTCAGAGAACCACGGGCCTTCAGGAGATAGGGATCAGCGCGGTACACACGGCCGTCGATCTCCTCTGTGACGGGGGGCCTGGTGCCCGCGTCCATCACGACGACGCCCGCCCTGTCTGCCAGGAGCAGGGTTCGGCGAACCAGGTCCGTGTCCGGGAGAGGGGACGCGCGGTCCAGCTCGGCCACGCGCAGAGCCAGCTGCCAGCTGCGAAGGGACTGGTCGAGCAGATCGGCCTGCGGCGCCGAACGTGATAGGGCCCGCCGGGCGGTGACGACGCGATCCGTCGACTCCTGCAGGCGGTTCCCGGTGTCGTAGTACAGCCAGCCGAGGGCCGCGTACGCGATGGTGCAGACGACGATGGCGCTCGCGGGATGCCAGAGGCGACGCGCGTATGGCCGCAGCGACTTCCACGCGGCCCGGCAACGCTGCTCGAGGGGTCCCGGGGTGGATGTCCGGTCTTTGCCGAAGATGGCCATTCGCCTACGACTCCACCCAGGAAAGAACCACTACCCCGCCGGCGAGCAGGGTTTCGATATCCAGTACGTGGCCGTCCAGTTCCACGTGGATGTCGTACGCTCGGCGCACCTGGATCGGCGCGGATTCTCCAGAGGAAACCGTGGAGCCGTGCCCGCCTCCCAGGTCTTCTAGGACCTTCACCGATCCGACCGAGAAGTACGTCCCGGGGAGGAAAGTCCCGCGCATCGTGCAAGTCAGAGTGGCCTGCCCCCCCGCACCAAGAGGTGTGGGGTCAACGTCCCAGGTGTGGACCCACCTGTCATTGATGATGTCGTGGTTGCGGTGCGGGTCGGCTGTCGTGATTCCACTCGTCGACCCGATCTCATAGTCAAGGTCCCGGGATGTCGAAAGCTTGATCCACTCAAGGGTGAGCGCCTCCGCTCCACTGTTCGTCACTACGATGCTGTAGTCGAATAGCTCTTCAGAACCGGCGCTGACCTGATCAGGCGCAACGGCGACACCTATGTCCAGGTCGCCCAGATCGGTTGCCCGGACGCTTGCCGTGTACGGCGCGTTGACAGTGCCGACACCTTCAACCCGGACAT
>CAYYFS010000185.1:0-1403 GCA_964471055.1 uncultured Dehalococcoidales bacterium
CCGTCGCCGATCAGGGCGTCGATCATGGACTCGCCCTTCACGCGCAGGGCGTACAGATTATCGCCTCGCCCGGTGATCGCCTGGGGGAGCTCGATCGTTTCCTGTGCCTCCTCGGCCCAGGATTCCGCCTGGGGCAGGGGGAACGGCTCACCTGCGGCGATCGTGCCCATCAACGGCACCGCTACCATTTCCGGCTCTGGGCGGCGGGAGAGGCCGTCCACCAGTTCCAGACCGCGCGAGACCTCCGCGTCACGCCGGATGTGGCCCTGTTTCTTCAGGATGTCGAGGTTGTAGGCGACGACGGACGTCGAACTGACGTCACAGCCGTGCTGGATGTCCCGAACGGTAGGCGGGTAGCCGTGGTCCTCGATGAACTCTTCGATGAACTCCAGGATCGCCCGTTGCCGTTCGGACAGCTTCTTCATCTGGGCTGGCACTCCTGTGGGCTGGATGACTTCCCAGTGTTCGTGCCCGGCTCTGGTTTGTCCCGTCTGATCGGTGGTAGACACACTGATTCGCGACGCCATACGCACGAATGTTCTGTGGCGCAACCTATCAAGGTGGCCCTTCGCTTGTCAACCGTTCGACGGCACACGGTTCCGTGTGGCTAGCATCCGGGCGGATACGAGACGCGGCTCACCTCGTTACCGTGTGAATCGTAGAGGGCTGCGGCATCCGGGTCCGTGTTGTTCCAGACAGCGTTGCCGAAAGCGAAGCTGAAACCGCCCCACGCCGGATGTACTTCATTTGTGTACACCCTGACCTCCTGGCCAGGCGCTAACCAGAACGAAGAGAACTCGAAGCTCGGCCGGCCATCCGCCACGTCGAGGAGAGTCCAGCCGTCTAGGTCCACAGCGGCAGAGCCGCCGTTGCGGATACGCACGTACTCGCCTGGCTCCTGCCTGCCCTCCGCATCGAAAAGAACACACTCGATCACGACCACCGCTGACACGGCCGGGAAGGATGTCGGCGTGGCCGTTGGAACCGGGGTCGATGTGGGTGTCGCGATCAGCACGGGGGTAGACACTGGCGTGGCCGTTGACACCGCGATTGCCGTGGGCGTCACGGTGGGCACAGGAGTACTCGTAGCCGCTGAGGCGGTGGCCGATGTGGGTGCCGCGGCTGGCACAGCGGTGGGCAGTGGCGGGGGGCCTGCGATCGGTGAGGCGGTAGGTACTGAGATAGATGTAGGCACCGGTGTCGCGGAAGGTACGGCGGTTGAAGTCGGTCTGACTTGAGGTGTCGGTGCCGCGGTCGGCGAGGCGGAGGGCGTCGGTGCAGGCTTGGACGGCACGGCAGGCCCAGTGGTGGGGGTGACGACCGGAGTTGCCGCCGGTGCCGGGGTCGCAGGGGGAGCGGCGGTCGGCGCGAGCGCGACCTCCGACGGCGATGGCAGGCCTGGC
>CAYYFS010000185.1:1503-4121 GCA_964471055.1 uncultured Dehalococcoidales bacterium
AGCGAGAAATCAGCGACTCCGCGCGAGCGTCAGCCGCGGCGCTTGATGCTCGGGAGAGGCGAGTGGGGTTGGGGTTCCTGCCACGGGCCAACATGCGTGTCCGGACCGAACAGACCCGCGCCGCTCCAGCCGGGAGCCATGCGAGGGGCCGCCTGTAACGAGGCCGCCGGTTGTTTGCCGGTCGCCTGATTCTCTACGCGGCATACCGGGCCACCCCCGGTGAAGGCTCGTGCCTGTGGCCGCACGGGCCTGAATGGTAGTCAGTCGATCAAGTGGCGACCAGCCGAGGAACAGGTGGTGCGGCGGGCATCTCTCCTCAATGGAGGTTCCGGATGTGCGGTGCCCGAATAGGGTGAAACCCGGAAGCGACCGGCCCGGACGCGAAAACGCCGCTCTGCGAGGGCGGCGCTGCCGGAAGCGTCGGCTCCGGCGCGAGAGCGGTCGGACAACCTACGACGCCGCGCCGCCCGTTGCTTTGGTCAGCCGGATCGTGAGGTTGGACTTGTGCCGTGCGGCGGCGTTGCGGTGCATCACGCCCTTCGCCACAGCGCGATCCAGGGCACCCAGCGCGGCCGTCACAGCGGCCAGGGTCTCGGGCGTGTCCGGTGCAACCTCGATCGCGGCCCGGGCTTTGGCCAGGCTCGATCGGGCCACCGTCCGCGGCGGCACGTTGTCCACATGCCGGCGGGCATGGCGGCGCTGGGTCTTGGGGCTGGGCATATGCTCCTCCAGGGCGGGGTTGCGGGCACTGCGGGCTCTGTAACTACACCCGCGGTCTCGCCATGTTCAGTCTCGTCACGCTGTGCACGCCTGACACCGCCTCCAGCTTTGCGAACAGGCGGCTCAATTGCTCAATCCCAGTAGTGTACACAGTCAGGGAGATTGCACAGGCACTATCTCTCTCGAAATGCTCCGTGTTCATGGAGTGGATATTCACGTGCTCAGTCGACAGGAGCGACGTGACGTCACCCAGAAGGCCCACGCGATCGTAGGCGTCGAGGCGCAGTCGCACCGGCGACATCGCTTCGGACCGTCCCCACGCCACTTGGATGATCCGCTCGGGTTCATCCTCGCTGCGCACGTTCGGGCACGTCGCGCGATGCACGGTCACGCCGCGACCCCGGGTCAGGTAGCCTACGATCTCTTCCCCGTACAGCGGATTGCAGCAGCGCGCGATGTTGGTGAGCACACCGGTCAGCCCCATCACCACGACGCCATCGCCGGCACGGGAAATGTCGGGAAGCCTGGCGGGGTCGCGAGTGGGTGGGGGTTGGTCGGACGCATCAGAACGACGCTGTCCCACTTTCTCCGCTATCTGCGCGCTGCCCAGGCGGCCCGCGCCCAGCGCCTCCGCGAACTCGTCCACAGAACCGAAGCCCATGATCTCGGCCAGCTCGGCTTCCGATTCGTCCAGGTTGAGGTGCCGCATCTCCTTGCGGAGGTATTCACGGCCCTGCTGTACCGTGGCCGTCCGCTCCTGACGGCGGAACCACTGCCGCACCTTCTCCTTGGCTCGTGCCGTCCCCAGGTAGTTGAGATTGGCGTTGAGCCAGTCGAGTCTTGGGCCCTGAGCCCTCTTCGCCTTGCGGATCTCGACCGTGTCGCCGTTCTTGAGCGGAGTGTTGAGCGGTACCAGCCTGCCGTTCACGACCGCACCGACGCAGCTGTGGCCGAGATCGGTGTGAATGAGGTACGCGAAATCCAGGGGAGTTGCGCCGGCCGGCAGGCCTTTCACTTCGCCCCTCGGTGTGTAGACGAACACCTGGTCCCGGAGGATGTCAGTCTTGACCGAATCCAGGTACTCGTCGTCGCCGCGCATCTCCCGCTGCCAGTCGAGCAGTTGCTTCAACCACGACATGCGCGCTTCGAAATGGTCCTTTTCGGTTCCGGTTCCTTCTTTATAGGCCCAGTGCGCGGCTACGCCGTCTTCCGCGATGCGGTGCATCTCCTTCGTTCGTATCTGTACCTCAACCGGGTAGCCTTCCGGTCCGATGACCGACGTGTGGAGGGACTGGTACATGTTGTCTTTGGGATTGGCGATGTAGTCGTCGAACTGTCCGGTCACCGGCCGCCACAGGCTGTGCGCCGCCCCCAGCGCGGCGTAGCAGGCAGCCTCCGTGTCGGTGATCACGCGAACGGCTATGAGGTCGTAGATCTCGTCGAAGCGCTTGCCCTGTTCGGCGTACCGGCGGGTCTTCCTGTAGATGCTGTACAGGTGTTTCGGCCGACCGACCACCTCGGCGTTCACCCCCTGTCGCCTGATCTCAGCGTTCAGGGTGTCCACCATCAGATGCACGTACGCCTCGCGCTCCTCGCGCTTTCGGGCGACCAGCCTCGAAATCGATCTGTATTCCCGGGGCAGCAGGTAGCGGAATGCCTCATCCTCGAGGCGCCACTTCATGTCGCGGCACCCCAGGCGGTGCGCCAGAGGGGCGTAGATGTCGAGCGTCTCCTTTGCGACTTTTCGCTGGCGATCCGCCGGAAGCGCCCCCAGCGTGCGCATGTTGTGCAGGCGGTCTGCCAGTTTGATGAGGATGACTCGCACGTCTTCCGCCATCGCGACGAGCATCTTGCGGGTGCTGGCTGCCTGAGCCGCCGCGCGCAGGTTGGTGGGGTCC
>CAYYFS010000186.1:0-4039 GCA_964471055.1 uncultured Dehalococcoidales bacterium
GGAGTCAGCAACTACGTCGCGGATGACATGCTCACGCTGGGCGCACTGGCCAGGCAAACGGAGTTCCCCGGGGTGAGGATCGTGCCGGCCGGCACGATTCCGCCGAACCCCGCTGAACTCCTCAACTCCCCGCGATTCGGTTCGCTGCTCAATGAAGCCCGCACCATGGCAGACCTCGTACTGATCGACAGCCCGCCGGCCCTGATCGTGGCCGATACCACGATCATGGCCAGCCAGGTGGACGGCGTGCTGTTCGTGATAGATGCGACGAAGAGCAAGGCCAGAGCAGTCAGGAGCTCGCTGAGCGCCCTTGAACATGTGAACGCCCATGTGTTTGGGGTCGTTCTCAACAAGTGCAAAACGGGACGCTTCGGTTCGTACTACGGCTACGGCTACGGATACGGCCACGGATACGGATACGGATACGGGCAATCGGACGGCGATGGGCCAGGCGAGAACGGCGTCCTGTCGCGCGTTCGGACGTGGGGAGCAAGGGCCGGGCGGCGCGTCGTGGGTCTCCGGGGGCGCATCGAGCCAGGCCAGACAGCTTCTGAGGCCGATGGGCGAGACGGGCGGGCTTCCTGGTTCGGGCTCGCGAAGCTCGGCAGACGCGCAGGCCGGCGTGTCCTCACCCGCCGCGGTAGAACCCGGCAGCACACCGAAACCGGCGAAGCCGGCACGAGCGGCAACGGACGGGACGGTCACGGACCAGTGACCGGCCTCATGGAACTCGGGCGACGGGCCGGGCGGCGCGTCCGGCACCGAGACAGGGACGCCGTCTGATCTCTCGCTGTCGTCGGAATGGCCGGCTGGCAGAGGTTGAGGAACCTGCGGGACGAGCCCCGCACGCCGCAGCACAGCCACCGGGGGGCGCCGAAACGGTGAGGGACACGCCGGCAACAACCCCGATCGCACCCCTTCGCCGTCTGCCGTCCGGCCGCACATCGCGACCGGAGCGAGAGTGGCGGGAACGTCGCTGCATGTTGTCGGGACCGACGGGCAACGGATACCGTTACGAACGCGCACCCGCAACCCCACCGGGTTGCAGAACGGCCTCCACCGCCGGCGTGCAAAGTCGTGCGACAGAGGGGATTCGCCTCACCGGGCGGTATGTTGCCCGGTGTCGTCCTCCGGCCTTGATGTTCGCAATCACGGGATCATGAAGCAACTGCTCCAGAACCTCAAGACGGGCGCGATCACACTGGAGGACGTGCCCGCCCCGGCGTTGCAACCGGGGGGCGTTGTAGTCCGCACCCGGCGCTCCATCGTGAGCGCCGGCACGGAACGGGCGGTCATGGACTTCGCCCGCCAGAGCCTTCTCGGCAAGGCGCGCTCCCGCCCCGATCTCGTCAGACGGGTGCTGAGCCGCGCCCGCACCGACGGCGTACTGGCAGCCTACCGTGCGGCCATGTCGCGCCTGGAAAACCTGGCTCCGCTGGGCTACAGCAGCGCAGGCGTAGTTGTCGAGGCGGGCGACGACGTTGACGACCTGGCCCCCGGCGACCTGGTCGCGTGCGGAGGCTCCGGGTACGCCTCTCACGCTGAATTCGTCTACGTACCGAGGAACCTCGTCGCTAGGTTGCCGGACGGCGTGGCCGCCGAGCAGGGTGCGTTCGCGACGCTGGGCGCGATTGCACTGCAGGGCATCCGAAGGGCCGATCTGACTCCGGGTGAGAAGGTGGCCGTGATCGGTCTTGGCCTCGTGGGCAGGCTCACAGCACAGGTGCTCGCCGCGTACGGGTTCCCGGTGCTCGGCCTGGACACCGACGCCTCCCGAGTCGAGACAGGCGCGGCAGCGGCGATGGACGGCGCGGCGGTCATCGGCCGCGACGACGTCCAAAGCGTCGCGCAGGGGTTCTCACAGGGTGCAGGGTTGGACGCGGTCATCGTGACGGCGGCCACCGGCAGCAGCGACCCTGTCAGGCTGGCGGGAGAGATCCTGAGGCACCGCGGCCGGGTCTCCGTGGTAGGAGACGTCGGCATGGACATCCCGCGCCGCGTGTACTACGGGAAGGAACTGGATCTACGCGTTTCGCGCTCCTACGGCCCGGGAAGATACGATCCCTCATACGAGGAACACGGACTCGATTACCCCCTGCCCTATGTCCGTTGGACCGAGCAGCGGAACATGGAGGAGTTCGTCCGGCTTCTGGCCGCCGGGAGGATCGACGTCGAGGCCATCACGACCCACCATTTCGCGATCGACCGAGCGCAGGAAGCCTATGACCTGCTCTCCGGTGGGAGCGGCGATGCGCCGCCGCTGGCCATCGCTATCGACTACCCCGCGGCGGAAGAACCCCCGGTTCGGCGCATGTCTTTGCGGCCGGACAGGGCAGCGGGCCGCACCCGCCGGACAGGCACGGTACGGGTCGGGCTGATCGGCACGGGGTCGTTCGCCAGAGGAACCGTCATCCCGGCGCTGAAGTCGCTCAAGGGCGCGGAGATCCGCGCTGTCGCTGCAGCAACGGGGGCGCATGCCCGGGAGACGGCGGCGCGCAGCGGCGCTGCGTATGCCACGACGGACTACCGCGAATTGCTGGCCGATCCCGATGTCGACCTGATCGTCGCGGCTACGAGGCATCACCTGAACGCCCGGATCGCTGCCGAAGCCCTCGGCGCAGGCAAGCATGTGCATGTCGAGAAACCGCTTGCACTGAACCGGGAGGAGCTGCAGACCGTCACAGATGCAGCCCGGCAGTCGGATGCGATCCTGGCCGTGGGATTCAACCGCAGATTCGCGCCGTTCGCCGTCCGCGTCCGGGACCACTTCGCCCCCCGAACAACACCCTTGATGCTGACCTGCCGCGTGAATGCGGGGTTCGTACCTGCGGACCACTGGGTCCACGATCCCGTTGACGGTGGCGGCCGTATCCTCGGGGAAGTATGCCACTTCGTGGACCTCCTCCAGTTCTTCGCCGGCACGCCTCCGAAGCGCGTATATGCTACCAGGCTCCCTCCCCAGGGCGACTCCGTCCAGGCGGACGACAACGTGCTGGCCACGTTGGAATTCGAGGACGGATCGCGAGGCAGCATTGCGTACTCGGCTCTCGGCGCGGACCGCATGCCGAAGGAGCTGGTCGAAGTCATGGGAGGCGGCCGGGGCGCGGTGCTGGACAACTTCCGGCGGCTCAGCCTCTACGACGGCGCACGCGTATCAACGGCCCGGGGTTCCCAGGACAAGGGCCACCGGGATCAATTCAGGACCCTCATCCAGACTGTGGCATCCCGCGGGCCGCCCCCGGTAGCCGTGGACGAGTTGTTGTTGAGCTCGCTCTCGACCGTATACATCGTGGAGTCGCTGTCGGCAGGCACTCCCATCGACGTGGACCTGACGGCTCTTCTGAAATCCGGCGGAGAATGAGGGCGGCGGATTGCTGAAGGTACTGCTGGTATTCGGCACTCGGCCGGAGGCCATCAAACTGGCTCCGCTCATCCGCGAATTGAGGGCCCGGCCTGCCATCGAGACGACGGTCTGCGTCACCGGCCAGCACCGGCAAATGCTGGACCAGGTTCTGGACGCGTTCGACCTTCGGCCGGACTATGACCTCGACATAATGCGGGCGGACCAGAGTCTCACAGAGGTTACGACCCGCGCGCTTGAGGCCGTGGGATCTGTCCTGGAACAGGCGAGTCCGGGTCTCGTGGTCGTACAGGGCGACACGACAACCGCCATGGCAGGCGCGCTCGCCGCCTACTACGCGAGGATCCCGGTGGCGCACGTGGAAGCCGGGCTTCGAACAGGGAACAAGTACAACCCGTTCCCGGAGGAGATGAACCGCGCATTCGTGGACGTCGTCTCCGACCTGCACTTCGCGCCGACTGAAGACAACCAGCAGAATCTGATGCGTGAGGGCGTTGACCCGGTGTCGATCACTGTCACAGGCAATTCCGTGGTGGACGCTGTGCTCCAAACCTCGGACCGGGTGCGTTGCCTGTTTGCGGCCGAAGGAGCGAACGCCGTGTTCCTCGCAGGCATCCCGCGCAGCCTGCGGGTTCGGCTGACCGAGGGAGGGGACGCCTGCAGGCTTGTCCTTGTCAC
>CAYYFS010000187.1:0-4013 GCA_964471055.1 uncultured Dehalococcoidales bacterium
TCTACGTCGATCTCCGCCGCGTCCGGCTCACCGGCCGCGAACGCTCTTGCCGCGTCGGAGTCCGCCAGAATCACCACGCGGTCTCCCAGGAGAGATGGGACGTTGGTGCGAACGACCTCTTCTACCAGGCTCACGCCCACGTCCACCGGTGTCTGGGGAACCTGCTCGCAGAGCCCCCCGGTAGTACCCGGCACATCGGCGTGGTACTCGTATCGCACCCCGTCGTGCACCAGGGACACCCGAAGACCCGGGATCAGGTAGTCGCCATCGAATCCCGCGGGTGGCGGGTAGCATCCGGGATTGGCCCGCGTCCACGTGGCTCCGCTGAGCCCTCCGAACGAGGGCCGGCCGGGATCGATGCCCAGGCGGTCCGCGAGCGCCCGGCGCGCCATCGCCTGCGCGATCTCCGCCCGGGTGCCGGTGAACGTCGGCTGTCCCGCCGGGGCCGGGGTCGCGGTGGGGCCCGGCGTGGCGGTGGGCAAGTCCGCGTAGAAATCATCGCAGGCCGCAGCAGACAGCAGCGCGGCAACGCCGAGGGCCAGAATCAGCAGCGGTCTTCCGGGATGCATGGTCGGGAACCGGCTCCTCCGCCTGTCAGAGAGCTCACCTGATTGTACGGGCGGTCCGTTATCTCTTCGTACGGGTCGAGCGCGACCGCTGATGGCGGCCAGCCACGGGAAACCCGGCCGCGGGCCCGGCAATGTGGAGGTCACCGGCCGGCGCGGGCGCGGTGCAAGCGGACGCTCGCGGCGAACCTGGACGGGCTCTCCAGAGTGAGCATGAGAGGCACCGCGATCGCGAGCAGCCCGCACAGCACGAGAAACGGTGTCCGGTAGCTGTCTGTCGCGTCGTACATGGCGCCCACAAAGATGGGTCCGGCTGCGCCGAAGACGGCCGTGAAGGTGCTCAGGAGGCCCAGCAGCGATCCGAAACTGCGCCTGCCACAGTAGTCGGCCAGCAAGGCGAGACGGGTCGGAATCGAGCCTCCGAATCCGAAGCCGTACGTGATGGCGAACAGCGGCAAGGCGATGCCCGGCGGCAGGTTCAGGATTCCGCCGCTCACCGAGGCGAGCACTCCCGCGCCAACGACCATCGACGCGAACGCGAACGCCATGAGGAAACGCTTGTCGACGAAATCGCCCAGGAATCCAAACCCGAGCCGGCCCGCGAAGCTCGCTGCCGACACGCCGAGAATCGCTACCCCGGCCATCTGCCTGGTGACTCCGAAATCGACGAGCGCTGGAATGTGCAGGAGGCTGGCCGACATCATGAATCCCGCCAGCCCCGTTGCCAGCGAAAGCTGCCAGAAGAACCTGGTCCTCACGGCCTGCCGGACGCCCAGGTCAGGCTCGCGAAGCGCCCGCGTGCTCCCCCCTCTGCCCGATCCGTCCGGTGCCGTCTCGCCATCGGGCAGCTGGCCGTAGTCCTCCGGCCGCGAGCGCATCACGAGCGCGGCGGGAAACCCCACGACCCAGAAGCCGATGCCGACCCACAGCAGTGCAGCGCGCCAGCCCTCGGAGTCGATCAGGTAGACGACGAGGGGAACGGCGAGCCCGCCAAGAGCCGAGCACGACATCACCAGGGCCAGGGCCCGGCTTCTGAACCTGGAAAACCAGTTGCTCGCCGTAGCCACGACCACGATGAACGTGGCGAAGGACATCCCGAGCGTGAGTAGCACGGCCACGGCGTAGAACTGCCACAGGGAGTTGACCCGGCCCAGGAGGATGAAGCCCAGGCCCGTTGTGAACACGCCGAAGCTCATCAGTCGCCGCGGGCCGAACCGGTTCAGAAGCACGCCTACGAAGGGCGAGACGAGACCGCTTTCGGTGCGGTGAAGGGACAGGATGCCGGCAGTGGCGCCCCGGCTCCAGCCGAACTGGTCGATGATCGGGTCGAAGAAGGCTCCGAAGCCCTGCCAGAAAACGGCGGACGTGTAGCCCTGGATCGAACCGGCCGCGGCGACGATCCACCAGCCGTAGAAGATGCGCGGTTTGCGGAGGCGCGTGGTGCTCGCTGCTTTCCTGCGAGGGATCGGTGATGGGGCCGGGGACAGCCCGTCAGGCCATCATACGTCCGGCGCGCGCCGACATCACTTTGGCGCCTGTGCGGGGTTCGGGGAATGTGCGGCACACCCGCTTTGCGGCATCGGCTGCCAGATCCGGAAGCTTTCGCGCGACGTCGTGCGGAACCAGAATCACGCCGTGGCGGTCGCCGACGACAGTCGCTCGTCAGCCCGGTCGGGGTAGGCCTGCGACATGAAGCGTGAGTCTTGAAATCACCCGGAGTGGCAGGGACAACGCGGTTCCCGGCGCGAGAAGAGGGTTTACTCCACCGCATGGAATGACCCTTTTTCAGGCGTCGAAGAAGTCTGCGTCTTCCTCCCTCAGGTACTGCCTCGCCTCTTCGACGTTGAACCTGATACCGAGGCCGGGCGTGTCCCAGACGTCGATGTAACTGTCCTTGATGA
The DNA here is from genome assembly GCA_964471055.1 of uncultured Dehalococcoidales bacterium. Classification (GTDB taxonomy): domain Bacteria; phylum Chloroflexota; class Dehalococcoidia; order Lucifugimonadales; family Lucifugimonadaceae; genus CAYYFS01. Next base: position 2,468 of record CAYYFS010000187.1, read on the forward strand.
TCTGGTCCGGCGGCGGCAACCCTTCGATGATGTCGTACCACCACTCCGGGTCGCCGTTCGGGCACTCAAACGCGATGAAGTTCTGGGGCAACGTGGCTGAGACCTGCACCAGGGCGGCGAGGCCGATCAGGCCGTCGAAGGTGCCATGTGGCGCCATGTCGATGCCGTGCAGGTCTGCGAACTCGGTTATCCACTTCAGCTCAGCAATGCCGCCGACGTCCAGCGGGTCCGGGCCGACAACGTCAACGGCACGTTTCTCGATCAGATCCACGAAGTTCTGGCGCAAGTAGATCTGCTCGCCGGTGTGGACAGGCGTCGTGGTGTTTATCGAGACATCGCGGTAGAGGTCAGCCAGGACGTAAGGCGTGTAGTCGCCGGTGATCATGTCTTCCATCCACATCAGGTTGAGCGGTTCCAGCGCCTGTGCCAGTTTCAGCGCGTCCTGAGGGATGACTCCGGGACCTACGTCGAGTGCCAGGCCCACCTCATCACCAAGCACCTCCTTCATCGCGGTCACGCACTCGATCGTGTGCTTCAGTCCACGCTCAGTCATGCGGCCGCCGTTCCGCTGGCGGCGGCTGGTCGCCTTCTCGCCGTAGAAGAGGTCAGGCGTCTCAGTCAACATCGGGCCATGGAAGGCGATGCCCTGTTTGATGATGGAGAAGTTCTGCGGCAGGTCCTTCATCCACTTCATGGTGGCGGCCATGGCTTCGGGGGTGTAGCTATCGGGACGGCGGCGGTAGTTGCCGTTGTAGACGCGGACTCTGTCACGCACCTTGCCGCCGAGCAGGCGATAGATGGGCTGGCCGGCCGCCTTGCCTGCGATGTCCCAGAGCGCCACCTCGATGGCGCTGACGGCTGTCCCCCACGGCTTGAAAGCACCCATGCGCCGCATGTGGGTCATGACGCGCTCGACGTCACGCGGGTCTTCGCCGAGGATCATGTCCTTGTAGAAGAGGACGTGCGGTTTGAGGTAGGGCTTTGCCGACTCGCCGCAGCCTATGCCGTCGATGCCTTCATCAGTTGTGATGCGGACGACCGGTGTGCCGCCGATGACTGCGCACTTCAGGTCGGTGATCTTCATATTCTCACCAGATGTGCTTTCTGCAGGAGTTGCAGGCTCAGGGGCGCGTGGTCACGCTCTGTATTTCAGACCGGGTGGGCCGGACGGGAGCATACCACCGCAACGCAGGCGGCGTGCGGGCGGCACAGCCGCGTCTCCCGGGACGGCGCGGCCGGTGGCGGATTCACCCTCTCCCTGGGCGGGAGAGGGGATTGTGGCCCCACCCCAGATCCTTCGGCTTCGTCCCTCGCTGGGCTCGGGACTTCGCTCAGGATGATAGTTGCGGGAGCGTGATCCTCGCACGTCCTTCGACCAGCTCAGGACGGGCGATTCAGGATTGCTGCAGGGGGCCCTTCACAGCGAGTCCAGGAACCGGGCGATGTCCCTGTTACTGCGGAGTTGTACTACCCGGGCGCGGTGGTCGATCCGGGCCAGATCACGGGCGATGTTCCGGTGTGTGCGCCTGTGGCTGGTGACTGCATA
>CAYYFS010000188.1:0-1777 GCA_964471055.1 uncultured Dehalococcoidales bacterium
CTGCTTCGGGACCACGATCTTGCCGCCGAGCTCTTCGACCCGGCGAGACGCGTCGTCCACGGACTCGACCGATATGTAGTTCGTGGGGCCGTGGTGTTCGTTCTGGCGAGGCAACAGTCCCACTCCAACGCCGCCGTCGGTGCGCGTGACCCAGTACCGCGATTCACCCGGGCCGAGTTCGAAAGCCCAGTCGAACAGATCGCCGTAGAACTGCCGGGCGCGCTCGGCGTTGTCCGCCGGTATCTCGAAGTGAACGATGCCAGGCATCTCGATGCTCCTTCTGGCGTCGGGGTAGCGCGGGCTCCTCCCCGGAAGTGCCCGCCCGGGCCTCCGGGCCGTACCATCCCCGGCGCGCTAGATCTGGTCGTAGAAGAACGTGCCGTCGTCCCATGGATCGGCAGGTCGTTTGCTCAGGTAGCGGATGTATGCGTCAACCGATCCCGCCACCGAGGAGGCGACGGTCCGGGTCAAGGTAGTGGTTGCTCTGGAAACGGAGCGTGTCGCCCGTGGGATACTCACCGGAACCTCCTGATGTTCTCGATTCAATTCGTCTCGAGGCGCTCGCGACGACCGCGCCGCCCCTCGCTAGGCGATGGTGATCCAGACTCGGCTGGCCTCAAACGGGTGCTGACGATCATTCACGGCATGGCCTGTGGGTATGCTCCGGGACGGGGCGCTGACCGCGACTGTGGCTGCGACTGACCGGAGCAACGAGAAGGTGGCGCCGGACACGAATCGACCGGCCTGTGGCACGCTCATCGGTTCCTCCTCCTGTGATTGATGCACTCAACGGGGTTGGATTACCCCGAAGGGACAGTATATATGGTTTCTTGCATGTTATACAAGTAAACATGCAAGCATGATCTTCTCGCGCGACTGGAACCGGCGGCATTGCAGATGACCTCGCGCTCCGGGGCAGGTTGAACCTGCGCGCGCAGGATGACGGGCACCGCCGGCAAGGGCAGGACAACTGGCGTGACCGGGCGGATGCGGGGTACAGTGCTACGAATCCGGGCGGCTAGCTCAAGGGAGGCATCCGGTGCACGTCACGCTCTGGGTTCTTCAGGGCACGCTGGCAGCAGCGTTCCTCATGACGGGCATGATGAAGGCGGTGCTGCCCAAAGACCGGCTCAAAGAGCGCATGAAGTGGGTTGAGGATTTCAGCCAGCCTCAGATCCGGCTCGTTGCGGTGGCGGAACTACTTGGCGCCTTCGGGGTGCTGGTACCGCCTGCGGTCGGCATCCTTCCGATCGTATCTCCGGTGGCTGCGATATGCCTCTGCGTGTTGATGATCGGCGCCACCTGGACACATGTCCGCAGGAGAGAGGCGCTGGCGATGATCGCTCCGCTGATGCTCCTCATCGTCGGCGTGGTTGTCGCCGCGGGGCGTCTCACGGAGTGGACGATCGAGTAGGCCGCAGCGCGACTGTCACGGGCCGGAGTACTGCCCCTCTGGGCCGCTCACCGCACGGTCGCAACTTTCCTACGCGAGGATGCACAACAGGGCCGGTCACGATTGCCGGGCAAGAAAGGTGGAGCAACCTATGCGATCAGGCGGGCAGGTACGGACGTCACTCAGGGTCCGGGCACTAATCGCGGCTGCCGGGGCGCTGGTTCTCGTATTTGCTGCGGCCTGTGGCGGAGATGGAGAGGGAGCCGGATCCGAGGCCTTCCAGAAGATCACTCCTTCCGACCGGGTCTACGCGCAGGACGATTTCACCGCGGTCGGTTTCAGAGTCTTGAAGGACTACAACGTCGAGGGGCTCGACCACGCGGT
>CAYYFS010000188.1:1877-3987 GCA_964471055.1 uncultured Dehalococcoidales bacterium
CTGGCCAGGAATATGGCCGTGCCGGCCAGTTCGTGCGGCAGGCCCCATCTGCCCGCGGGCGTGCGGCCGGCCACCGCCTCGTGGCGTTCGGGGAACTGCCTCAGAAACGCCTGTGTCATCTCCGTCGTGATCCAGCCGGGCAAGATGGCGTTGACCTGGATGTTCTCCTTCGCCCATCCGGTGGCGCAGCTCTTCGTGTACTGGACCACGCCGCCCTTGCTGGCCGCGTACGCGGTGGCGTACGGGCTACCGAAGATGGACATCATCGAGCCGATGTTGATGACCTTGCCGCGGCCTCGCCGCTGGAACTGCGGGTGGGCCAGGGTAGAACAGTTGTAGATGCCCGTGAGATTGGTACCGATCACTGTGTTCCACGCTTCAGGCGGGAGGTCTTCCGGCCCCTCTGAGCGAATGTTGGTTCCGGCGTTGTTGACCAGGATGTCCAAGCCGCCAAACCGTTCCACCGCGGACGCGATGGCCGTCGCAACGGATTCGCGGTCTGCGACATCGCAGGACACGCCAAGAGCATCGAACCCTTCAGCCTCCAACTCGGCCACCGCTCCTCTGGTCTTCTCCTCGTTCCGGGCGGCGATCACCACCTGAGCGCCCGCCCTGGCGAGACCCGTCGCTATCCCCTTGCCGATGCCGCCGTTGCCCCCGGTGACGAACGCCACTCGCCCCGTGAGATCGAAGAGTGAAGTATCCATGGATGTCGCCCCTCGCTGTCACCCGGTATGTCCCGGCCGAGGCCGGCCCAACGCGCGTGCTGGGTGTGTGGCCCTGCTGAGCAGCGCGCCCCGCTTGCTACTATGCCGTTCGCGTGCAGCCACTGAAACGCACGCCCGGATGATACCCGAGGAGGAGAGATGGCGAAGCCGCGAGCTCTGGACGGCATGGTGGTGCTGGACTGTACCCAGTTCATGGCGGGTCCCTACTGCACCATGCTCCTCGGCGACATGGGCGCGGACATCATCAAGATCGAAAGGCCCGACGGGGGCGACGATGCCCGGCGCATGGGCCCTCCGTTCATCGGGGGCGAGTCTGCCGCTCATCTTCAGATCAACCGGAACAAGCGCAGCATCGTCCTCGACATCCGCTCCGACAAGGGCAACGAAACGATCAAGCGGCTGGCTGCGAGGTCCGACGTCATGATCGAGAACTTCCGCCCGGGGACGATGGAACGCAGAGGACTCGGGTACGAGGACATCAAGAAGATCAACCCCCAGATCATCTACTGCTCAATATCCGGGTTCGGCCTCACCGGACCGTACGCCCAGCGCCCGGGTTTCGACATGGTCACTCAGGGGATGAGCGGACACATGAGCATTACCGGGGTACCGGGCGGGCCGCCGGTGAGGGTGGGTGTCCCGATCTGCGATCTGAACGCAGGAATATACGCCGCGTACGGAATCCTGGCAGCGTACGCGCACCGCCTGCGCACGGGCCAGGGCCAGTCCCTGGAAGTGTCGCTGCTTGAGTCGGCCATCGCATACCAGATCTGGGAGGGGGCCAGGTACTTCGCCACCGGGGAAAGTCCGGGACCCGGCGGATCGACACATCGGTTGGTAGCCCCGTACCAGGCGTTCCAGGCAAAGGACGGGCACGTCATCCTGGCGGCAGGAAACCAGCAGACGTGGGAACGCGCCGCGAAGGCAATGGGGCGCGAAGACCTCCTGGAAGACGAGCGGTTCACCGACAACCCGACCCGCATCGTCCACCGCGCGGAGTTGGAAGCCGAGCTGGAGAACACATTCACCACGGAGACATGCGACCACTGGCTCGACCTGTTCGAGAAGTCGGGCGTGCCGGCCGGGCCGATCTTCAACCTGGAGCAGATGTGGTCGAACGAGCAGGTTCAGGCGCGAGGAATGGACGTGACCCTCGAGCATCCGACCGCGGGCACGATCCACAACATCGGCCTCCCCGCCCGGCTGTCTGAGACACCGGGCAAGATTGAACGGTACGCGCCGCTGCTCGGGGAGCACACCGACGAGGTGCTGGAGTTCGCCGGCTATTCCGACTCCGAAGTCGCCGCGATGAAGCAGGAAGGCATAGTCCAGTCCTATTCGGGCTCCGCGGACTGACGCGCAACGTGGCCGGCCGCCAGACG
>CAYYFS010000189.1:0-3968 GCA_964471055.1 uncultured Dehalococcoidales bacterium
GGCAGAACTACTCGAGCTTCCGCCCGAGCCTGGTGAACCGCACGAACACGAAGATCTTCTTCAGCGGTGGCAACGCTCACCTGCCCCCGACCTGGCCGCAGGACCTGAGCGCGACCGCGCTGTCGCGGCCGGGCGGTTACTGCCGCGGCATCGAGATCCCGAAGTTCGAAGAGACCTACCTTGCGATGAGCAAGGAGCTCGATGAGACCAAGCTCGGTGAGATGGTCCAGTCCATGTACGACTGGAACAGCGAGTGGATGGTCTGGACCACCGTGTACCAGGTCCCCAACGCTGTCCTGTACGACCCAAAGCAGATCGAGTCGTGGAAGATGGTGCCCGAGGGCAAGGGCGTTCTCGGGAAGATGAACAGTCTGGAGTGGGTGAAACTGGCAGACTAGTCTCTGCCGTGCCCAAGCAGGCCGGTCACGAAGAAGGGCGGGTTGCATCGTCCAATGCAGCCCGCCCTTCCTGAATGCCGGTTGCCAGTCACACTCTTGTAGCCCCGGCCCGCCTAGGCCGGGAACGGTGAACGATGCGTCGCTACCTCTTCAGACGCTTCATATACTCGATCTTCGCCATCGTGGGCGTCACGATCATCGTGTTCGGCCTGTCGAGGATTGCAGGGGATCCGCGCTCGCTTCTCGTATCCGAAGGCGGCTACGGCATCAGCGCTGACGCCTGGGAAGAGCAGGGCCGGAAGCTCCACCTGGACAGGGCGGTTCCGATCCAGTACGCCTACTGGGTCTGGGATGTGCTGCACGGGAACCTGGGCAACGATCTGTCCGACGGCGTAGCGGTCACCAAGAAGATCAGGCAGAAGATGCCTGCGACCATCAGACTGGCGGTGGTTTCGTGGGTAGTGGCAACAGCGGTCGGCATCCCGCTGGGCGTCCTGTCAGCGGTGAAACGCGGCACGCTCCTCGACTATTTCGCGCGCGGCTTCGCTGTGTTCGGAATAACGCTCCCACCGTTCTACATCGCGATCATGGGGATCCTGATCTTCGCAGTGAAGCTTCACTGGGTACCCGTCGCGGGATTCGGACAGGGACTCGGGATACCCAACTATGTGCTGCCTGTGGCGACGCTCTCCTGGGCGGCGGCGGCCGGGTACCTGAGATTGATGCGCTCCGCCATGCTCGAGGTGCTCGACACCGAGTATGTGAAGCTGGCCCGCGCCAAAGGCGTCAGCAACAACCTCGTCATCTGGAGACACGCGGTGCGCAACTCGCTCATCGTGCCGATCACGGTTTCCGCTCTGCTGATGGCGCATTTCTTGACCGGCGCGGTGGTCGTTGAGGCCGTGTTTGCCTGGCCGGGCATCGGGCGGCTGGCGATCGAGGCCGTCGCGAACAACAACCTGAACCTGGTCGTTGGCACGACTCTCGTGTTCTCCACCTTCTTCATCGTGGCCAACCTCCTGGTGGACGTCAGCTACGTGATAATCGACCCGAGGATTCGTCTCAGCTAGATGGTTGAGCAATCAGATCGCACCCCACTCGAAGTAGCCGTACGCGTCCGGCGGCTGGAGACAGAGCCGGGCCCGGTCGGGCGCTTCTTCCGGCTGTTCCGCAGGTACCCGATCATCTGGGTCGCGATACTGATACTGCTGGGCGTCTGTGCCGCGTTCGCCCCGTGGGTCGCTCCGTATAACCCCGTTCGAGACGCGGATTTCACGGCCGTTCGCGTCCCCCCGTTCTGGCAGGACGGTGGCAGCACGGCGCACCTGCTCGGAACCGACCCGGTCGGCCGGGATGTCCTCAGCCGTGTGATACACGGCGCCAGGGTGTCGCTCATGGTCGCGACGGTCGCGATCGTCAGCGGCACCATCGTCGGCACCGCGCTCGGTCTGGTATCCGGCTTTATGGGCGGCCAGGTCGATGAAGTGATCATGCGCTTCGTCGATATGTGGCTGTCTTTGCCGTTCATTCTTCTCGCGCTCGTCATCGCCATCGCCATGGGTCAGAGCTACGGCGTGATGTTCCTGTTGCTTGCCCTGATTTCATGGACCGGCTTCGTAAGGCCCGTGCGGGGCGAGGTGCTTTCGCTGAAAACGCGCGACTACGTGGAAGCGGCGCGGATAGCAGGCTCTTCCACGACGCGCATACTGATCAAGCACATTCTCCCGGGCGTGACCAGCACCGTGATCGTTCTCGCCACACTCCGGGCAGGGGGCCTGGTGCTGGCTGAATCGATCCTGTCCTACCTCGGAGTCGGGATTCCGCCACCCACACCGACATGGGGCGGCATGGTCGCCGACGGTCGCAACTACCTCGAAGACAACTGGTGGATCTCGACGATGCCCGGGATAGGCATCTTCCTTCTGGTCATGTCTCTGAACTTCGTGGGCGACTGGCTTCGGGACCGCTGGGACCCGAGGCTCCGGCAACAGATCTAGGCAGCAAGCCGACCGATCGTTGGCCGGCGGACCGCGAGGAGGAAGGATCCAGATGAAGATCAAGTCGATTCGCGCCGTGAGTGCCGGCCTTCCGTCCCAGTTTGCAGGAGCGGAGCCGTCGGGGCGCGAGTTCAAGACCGCCCGCCGGCCCTCCTGGTGGGAACACGGGCCCGTCGCCAACCCCGTCACCCGCTACCCGCGCTATGCCGCTTTCCGGCCCTCGTGGCTGCCTGAGTGGGATAACTTCGGCTGCCTGGTGGAAGCGGAGGACGGCACCTGGGGTTTCGCGCTCGCCAACGGCGGCAGGCCCGTGGCGGCGTTGATAGACGACTACTTCGGACCCCGTCTTGAAGGTGAAAGCTGCCTGGCCACCGAGAAGATCTACGACATGGCCGTCCGCATGTGCGCTCCCTTCGGAGCCACGGGGATCGCCTCGTTCGCCATCAGCGCCATCGACCTTGCGCTCTGGGACCTCAAAGGCAAGATTTTCGACAAGCCCGTCTACGAGTTGCTCGGTGGCCCCGCGCGCGACGAGCTCTTCTGCTACTCGACGGGCGCAGACACCGACTGGTACATGGAGCTCGGCTTCAAGGCCACCAAGCTGCCGTGCCCCTACGGTCCCGCGGACGGACTCGACGGTCTGAAGAAGAACGTCGAACTCTTCGCCCGAACGCGGGAGCTGGTGGGCGAGGACGTCGACATCATGCTCGACTGCTGGATGGCGTTCGACGTCGAGTACGCCGTGCAGCTCGCCGAGCTGGCACGTCCCTACCGCCTCAAGTGGATGGAAGAGTGCCTGCGCTCAGAGGATTTCGACGCACATGCCGAGTTGCGCGCCCGAGTTCCCTGGCAGACATTTTCGACAGGCGAACACTGGTTCACCACGTACCCGTTCCAGTACGCCGCGAGTCACCACCTGGTGGACATCCTTCAACCGGACATCAACTGGGTTGGCGGGATCACGCCGGTCGTGAAGATCTGTGCCATCGCAGAGGCAGCCGGAATAGCGGTCATCCTCCACGCAGGAGGCAACACCCCGTACGGTCAGCACGCGACCTACGCTATGCCCGCCATGCCCTGGATCGAGTGCTTCGTCGGCTCGGCGCCCGGCGTCGACCCGGAGACGGCAGCGAGGGTGCCCGGCATGTCAACGCCCAAGGAAGGGAAGATGGTGCCGTCCAGTGCCCCCGGCTTTGGTGTCGAAATCACCAGAGAGCAACTGACACCTTTCAAGTACTAGCCGATGGTATCTTCCGGCCGGCAACGTGCGGCCCGCGGGCGGATGGACAGGCGCGGGCGCACAGGGGGGCGGCAGCGCGGCCACGGTTGACACGGCCAACCCCAGGGGTTCCCATGTGCGGGGTTTCGCGGGCCAATAGTCGGTCGGCGAACCGCGTGGAGGAGGAAGGATTCAGATGAAGATCAAATCGATTCGTGCAGTGAATGTTGACCTCCCGTATCTGGGCGCATCGTCGAGGCCGACTGGCCGTAAGTTCGAGACCGCCCGCCGCCCGTCCTGGGCGGAGCACGGGCCGGTCGCCACTGCCACGCCCGGGATTCCCGCAGCCCGCGC
>CAYYFS010000190.1:0-3919 GCA_964471055.1 uncultured Dehalococcoidales bacterium
CTGAACGCGCCCCACGCCGGGGGTGTCCGGCTGCGGCCACGCGGGCAGCAGGTGTACTTGTAGGCCGGTTTCTTCCCGCACCTCGCGAAGGGCCGTCTGCACAGGATCCTCGTCGGGTTCGACATGACCGCCCGGAGGCAGCCACGCGCCCTCCTTCAGGTGCCAGTGCAGCAGCACGGCATCGTCGCGGACGACGAACGCAGTCGATGTGAAATGGCGGATCGTCATGCTTCTGCCTGCGGAGTCTGTCGCGGCCATGATGGTCTCATGACGCGAGTGAGGCCACCGGGCTGGGACTGGACTGGTCCCGGCCGGGTGGCCCCACACGTGAGGTGATCAACCTCGAGATTGGGCGCCCTATTGAGGCGAACCACCTCGATGACTACTAGGTAACATTAAGCGACCACCTCCTTTCACTTCTTACACGGCTTCCCTTGCGGCAAGCTCCGTGCCGGGAAACGGCCCCGGCGCCAAGAATCGATTATACGCGTTGCCGGTCGTGCGCGTCTTCGTCGAACGGCGAAGTCGCCTGAGTCCCTCTCCGCCCGAACGAAATCTCCGGAGGGAAACCGCGCCGCTGTTCGCTGCCCCGCGCTGATCAGAACCAGAGGTTCTTGTCCGCGACGTTCGTGAGCGGCTCGCCCGCGGCGAACCTGCGGCAGTTCTCGACAAAGATGTCGCGTCGGCGATCGTCCAGGTACGGGCCATGCGCCGCCGTGTGAGGCGTGATCAACACATTCGGCATCTTCCAGAGCGGATGGTCGGTCGGGAGCGGCTCGGTTTCGAACACGTCCAGACCCGCGCCGGCGATCTCACCTTGCCCGAGAGCCTCCACGAGATCGTCGAGGCGCACCGTCATGCCGCGGCCGATGTTGATGAGGAACGCGGAGTTCTTCATCAGCTTGAACCGCGCAGCGTTCATCATGCCCTCGGTTTCCGGCGTGTGCGGCACCGTCATGATCACGAAATCGGCCTGCGGAAGCAGGTCATCGATCTCGTCGTGGCGGTACATCTTGTCGACACCCTCAGGCACCTCGGAGCGGAGCCGTCGTGTGCCGATGACCCGCATTCCGAACGCCTTGCACATCCTGGCCGTCTCGCCGCCGATGCCGCCGAGGCCCAGGATCAGGGCCGTCGACTCCGGCAGGTACACGGTCGCCTCCGGGCGCCTGTTCGGCTCCCACTTCGCCTCAGCCTGCAGCGGAATGTAGTGGTGGAACCCCCGCGCGAAGGCGAGCAGGTACGCCATGATGTGAGCGCCGATGTGTTCGTCGAAGATGCCCTTGAACGTAGTGATGACCACCGGGTGCTCGATGATCTCCGGGTAGTAGAAATCCTCGATCGGGGCCGGGGCCGCGGCCGGGGCCTGAACCCACTTGAGTCTGCTGGCCGCGGGCAGAACGTCCGGGGGCACCGCGCCAAAGGCCGCATCCGCATCCGCGATTTCCCGGCGGGCATCGTCCATCGTCGCGGGCGAGACGATCGTGGCCTCGGGCACGGCCTCTGTCACGCGCGCAACCCAGGCCTCGTGCACGTCCCGGCGCGGCGGCATCATGACCAGCTTGAAATCCATGTCTTGCCCTCCTCCCTGCACCGCCCTAGAGGACGAAGTCGATCTCCATCTCGGCGCAGGTATCCCTGAACCAGTCGATGACCTCCGGGTGCAGCGGGATGCCTTTCTCCTGCCGTTCCTGCTCCTCCTCCGCCTCCAGTAGCCCGGCATAGACCACGCGATCGTTGCCGGGCGCGGGCTTCAGCGAGCGGAGGGCCTGCAGGTACTCGTCCATGGCGCTCTTGAATTCGGCCACGTCTATGAACGCTTCGATGGCGTACGCCGCGAGGATGTGGCCGTGCCCGACGTAACGCCCGGTGGGCGCGGTGGGGTTGCCGTTGAGGATTCCCCCGAGAATATCCACGACGACGGCCATTGAGTATCCCTTGTGCGAGCCCAGCTCCCGGGTGCTGCCGACGGGAAGCAGGGTCCACTCCTCCGGCAATGACGTCTCCTCCATCAAGGGAGTGCCGTCCGGGCCGGCGATCCATCCGGGCGCGATGGGAGCACCCAGCCTCTGGGCCAGGCGCACCTTGTTGCCTGCGATCGAGCTCATCGCGGCGTCGAAGACAAAGGGGGCCTCGCGGCCCGCGGGCGCAGCGACGGCAATGGGGTTCGTGCCGATGGCGGCTTCAGCGGCGAAGGTTGGAGCCACGCGGGGTGAGCAGGCGGTGGCGCACACGCCGATCATGTCGTGTTCTATCGCCATCATCGCGTGGTACGCAGCCATGCCGAGGTGCCGCCCGTTCGTCATGCTGATCATGCCGACGCCCGTCTTCCGGGCCTTTTCGACGGCCATCTCCATGCCCCTGGGCGCCAGGATGATGCCCAGCCCGCGGTCGCAGTCGACGGTTGCACACGACGCGGTCTCGCGCACCACACTCCAGTCCGGGCGGGGATTGATGAAGCCTTCGGTGTAGCCCGAAACGTACATGCGAAGCATGTTGGAGACGCCGTGCGTTTCGACTCCCCGGAGGTCCGAGACGGCCAGTACGTCCGCGCCCTGACGGGCATCGGCCTCAGGTACGCCCAGTTTCATGAAGATCTGCGTCACCGTGGTGCGAAGGTTCTCTGCGCTGACGCGCCGAGCGATCTCCTCTGGTACGTGAAAGCGTTCCAGCATGTGGATGCTCCTTTGCGGATGTGAACGTGGGGTCGGTGCGATGCCCACGCGACGCGGCCACGGGTGCGAATCGGGCGGATTCTAGCACCGCACGCGGCCGTCCCGCGCCCAACGGGAAACGAACTCGGCAGGTCGTCCCCCACAACAGGCCGCCTGAGGCACGGGGCAGGCGTTCGCGTATGCTATGGGCAAGCGGCCCGGGTGATGGGATTCCGAAGCCGTCTCCGAATGGCGATGCGCGCAGTCCCCGGGAGGAGGTGCTTGCGATGCAGATAGGCGCATTCGAAATCGACCTCCCCGACCCTCCGCTGCGCGACCCTCATTGCGTGGCCATGCTGCGGCCGTGGGTGAACGTGGGCAACGTGGGTGCCATAGCGCTCGGGCGGTTGGCAAAGACGTTCGAGAGTTCCGAGATCGGGGGGCTGAGCAGACCGGGGGAGTTCTACGACTTCACACGGTACCGCCCGCAGATGAACCTCTCAGGCGACCGACGCACCGTCACAGTGCCCAACACGGTGGTGCTCGCAGTCCGGCGCGAATCGCCGCCGGACCTGTTGCTCCTCCAGATGCTCGAGCCTCACGTGAGGGCGGAGGACTACAACGACTCGGTGATCGTGTTGCTCAAGCAGTTCGGGGTTTCACGGTACGTGCTGGTGGGAGGGATGTACGACTCCGTACCCCACTCACGTCCGTTACGGGTGACCGGCTCGGCTCGGGGGTGGGACGCGCCGCCGGAGCTGGGCGGCGTCAGGCTGGGTCGCGGCAACTACCAGGGACCCACCAGCATGACCAGCGGCCTGACCCAGCGCATTCATGAGGAAGAAGGGCTCGAAACGCTCACATTGATCGTTCACCTGCCCCTTTACCTGAAGCTCGACGACGATTTCCAGGGAGCGTCGAGGCTGCTGCACGCCCTGTCGTCCGTTTACAGGCTGGGAGCAAACCTGCCGGAGGACGAGCTGGGCGAACAGCAATACGCACAGGTGACTCCGGCCATGACCACCAATCCGGAACTGGCCAGGCTCGTCGAGAAGTTCGAACGCGACTATGACCGGCAGAAATCGGACGGGGATGACGCGGAGGACCGGAGCAGCGTCGACCTGCCGGCCGATGTGGAGCAGTTCCTGAAGGAACTCGAGAACGGACCCGGCGGGGAAGGTGAAGGACCGAGCTCCGGCGCCGTGTAGGCCGGTTCGCCGTCCCGGTGCCAGACCCCGTCGGCCATCAAGAAAAAAAGGAACCGG
>CAYYFS010000191.1:0-3910 GCA_964471055.1 uncultured Dehalococcoidales bacterium
GCGGCCTCGTACACGTTCCGTGTGGTGACGTAGTTGTCCCTCAGCAGGTCCTCCCATGGGGCTCGCCCGCTCGGGTGCGCTGCCATGTGCACCACCGCGTCCATCCCGTCGAAGACCGGCCGTATCGCGTCGAAGTCCGACCCGTTGGCGATAGTCGTAGGGACGTCCGGCATGTCGGGTCGCCGTGAGCGGGTCAGGCCGTGGAACTCGTATTTGTCGCCGAGCGATCGGATCAGCATGGCGCCGATCAGTCCACCTGAGCCGGTGACCAGTACGCGAGGTTTGCGGATCTCTGCAGGCAATGTGGTTTCCTTTGCGGCTTGTTGGACTCTGTCGACCTCGGCTGCCTGGGTATCCCGTTTCCACCATACCGCGCGGGCACGGGTCGTAAGGTGAGACACCTTGGCGGCCTGCCGAGCGCTTGTTGACTGAATACCGTCTGATAGTTAAGAATACGAACAGATGTTCTAATAGAGAGGTACAAGGGCATGAATCGGAGCGTTGGCGGTAGCGATACAGGCGCGTGAAGGGTGAGCGCCGTTCACCGGGCGGGCAGAGCTGACGCGACCGACGAAACAGGGGTGAGGATGACGGTGGAATCGAAGATGCCGGGCGGGATCGTGCGCATCGTAGGCGAACCGATGGTGCTGGAGGAGCAGGAGACGCCGCAGTGCCCGCGCCGCAGCGCGGGGGAGACCGTTTCGCTCGACAAGGTGGATGTGGTGGCGAACACGTGCTACCGGTGCCGCGGTTGCGGCCACATCTTCAGTCCCCGGACCTGATTGTCACGGAACATCGACGCGGGCACACCGCGCATCCTTCGACCCTTCGACAGGCTCAGGACATCGCAGGCTCAGGATGGCGGTGGGGGCACGGCTCGGGATGGCGGCGCTCCCCGGAGAGAGCAGTCCGTCTCCGAAGCGGAAAGAGCGGCCTGGGCCGCGGACCCGGGCGATTTCGTGTGCCGGCTGCTCGGCGCGCAGCCCTGGTTTCGGCAGACAGAGATCATGGAGGCCGTCCGGGATCACAACCGCGTGGCTGTGCGTTCCTGCAACGGGTCCGGGAAGACCTACATCGCCGCGCACGTCGTCCTGTGGTGGCTCATGTGCTTCCCGGATGCGCTCGTCATCACGACCGCGCCGACGGAGCACCAGGTGCGCGACGTGCTGTGGCGCGAGATTCGGCGGGCATACCGCGGGCACGAAAGCCTGATCGAAGGCAAGCTGCTCCGAACGTCGCTCGAACTGGGCGACAAGCACTACGCGCAGGGGCTTTCGACCGACCTGCCGGAGCGGTTCCAGGGTTTCCACGAAGGACACATCCTGTTCGTCGTGGACGAGGCGTCCGGCGTGAGGGAGGGGATCTTCGAGGCGATCGAAGGATCGATGACCTCCGCCGACGCGAAGATGCTGCTCCTCGGCAATCCGACCTCGCTTGCCGGCACGTTCTACGAGGCGTTCCATCGCCGACGGGAGCTCTGGCACACGATCCATATCTCGGCATTCGACACCCCGAACGTGAAGGCGGGCGAGGTGTTGATGCCGACGCTGGTGACGCCGAAGTGGGTGGAAGAGGCGAAGGTCAACTGGGGCGAGGACAGCCCCATGTACCAGGTACGGGTGCTCGGCGAATTCCCGTCGGAGGCCGAGGACACGCTGATATCTCTGAAGCTCATCGAAGCGGCGGCCGAAGAGGACGCCATTGAGCTGCCCCCTGAAGACGCGCCGGCGGAGATGGGTGTGGACGTGGCGAGGTTCGGGTCGGACCGGACGGTGATATGTGTGCGGCAGGGCGAGCGGGTGATCGAGATGGAGGCGCTCGGACGGCAGGACCTCATGGAGACGGCGGGACGTGTGAGGGCAGCGATGACTAGGCACGGGCCGAAAGTGGTGCGGGTGGACGGGATCGGCCTTGGCGCCGGTGTGGTCGACCGCCTCCGCGAGCAGGGCTGCTCCCAGGTGAAGGGTGTGAACGTTGCCGCGAGGGCCAATCGTCCCGAGCACTTCGCCAACCTGCGGGCGGAGCTGTACGACGGGTTGCGGGAGCGGTTCCAGGACGGACGGATACGCATCCCCGCGGACCCTGATCTCATCGGCGAGCTGGCCGCGGTCCGCTATTCGTTTACGTCCAGCGGGCAGGTGAGGCTGGAAGGCAAGGACGACATGCGGTCGCGCGGACTGCGCAGCCCGGACAAGGCGGATGCCCTCATGCTCGCGTTCGCCGCGGTCCACAGGCAGGACTACCGCATGTGGTCCTAGTGCGCCACAGGGTGCCACAGGGTGCCATGGGCACTTTCACTGAGCCGTGAAGTGAGGTGGGCGGTCTGCGGAAGCTCGTCGGACGTATGGACCGCGGGGTGGATATTGGATAACCAATGTGCCGGAGGGTGCCAACGGCACTTTTCCAAGCCGTGAAGCGAGAGCGGCGGATTCCCTCTCCCTTGAGGGAGAGGATCAAGGTGAGGGTGGACGCACCCCGGTCGACCGGGCTCACCCCTCATCCTGACCTTCTCCCCGGCGGGGAGAAGGGGATAGACCTCGAGCCGTGTCCTCAGCGGTGTGCTGAGCCGGCCGAAGGGCCTGGCGGAGGGTACTGGCTGCGACCCCCTCTCCCTTGAGGGAGAGGACGAAGGCGGTGTCCTGAGCTTGTCGAAGGGTGAGGGTGAAGGCGGAGCGAATCGGGCCGTGGATGAACGGAGGGGATGAAGGTGGGCATACGGGAACGCATCATGGGCCTGCTCCGACGGGAAGTAGTGTCGAGACTTGGACCACTGGTCCCGGTCCGACGTGCGAACCGTGCGGCGCGGGTCGTGGTGGACCGGATCGATTCGGAGCTCGGCGTCGGGCACGACTGGGCGAACCCGCGGTATGGCGAGTACTACGCGTCGTCGGCGGCAGTACACGCGGCAGTCCGCGTGCGCGCCGAGGCGGTGAGCAGGCCGCCCCTGATGGTGCTGCGGCGGGGCCGCGATGGCTCGACCGAACCCGCCGGCCCGGGCGATCCGTTCCAGGCGCTCCTGGACCGGCCGAACCCGGTGTGGTCGCGGGCAGAGCTGTGGCGTGCAACGGAGACGTACCTGGCGCTATGGGGCTCGGCCTTCTGGGGCATCGAGCGGGACGATTCCGGGAGGGCGGCGGAGTTGTGGCCGCTGCGGCCGGACCGCGTCAGGGTGCTTCCGGACCGTGCGCGGTACGTGCGGGGCTTCGTGTACGAATACCTGGGCGAGCGCGTGGCGTACCTGCCGGGCGAAGTGGTCTGGTTCCGCCAGTTCAATCCCCTCGAGGAGTTCGGGGGCTTCTCGTCCGTGGCGCCCGCCCGCCTGGCCGTCGACATGGGAAGCGAGGCTCTTCGGTTCAACCGGGCGTTCTTCAGGAACTCGGCCACGCCCGGCAGCCTGGCGATCACGACCGAGGAGACGCCGACGGACGACGAGGTATCCGAGTTCTACGAACGGTGGTCGCAGCGGTTCCAGGGTGCGGCGAAGGCGCACCGTCCCATCCTGCTGAGCAGGGGCATGGACGCGAAGCGGCTGGACATCTCGCACCGCGACATGGAGTTCATCTCGTCGCTCAAGTGGTCCGTCGAGGAGGTTGCCCGCGCCTTCGGCGTCCCGCGGGTGTTTCTCGCCGATTTGCTGGACGCGACCCTTGCGAACGTCCGCTCACAGGAGATGTTCCTGTGGCGGAACACCATCGTGCCGGAGCTGCGGTTGCTGGAGGACGCGGTGACGCGCTCGTTGGGTCCGCTGTTCGGCGGGCCGGGCGAGTACGAGGTCAGGTTCGACCTGAGCCAGATCGAAGCGCTCCAGGACAGCGAAAACGACCGCACCGACCGGTTGGTGAAGCTGATCGGTGCAGGGGTGCTCACCCCGAACGAGGCCCGCGCCGAACGCGGCCTGCCGGCGTTGTAG
>CAYYFS010000192.1:0-3838 GCA_964471055.1 uncultured Dehalococcoidales bacterium
CGATGTCGGAGCAACCAAGATCGAGGCGGGCAGGGTCTGTGCCGGTTGCGTGGAGGACGCGAGGCGGATTCCCATCAGACCTTTCTGCGGCCGTGACGCTCTTCTCGATGATCTAACGCGAGCGTTGTCTGCCGTTCGAACCGAAGATATGGAAGGACTCGCGATCGGCTTTCCCGGGCTCCTCGATTACGAAAACGGATCTCTGCTCGGGCAGTCGGTGTTCCCTGCCATGGAGGGGTTCCCGCTCCGTTCACACTTCTCGGAATTCCTGAACGTCCCCGTTGTTCTAGACACGGACGCCAATCTCGCAACGCTCGGTGTGCAGACGGAGGTGGAATACGGGCGTTTCGCCGTCTTGACCCTCGGCAGTGGCACCGGTGTCGGTCTCGTGCTCGATGACCAGCTCATCCGAGGTGAACACGGGATTCCGGACGCTGTCTTCTCCTGTCTAGACCACAGAGGCGGGCGCCGATACACCAGTGGATACCTCTTCCCGGAGGTGTACGGCGTCGATGGAAAAGAACTGGCGCGACTGGCGGCGGCCGGCGAGCCGAACGCCATGAGCAGCTTCGCGCGACTCGGGAAGGCTGTCGCCGCAATCGTTGAAGCCCTTGGTGGACGGTTCGATCTGGAGGCTGTCGGGCTTACGGGTGGAGTGACCCGCTCTCTGCAGTACTTCGAGCAACCGATGCTCAATGCGTTGCGCTCAGTGGAGCTTCACGTGTTCTTGACGCGCATGGAGTACCCGGCTCTGGTTGGCGGGGCACTTCTGGCGGCTCGCTCAGCCCAGGAGCCGCCCAGGGCCGGACTATGAGCGACCCTCAGATGACCCTGAACGATGTCGGGCAGCTCCTTGAGGTGTTCGAAAGGCTCGATCTGACCGTCTGGATCGACGGCGGATGGGGCGTCGATGCGTTGCTCGGCGAACAAACCCGGCCTCATGCCGACCTCGATATCGTGATCCAGCGTGGCGAGGTGCAACCGCTGACGGAAGAGCTCGCAACGTTGGGATTCGAGGATGTCATCACGGATGACAGGACCGACTGGAATTTCGTCATGGGCGACCGCGCAGGGAAGCAGGTCGACTTCCACGTCATCGAGATTGCCGAGGACGGCCGAGGCATCTATGGCCCGGCGGAACAAGGGTTGTTCTATCCAGCTGCCTCGCTGCGCTCGACGGGCACCATCGGGGGGCGAGAGGTGCGCTGCATCTCGGCCGAGTTCCAGGTTCAGTCGCACACCGGACATGAGTTGAAGCCGGGCGACTTCTCAGATGTTCATGCGCTCCACGAGCACTTCGGTGTTCCGTTGCCTCCCGAATACAGGCGGCCAGTTCGAAGACAGGAAGAGGAATAGCTCCCGACATCGTCGGTTCTATCAGAATCGTGAGCGACCCTGCGCGGGGGACAGGTGGAGAGGCGCCGCTGGTCGCGCATCCCCTTCGACGTCGCTCAGGGTTTGCTTCGACAAGTACTTCGACCGGCTCAGCACGCGGCTCAGGGTGGCTGAGCCACTTCTTGTTTGCCGGGGCGGTGGGTTCAGGACGGGGCCATCGTTTACCCGAGAGGGGTGTTGCTTTCCGGGCCGAAGTCGAATTCGAGGCCCAGCTCGGGTTCGATGGAATGGAACCAGGCGATGACCTCGCGATGGTAGGGGATGCCTTCCTTCAGGCGTCTCTCCATGTCCTCTGCCTCCTGGAGCCCGGCGTAGTAGACGCGGTCGTGGCCCGGGGCGGGAGGCGTGTTCGCCAGCGCCTCCAGGAACGAGTCCATGTCGGCCTTGAACTTGTCGACGTCGACGAACGCTTCGATGTCGTAGGCCATGAGGTGGTACCCGGGCGTGCGGGCGATGAGTCCCGGGCCGAGACCGGTAAGGGTGCTGCCCAGGATGTCGACCACGCAACCGAAGCCGTAGCCCTTGTGTGAGCCCATCTCGCGCGTTCCGCCGAACGGCAGCAGGTAGTACTCCTTCGGGAGGACCACCTCTTCCATGATCGGGGTGCCGTCCGGTCGGGTGATCCACCCGGGCGCAATCTTCGCTCCCACGCGTTCTGCCAGCCGCAGCTTGTTGTTTGCGATCTGCGTAGTGCCAACGTCGAACAGGAACGGAGGCATCTTGTTCGCGGGCGCGGCGTACGCGATCGGATGGGTGCCAAGTACGGGCTCTGCACCGAAGGTCGGGACTGTGCCAATCCTCCCGCCGCTGGTGGTCAGGGCCACGCCGATCATGTCGCGCTCGACGGCGCGCATGGCGTGGTACCCGCAGCCGCCCATGTGGCCAACGTTGTGCACGCCAACGGCGCCCAGGCCGTGCTCGGCGGCCTTTTCCACCGCCATGTCCATTGCGCGGGGGGCGATGTGAAGGCCGAGGGCCCCGTCGCCGTTCATGACCGCCGTGGTGTGGGTTTCGCGCTCGATTCTGACGCTGGGTCGCGGGTTGAGTTCGCCGTTCGTGTAGTCAGCAACGTAGCTGCGCAGCATGTTCGACACGCCGTGCGTCTCGACGCCGCGCAGGTCGTTGGCGATGAGCACGTCTGCAGCGAGGGCGGCGTCGTCTTCAGTAAGGCCCATCCTGCGGAAGACGTCCTTCGTGGCCGCGCGCATCTTCTCCTGCCGCACATACACGCGGTCCGCCGGCGAGACCTTGAACCGTTCAAGCATTTGGAGGACCTCCAGTCAGGCATGTCCGTGCCCGCCGCCCTTGTTCGTCCGGGTCAGTGGACCGTCGCCCCCGGGGGGAAGGGTGCCGGTGCCAGTTCGTTTTTGTCTAGCCGAGCGGGGTGCTGCTTTCCGGGCCGAAGTCGAATTCGAGGCCGAGCTCAGCCTCAATCTTGCGGAACCAGCCGATGACCTCGCTGTGGTACGGGATGCCTTCCCTGAGCCGCAGCTCCCACTCCTCCGCCTCCAGCTGGCCCGGGTAGACGACGCGCTCCTCGCCGGGGGCGGGCGGCGTGTTGGCGAGGCCCTCCAGGAAGGCGTCCATGTCCGTCTTGAACGTCTGGACGTCTGTGAACGAGGCCACGTTGTACGCCATCAGGTGGTATCCGGGGGTCTTCGCGAGGAAGCCCGGGCCGATGCCGGTCAGCGTGCTGCCGAGGATGTCGATCACCGCTGCGAAGCCGTAGCCCTTGTGCGAGCCCTGCTCCCGGGTGCCGCCGAACGGCAGCAGGTGGAACTCCTCGGGCAACTCGGTCTCCTCCATGATCGGGGTGCCGTCCGGCTTCGTGATCCAGCCGGGTTCCATCTTGGCGCCTACACGAGCGGCGAGCCTGGCCTTGTTGATGGCGATCGCCGTCGTGCCGATGTCGAACAGGAACGGAGGCATGCGGTCCGACGGCACCGCGTACGCGATCGGGTTGGTTCCGAACATCGGCTTCGCTGCGAACGTTGGGACCATGTACATGATTCCGCTTGTGGTCATGGACAGGCCGATCATGTCGTGTTCCACGGCCCGCATGGCGTGATATCCGGCCCCGCCCATGTGGCCCACGTTGTGCACGCACACGGCGCCGAGCCCGTATTCCTTCGCCTTCTGCACGGCCACGTCCATCGCTCTCGGAGCGATGTGAAGGCCAAGTGCGCCGCCGCCGCTCATGACGGCCGTAGTGGCCGTCTCGCGCTCCATGGTGAGCTGCCCGCGCGGGTTGAGCTCCCCTTTCTGAAGCTTGCCGACGTAGTCCCGGAGCATGTTTGAAACGCCGTGCGTCTCGATGCCGCGGAGGTCGTTCGCGATCAGGACGTCCGTGGCGAGTTCTGCGTCTTCCGGCGAGAGCCCCAGCTCGACGAAGATTGACTCGGTGGCCGCGCGCATCTTCTCCTGCCGCACGTACACGCGGTCC
>CAYYFS010000193.1:0-2478 GCA_964471055.1 uncultured Dehalococcoidales bacterium
AAGACGCTGTGGCTCAGAGTCATTCCGGAAAGCACGAACCAGCCGCGTTCACGCACGCCCTGGCGTTCGTCGACAACCGTCGTGCGGCTCTGGGCCCTGGTCACAGGAACGTATCCCTTTTAATGGCACCTAGGGAGCGCGGCCGGAACCGTCGCGCCCCGGAGAGGCAAGAAGTGGAAGTCGCCCGAGCCATCCTACAGGCAGCGGGCGCCCTCGGTGAAAGGGGAGGTGGCGACGGGCCAACCCGGGCATTTGGCCGACGAGAGCGTCGGGCCGATGGCCCACCTTTCCGTGAACCGGGGCAGAGAGCAGCGTCGTCACCATCTCTGGTGGCGTTGCCACATGTTCAGCCTACACACACCACACGAGTACGCGCATGGCGCCCGGCCTATGGCCTCCGGGCCCAGTGGAGGGCCATGGTGCCCAGGGCGTAGCGCCGGAAGCCGACATCGATCAATCCGGCCGTTTGCATGAGCTGCGCGATTTCCTCGGCTGGCGTGAACTCTCGCGCCGACGTTGCCAGGTAGCGGTAGGCTTCGGTGTCGCCGGTAAGCAGGCCACCGATCAACGGCGCAACCCGGCCCAGGTACCAGCGCGCCAGCTGCCCCGGCAGGCTTCCATCGCGCGGGGGCGTCAGGTCCGTGGCGACTATGCGGCCGCCCGGCCTGGTCACGCGGGCCATTTCCGCAAACGCCGTTGGCAGGTCGCCCACGTTCCGGAGCAGGTAGGCGGACACAACCAGATCGAAACTTCGGTCCGGGAACGGCAGCGCCAGCGCGTCGCCCCTCAGCAGGTCCACTCTGTCCCGCAGACCCCGTCGGTCGCGCCCGGAGACGGCCTCGCGGATCATCGCGGCCGACACGTCGAGTCCGGTCACAGCGGCGTCCGGGAGCACCCGGGTCAGCTCGAAGGCGAATGCGCCGGTGCCGGTTGCGATGTCCAGGCAGCGCGGCGACGGGGGATAGCCCTCGGCCGCGACCCGGGCGGCGCCGCGAAGCCACGCGCGGCTCCGTCCGAGTGTGATCACGGCGCCCGCAAGGTCGTACCCGGCCGCGATGCGGTCGAAGGTTCTACCGCCGAAGGGTGCTGTGCTCTCTTTTGGTGGGTAGTCGGGCATGTCTGAGAGGGTCGGGGCGACGCCGAGGACCTGTGGGCTTCCCCCTCACCCTAACCCTCTCCCGCCGGAAGAGGGAATACCGGCGAGTCTTCACGGCCGGGGGAGACTGGTCGGCTACACTTGGAGTTCCGCACCTCGGAGGGATGGCCGAGTGGACGAAGGCGACGGTCTTGAAAACCGTTGTAGGGTACCCCCCTACCGTGGGTTCGAATCCCACTCCCTCCGCCAGTTCTGACTTTCCGATCCCGTTCCGCAAAGCGACCCGCGCCCGCGTCTCGCGCGGCGCAACGCGTTGAGAGGACGCAACCGTGGACAAGTTGCACGTTGTGATCACGATGGACGTGGAGCAGCCCACGCCCGCGACGCATCCCGAAGCCACCGGCCCGAAGAACTGGCAGGACAGCGAGAGGTTCATTCGCGGCTATGTGGACCGAGCAGCCGAGTTTGGGTTCCCGGTCACGTTCTTCATCCATCCGGAGGCCACTCTCGAGCACGCGGCGCTGTTCGAGGAGATGAAGGGCCGCGGCTGCTGCGTCGAGGGGCTGCACTTGCACCCGTGGAAGTTCCGGGACGGCAAGTACAGGTCACACTTCGGCGGCATGTCGGAATCCGACATGAGGGCCTGCGTGTCCGAAGCCATCTCCATGTGGCAGTCGGGCATGGGCAGGCGACCGTTGTATTTCCGACCGGGCACTTTTTCCGCCAGCGACTCCGCGTACCGGGTGCTCGCGGACCTGGGGTTCCGGGGTGGCTCGTGCTCTATTCCGGGCAGAATCTGGCCCCGGATGAACGCCGTCTGGACCGGTGCCGAGCCGGATCCTCACCGGGCGCATCCCGTGTTTCGCCAGTTGGTCGGCAACCTGCCGTTCGCCAACATGCCGGTTTCCGTGGACTTCTCCCGGACGACGGTGAGCCGGGGGACAAAGATAGAGGCGGTGGACCCGGAGAGCGCGTCTCTCGGGGCGAACACGGTCGAGGGCCACCCGGACATGCGGCCGGACGTGCGCGATGCGGACTACCAGTCCATCGCCCGGAACATGGTGAGCCAGGTCCGGGCGCGCGGGGCGACCATCCCGGTCATCAACTGCGTCACTCACAACGACAACGACTACACCGACCCGGCGGACAGGGTGCGCGGCAATCTGATGTGCTCCATGCAGGCGATGGCCGACGCGGCGGCAGCCGCAGGGATGGAGCCGGTGGGCAGCACGATCGAGACCGTCTGCGACCTGGTGCTGGCCGAACCGGATCGGTCTCTGGGGTTCGTGCATACGTAAGCGACCGTCCGGAGGCGGCGGCGTGCTTGATCGGCCCGCCCACACCACGCACCCTTCGAGAGCCTCAGGATGGCGGTGCGGGCT
>CAYYFS010000193.1:2488-3827 GCA_964471055.1 uncultured Dehalococcoidales bacterium
CGACAAGCTCAAGATGACACTCAATGGGGCGCTCAGGACGGGCAGGTGTTTCGGTCGGCTCCGGCCCGACGCGCACCCCTGTCGTCTGGCTCAGGGCACGCTCAGGATGGCGGGGTGCCCTGAAGGTGATCGGCGCGGCGCTGGCGCGCCTAGTACGTTCCCGATATTCGGCTGAACCAGCCCAGGAGCGGGTCGTCGAGACGCTCCATGTGGCCGCGCATCCTGTCCAGCAGGTCGAGCCTGACGGCCTCGTAGTCTGGGCGGCCGTACACGTTGGTCAGCTGGTACGGATCGGCCACCAGGTCGTACAGCTCACCCTGGTCGCCTGCGCTGAACGTCAGCTGGTGCGTGCGCGTCCGCACCATGCGCTGCTGGACCACCGTGAAGTGACGGTCGAAGACGCAGTAGACCTCATCGCGGCCGTTAGGCGAGTCGTCGCCGAGAACTGCCCCTTTCAGGCTCTCGCCGTCCATCGGGTCGTGCGACTCGATGCCCGCGATGTCCAGGACCGTCGGCGCCAGCTCGTGCAGGTAGACGAAGTCGTCGTTCGTCGAGCCGGGTGCGGTGCAGTCGGGGTGCGCGGCGATCAAGGGGATTCTGTAGATCTCGTCATACATGAACTCCCCTTTTTCGATCAGCCGGTGCGCCCCCAGGCAGTCGCCGTGGTCAGCCGAGTAGATCACGACGGTATTATCGAGCAACCCGCGCACGGCCAGGTGCTCAAGCGTCTTCCCGACCATGTCGTCGATGAGCGTGCAGTGGCCGAAGTAGCGCGCCGCGATCTCCTGGAAGCCTTTCCAGCCGTAGTCGCCCAGACCCCAGAGCTTCTCGATCAGCGACTGCCGGTAGGGCTTGTTCTCGAACGTCTCCCGGTAACCGGGGTGCTCCGGGATGTCGGCGGGGTCGTACATCGAGTAGTAGGGCTCGGGTACGAGCGACGGGCTGTGCGGTCCCCAGAAGTTGGTCCACATGAAGAACGGCTCGTTTTCCGCCGATATCTCGTCGATGACACGGTTGGCCTCGTCGGCAACGAAATACTCGATCGACGACTCGACCGGCCCGTCATGGAGGGCGAACATCTCCTGCGCCTGGTTCGTGGGATTCGTCCCAACGAACCGGTTCGTGACGCGCGGCTCGAATCCGTGCTCTTTGAGGTACTCCTCGTAGTGGTTCGGCTTGTTCAGGGGTGGCAGGTCGAATTGAAGTCCCGGCAGCACCCGGGACCCCGGAAACGCGTATCCAACGAAGTCCTTGCCTGTGAAACCCATCTCGCTCGGGCCGCGCTCGCCATCGACGTGCCACTTGCCGGCATAGCCGCAGCGATAGCCCGATTCGTTCA
>CAYYFS010000194.1:0-1313 GCA_964471055.1 uncultured Dehalococcoidales bacterium
TCGTTCACGCTCACCTCGCCGCCGTGGAAGTTGATCGGCTCGGTCAGGAAGCGGTTGTACGCCGGGATCGAGGCGATCGAGTGCTCCAGCCGGTAGAAGTTGGGCACCGTCATCATGACCTGCGCCCCGGCCACCACCTGAAGCGGGCCCATGGCGTTGTGCGGGCTGATCGGCACGTAGTACGCCTCGGCCATCGTGGCGATCTTCTTGATCTCGCTGATGCCGCCGGTCCAGACGATATCCGGCATCACGTAGTCAGCCAGCCGCTGCTCGAAGATCGGCACGAACTCCCAGCGGGTGTACAGCCGTTCGCCGACGCAGATCGGCGCCGCCGTGTTCTCCCGCACCTGCCGCAGCGCCTGGTAGCTCTCCGGGTTGACCGGCTCCTCGAACCAGCCGATCCGCGACTGCTCGTACAGGTTGTTCGATAGCCGTATCGCCACGGGCACGTTGTACCGCCCGTGCGCGTCGATCAGGATCTCGATCTGCGGGCCGACGGCCTCCCGGATGGCCGCGATGATGTCGTAGCCGAGTTGTTCGCCCTCCTGCGAGATTATTCCGTCCACGTAGCTGGTCGCCGTCTTCTTCATCTCGAGAAACGGGTCCAGCTTCATCGCCTCGTGGCCGGACGCCACCACCTTTTTCGCGGCCGCGGCGAACTCGTCGGGGGTGTCGCAGCCCATGAACCAGCCGTTGGCGTACAGCCGGACGGAGTCGCGGAACTTGCCGCCGAGCAGGTCCCATATCGGGCGGCCCAGGGCCTTACCCTTGATGTCCCAGAGAGCGATGTCGATGCCGCTGATGGCCACGGTCGGCAGGCCCTTTGCGCCCAGGTACGTGTAGCGCCGGTACATCTTGTGCCACAGCCGCTCGATGTCCGCCGGGTCCTCGCCGACCAGGGCTTCGCGTAGGGCTTTCACAGTCGTGCCGGTGAGGAAGCTGCCGCGGCCCGGGAAGTTGGTGCATTCGCCCCAGCCGGTGACGCCCTCGTCCGTGTCCACCCGGACGAATGTCCAGTCCCAGTCGGTCGCAGCCCCCCACTTCGGGCCTGTGCTCTCGACCACGTATGCCCTGACGTCGGTGATCTTCACGGCTTCGCTCCTCCCGTTGCTCGACGCGCCTCTCGCATGCGCGAACGGCCTGCCGTCGCCGCCGGGCATTCTACAGGCGGCGGCTCAGCCGCTTCTTCTCTCTGTGCGTGGGAGGACGGCGACAGCCCATTCCCGTCTGTCATCCTTGCGACCCTCCATCATCGCCGCCACCCCTCCGTCCTTTGGGCGCCCCCTGTCATTCCGGCGAAGGCCGGAATCCAG
>CAYYFS010000194.1:1413-3815 GCA_964471055.1 uncultured Dehalococcoidales bacterium
GTCGGCCCGCAACTACCATGCCCCGATAGCCGAAGCCGCCACCCCTGGCGCGCTTCTGAAAGCGGCTGCATTGGGCCACCGATTGACGTCGTCAGCGGGGAGCGTTCCAGATGAGCATCACCGAACGGTTGGAGGTCGCATACACCGGAGCCGTCTTCGACGTGCTGAAGGAGATGGGTCATCCTGACTGCACGCTGCCGCACGATATTCGTCCACTGGATCCGACACTCAGTCTTGTCGGGGAGGTGTGGACGTGCAGCGGTGTGATGGACCCGACCATATCGGCCGATGAGTCGTTGCTGATCTGGACCGGCATGTTGAGCAAGGCCCCTTCCGGATCGGTGGTCATATGCCAGCCGAACGATTCAACGATCGCCCACATGGGAGAGCTCTCGGCGGAGGTTCTGAAGTATCGCGGCGTAAGAGGCTTCATTGTTGACGGTGGCAACCGAGACAGCGACTTCATCCTGCGGCTCAAGTTTCCTGTCTTCTGCCGGTATCTGACTCCGGCCGATGTCACCGGGACCTGGAAACTGGACTCGATGGGTGAGCCGATAACCATAGGCGGGCTCACAATTTCGACAGGAGACTATGCCGTCGCAGATCGCGACGGGGTCGTCATCGTGCCGGGCCGGCTGGCTGCGGAGGTTGCCGACAGGATTAATGAGGTTATTGGCACAGAGAACGAAGTGAGGACGCTAATCCTTGGCGGCCTGGACCCGCAAGAGGCTTACCTGAAGTACGGACGATTCTAGGAAAGGGCCGGGCGTGGGGCCCCGGTCATCACTCGAACGTCAGAACACGCCGCGGGTTTTCGACCAGCATCGTGTCGATCTGCGCCTGGCTCATGCCCTGCCGGAGCATCCAGCCGGTCACTACCGACAGAATGTGGTCCAGGCCGTGACCGCCGAACTCCCGCGTTCGGTGCTTGCAGACGAAGTCGTGCCCCAGCACTATCCGTTGCAGGTATCCGTCATCGATTAGCCCGATCAGTTGCTCGACACGCTGATAGTCGGACGGCATGAAGGTGTTGGGAGCGTGCGGTGGGAACGGCGACTCCTGGCCGAACATGTCGTACTCGATATAGACGCCGGTCGCCGCCAGTTCCCTCAGTATCTCGCGATCGTAGACCCGGATGTCTACGTGGCACATCACTGTCCGGCTCAGATCACCGCCTGCGCGGTCGATGAAGTTCACGATCTCTACGGGAGCCTTCTCATCGCGGCCGGGATGGATGGTAAGGGCCGCACCGGTCTCACCCTGTGCCGCCACAGCTGCTGCAACTGACTTCTTCTCGTCGTCGTGCCATGGCCATGAGCATCCGATCTCACCGATGATTCCGCTGCGAATGCCGGTGTCGCCGACGCCGATCTCAACGTCCCTGACGATCTCATCGGTGATGCTGTCCTGCGATCTGGAAGAGAAGTCTTCCGGATGAAGCGGCCGGACGTAGTACCCCGAGCCCATGATGACGTTGATTCCTGCCCTGCGGCTTATCTCCGCGAGCACCTCCGGGTTGCGCCTGATGCCGTTGGAGGTAACGTCAACGATCGTGCGGCCGCCGGCTTCGCGGAAGCGCGTGGCCTCACGCGTCGCGAGATCGACATCCATCTGGACGAGATTGTCCCTGTTGGACGTCCAGTTGATGCGTATCCAGTTCAGATTGGAGAGGCCGACCGGCTCTTCCGCCAGCCGGCGACCGAGCTCGTCCTCGGGTTGGACGAAGTGCGAACTGAGGTCGGAGATCAGGTGCTCGTGTGTCTGGGTGATCCCCAGATCGTACGGGTCGATCGGTCCCAGTACCGTGAGGGCTTTCCCCCGGGTGTCGTGAGCGCTCATCGCAGAATCCGGTCCTTTTCCTCAGGGATTCGGGGTTGCGGGCCGAGCCTAGCAGACTGAGCCGGCCCCGTCAGGCAGGTCCACGGGGAGTCTGAGGCGTCCTCCGGAATGGCCGCTTCCCAGGGGACAGGGCGCGCACCCCCTTCGACGGGCTCAGGACATGCTTCGAGCCCTTCGTCGAGCTCAGGACAAGCGCCTCAGGATGGCGCCCCGACCGTTCTCGCTTCCTTACAGCGCCGGCGGACCTACCGCACCGTCGCGCACGAGGTTCGATACCCGAGTGAATTGCTAGGCTTTTCGTAACAGAACTGGCATTCCGCGACGATAACGTGTAGCCTCTCGCCAGCGCGCGGGATTAGCGGCACCCCGCAACACCTCTTCCCGTTGAGCGGTCGCCGGCCGGCTCCGGAAGAGACACCGACTCCCAACCCTCCTGTCCCTATCGCGCCAAGACTCCCGCGGCGCCCGGCACACGGGCCAGGATTCTGACGCGTGCGTCGGCTAGCGCGAACAACCGGAGGGAGATCGAAAGCAGATGAAACTGTCAACAAAACACGTACTGC
>CAYYFS010000195.1:0-3754 GCA_964471055.1 uncultured Dehalococcoidales bacterium
CGCGATCTACTGGGGGAAGACCACAACTCCGCGCTGCGTGGGTGCCACCCCTCACGGCCACGTGCCAGCGCGCATCGACCCTCGGAGTAGAACTTCACTCTGACGGTGGCCGAAACGGCTCCATATTCCCTTGACATTGCTTCGGTACAAAGAAACGAGTCGATGTTCACGAGACGGGCCGGCAGTGCCGGACCGCCGACAAGGAGGTGCACATACGATGAAGAGACGTTGGCTGGTCAGCCTGCTCCTGGCCGCCGTGGCCGTCGTGGCCGTCGGAGGCGTGGTGGCAGCGGACACCGCCGATCCGCCTGCAACCGACGAGCCGGAGGTCAGCAGCACTCCTGCCCCTCTGATCGAGAAGCTGGCGGACAAGCTCGGCCTCGACGCCGATGCCCTGGACGAGACTGTTCGGGAGGCGATCGAGGAACTGTCGGCCGAACGGGATGCGGCACGAGTCGATGCGTTCATAGACGCATTGCTCGAGCAAGGTCGCGTCACCGAGGACGAGGCCGACGAGCTTCGCGCGTGGTACGGAGCCAGGCCGGCCGTTCTCGACACTCTCCCCGGCGTTCTGGGTCGACGCGGATGCTTCGGCTTTGGAGACGGGAGGGGCACGTTCGGCTTCCACTTCCGATTCCGGTCCGATGAGGGCTCGATCGAGATCGCACCCCCTGAGTCCTTCAAGGGATTCGAGTGGTTCTTGCCGCGAAACGGCCGCGGGCACTTCGAAAGACTGCTGCCCCGCGGGCTTTTCGAGTACCACTTCCCACCGGCGGAAGACCAGAAGTCCGAGCCGGCAGAGGACACATCCGGCGAAGCCGCCTGATCAGCCTGCACCCCGGCCGCGCCGCGCCATGCGGCCGGGGTGCTTCCCCACTTGAGAGCTATGCTTGTCACGATGTCCAGTCCTCTGCCCGGAGCAAGGTCACTGTCCGCAATCGATCGTGCACCAGAGGGTCCTATCCTCATCGTCGAGGATGACCGCGCCACCGCCGAGTTGGTGCGCCTCTACCTTGTGCGCGACGGATTCAGCGTCATCACGGCCGCCGACGGAGTGGAGGGTCTCCGCCTCGCCCGCGAGCGGAAGCCAAAGCTCATCGTCCTGGACCTGATGCTCCCGAAGATGGACGGCCTCGAGCTGTGCCGCACGCTCAGAGCCGATTCCAACACCCCGATCATCATGGTTACCGCTCGGGTCGAAGAAGAAGACCGGCTCACCGGCCTGGACCTGGGCGCCGATGACTACGTCCCGAAGCCGTTCAGTCCGCGCGAACTCGTTGCCCGGGTACGCGCGGTGCTCAGGCGCGCTCAGCGCGAGGAAGGCGAAGAAGAGCCCGAGTCGATAGCGCGGGGCGACCTGGTCGCCGATCTGGCGCTACGGGAGGTCACCGTCGGCGGGCAGCCGATCCGCCTGACCGCCTCCGAGTTCCGCCTTCTCATCTTCTTCATGGAGGCACCCGGGCGCGTGCTCTCGCGCGAGCAGATCATCCAGGGCGCTTTCGGAAACGACTACGCAGGCTTCGACCGCACGGTGGACACACACATCTCCAACCTGCGCCGGAAGCTCACCCAGCACTCTGGCGAACGCCGCTACATCCACACCGTCTACGGCATGGGGTACAGGTTCGATGTTGCCTAGCTGGTTCTACAGCCTCCAGTTCCGGCTCACGGCCGGTTTCGCGGTCGCCCTGGCCCTGTCGTTGACCGGCGTCAGTCTGTACGCAGCGCAGGCTACCCGACAGGAGACGGAACGGTTCGCGCAGGAGGTCGACGAAGCCAGGGCTCTGAACCTGGAGCAGTTGGTCTCAAATACGTACCAGGAGGAGCACAACTGGGACCACGTCCAGGCCACGCTGGAGCAAGCGGCCACCCTCCTCGGTTGGCGGCTCACGATGACCGACACGCAGGGCGACGTGGTTGCCGATTCCCATGGGATGCATGCACCCCCGTTCAGAGGTCGGATGGGCCAGGGCCGACAGCAGCTGCCAATAGTCATCGGCGAGAGCTTCATCGGATCCCTGTTCCTGGCTGCAGGCAGGGAGGGCAGGGACTTCCCGCGATTCTCCGCGGCTTTTGTGGACGAGCGCAAAGAGCAAAGGCCGCCTGCCGGCTACTCATGGTTCGACCCGCCGCCTGAAACAGTCACGGTCCCTGTTTCGTCCGACACCGATGTCTACAGCTCAACGCCTGAAGTCGCGCCCGAACCTCAGATAGACCGGCTCGCCGCTTCTTTCCAGGACTCCCTGCTCCTCGCGGGGCTGGCAGCCGGCGCGGGAGGCATCTTCCTCGTCTCTCTGGGTACACGTCGCACGCTGGCCCCGGTCCGCGCGCTTTCGGCCGCGGCAAGAGGCCTCGGGCGCGGCGATCTCGCGCAGCGGGTCGCCATCCGGGGCAGGGACGAGATCGGCCAGCTCGGTCGGACGTTCAACGAGATGGCAGGCGCCCTGCAGCAGGCGGAACGCCAGCGGCGCACCATGACGGCAGACATCGCACATGAGTTACGAACGCCCCTGTCGAACGTGCAGGGGTATCTTGAGGCAATCACTGACGGCGTCGTCGAACCGGACCCGAGCACCATCAACACGCTCCACGAGCAAACCCTGCACCTGTCACGCCTGATCGAAGACCTGCGCCTGACCGCGACAGCGGAGGCAGGCGCGCTCCACCTGGAGCGCACGACCCTGCGGCTTGACGAGATCGCAGAGGAGACGGTGGACGCCTTCCTGCCCCGCGCGTCGGAGAAGGGCGTGCGGCTTACCGTGAACGCGGAGCCCGGCCTGCCGGAGATCTCTGCCGACCATACCCGGCTGCACCAGGTCGTAACCAACCTTCTGGACAACGCTCTGACTCACACCCCGGAACGCGGGACGATCACGGTGTCGATCGGGCGCTCCGACGAAGGCCAGCTGCGCCTGGACGTTGCAGACACAGGCAGCGGCATCTCGCCGGACCGGCTGCCGTATGTCTTTGACCAGTTCTACCGCGTTGATCCCTCCCGTAGCAGGGAGACCGGTGGCGCCGGCCTCGGCCTCACGATCGTGAAACGCCTCGTGGAAGCCCACGGAGGCCGCGTGACCGCGGAAAGCGAACCCGGCCGGGGAACACGCATATCCGTCCATCTCCCGGTGAACGCCGACGACTAACTGAGGGGCGCCGCCGCCGGCCTTACCCCCAGACGGCCCATGGAGCGAGAGGTTTTGTCCACGCCAGATAGCGAACCCGAGAACACCCCCGCCGTTCCGCGCACGGGACGCCGGAACACGATCCGACCGTGGCAGGCGGTGGCCATCGTGGCCGTGCTCGTCCTCGGAGGTGCAGGAAGCTACTACGGCTACTCCTGGCTGTCGGACCGGGGCGGTTCCGAACTCGCCGAGGGGCAGCAACTGATACCCGTCACCAGAGGAAACCTCACGAACCAGGTTTCGACAAACGGTTCGGTGGTGTTCCCCGAGCGGGAATCCCTGGCATTCGGCGCGCCCGGCACCGTCGGTGAGGTCCTGGTTGCCGAGGGCGAATACGTGGAAGCCGGGCAGGCACTGACGTCCCTGGATCAGGCCACGATAGCCGGCCTCGAACGGGCCGCGGCCCAGGCAGAAGTGGCAGTGGAAGATGTAGCGGACCAGCTGGCCGAAGCAAAAGAAACCGCCGACGCACTCTCCCTTGCCCAGGCCGAGTCCGCGATTGTCCAGGCCGAGCTGACTCTGCGGGACGCCGAGGAGCTACTGGCAGAGCTCAGAGATCCGGAAAGAACCAC
>CAYYFS010000196.1:0-3717 GCA_964471055.1 uncultured Dehalococcoidales bacterium
TGTATAATCGCCGACCTTCTGCGGCTACCGGTGCGGCAGGTGCGATGACAGTCTTTCTTGGCATAGATGTTGGCTCGACAACCCTGACGGCTGCGGCCATCGACACGGCCGACTCACAAGTCGTGGATGTCGAGCGCGCTCCGAACGATGCTGAAGTGACGTCTCCGGTTGACCGACAGCGCGGCCGGTCCGAATGGGACATGAGCCGGATGGTTGCGGGTGCGTTCGGCGTGGCCCGGCGGCTCATTGACCGACTGGACGTCAACGTAGAGGCGGTGGGCGTGACCGGCCAGCAGCAAGGGCTGCAACTGCTCGACGCGCAGGGCGAACCGGTCGGACCTTTCATCGCGTGGCAGGACCAGCGCGCAGCGGAGCCTGTTGCGCCCGATCGTCCACGGACCGGAAGCTACTTGGACCTCATGTTGGAGACCGGCGGTGGCGGGTTTGCCCTGAGCGGCTGTCCTGTCATTACCGGATACATCGCGCCGACCATGTTCTGGCTAAAGCACAACGACCTGCTCCCAGCCCACGTGAGGACAACGACCGCTCCGGAATTCCTTGTTGCCCGGCTCACCGGCGAGGCACCGGTGATCGACCCGACCAACGCGGCGGGCTCCGGAGTTCTCGATGTGTCGACCGGCGGATGGAATATCTCGCTGATCGATGATCTGGGCCTCCGGGAATCGTGGTTCCAACCCCTCGCGGAATCCTGCTCCGTCGCCGGCACGCTCACAGCTGAGGTCGCACAGGAGACAGGAATGCCTGCGGGCACTCCCGTCTCGGTTGCGTCGGGCGACCACCAGGCCAGTTTCGCCGGAAGTGTGGCGGAGTACGAATCGTCGGTTCTTGTGAACGTCGGCACCGGCGGTCAGACATCTGTGTTCGTTCCCGGGCCGCTGCCACGAGGCTCACTGCAATTGCGGCCGTTCATCCAGGACGGCTACCTGCTCGCCGGCGTCGGCGTCGTGGGCGGGAGGACGTACCGCACGCTGAGGAACTTCTTCGCCCTTGCGGGCGAGGAGATTCTCAACGCAGGTTCAGATCCGGAGGCCATCTACACGCGGCTCACGGAGCGGGCGGCCGCGGTTCCCGCCGGCGCAGACGGGCTGCGATGCACACCGTTCTTCACCGGTACAAGCCGGGACGCGCGCAAACGCGCCGAGTTCACGGGGTTGAGTCTGGCCAACTTCACGCCCGGCCACATCGCTCGCGCGCTGTTGGAAGGCATGGCTGCGGAACTGCGCCGGTCCTACGATGAGGCGGTCGAACTCGGGGCGACGCCGCGCTCCCGCCTGGTCGGTTCGGGCAACGGGCTGCTGCTGAATCCGGTATTGCGCACTTCGGTTGAAAGCTGTTTCGGCATGACCCTGCAACCGGCTCGACACGCGGATGCCGCCGCTGCGGGCGCTGCGCTGTGTGGCGCGGTGGCAGTCGGGAAGTACGCTCACATCGCTGCTGCCAGCCGGGCCTTCGTCGGCAGCGGCGCCTGACCCTCGCTCGCCTGCTCCCGGTATATAATCGCCGTTCCTCTGCGACTACCGGCCTGGAGGTGTCCCTTTGGAGCCCGAGGTGTTCCGTTTCTCCCTCGACGTGGAACTGACCATGGCCGCGCGCTTGGTTGTCGCTGCCCTTGTCGGCGGGCTGATCGGCTACGAGCGCAGGCACGCAGCCAAGCCCGCGGGAATACGCACGATGTCGCTCGTGGCGATGGGTGCCTGCGGGTTCACCCTGGTATCGATCTACGGTTTCGAGGGTATCGGCTCGGGGTGGGATCCCGCCCGGGTCGCAGCACAGGTAGCCACGGGCGTCGGGTTCATCGGGGCCGGGACGATGATGCGCTCGGGAACGGTGGTCCGCGGCCTGACCACGGCGACCGGCATCTGGGTTGCGGCCGCCCTCGGCATGGCCGCGGGCGCCGGGATGTACGCGCTCGCGGTCGCCGGGGCCATCCTGGCGGCCGGCATGATGGCCTTCCTGCCGAGGCGAACCGACATAGAAGACGACAGCCATTAGCCGGTTCGCCCTTCAGAGATCCGACGTTCTGGCTCCAGGAGCATCGAGGCGGTACCAAAACGCGCCCGAACGCGATGCAGATGCAGCGGCCGTTGTAGACTCGACACTCCGATCCGACATCCCCTGTCCATACGAAGGAAGACTCATGAGCAACTTGAAGATCAGGGACGTGCGCGTCATCCTCACCGAACCGGACAGCATCCGCCTGGTGATCGTGAAAGTCGAGACCAACGAGCCGGAGCTCTACGGCGTCGGGTGCGCCACCTTCACGCAACGCCCGACGCCGGTCGCGGCAGCAGTGAACGACTACCTGCGGCCGTTCCTGATCGGCAAAGACCCGGCTGACATCGAAGACATCTGGCAGTCGTGTCACGTCAGCTCCTACTGGCGAGACGGCCCCGTTCTGAACAACGCGCTGAGCGGCGTCGATCAGGCTCTCTGGGACATCAAAGGCAAGCTGGCCGGCATGCCGGTCTACGACCTGCTGGGCGGGAAAGCGCGTGACGCCGCCGCGGTCTACGTCCACGCCTCCGGGGACGACCCGGTGCAGGTGGAAGACGGCGCCCGAGCCTTCATGGAGCAGGGGTTCCATCACATCCGCGTGCAGGTGGCCACGCCCGGGTTCAGCGCGGACTACGGCACGAAGTCGGGGACCACCGAGGCCGATCTGCTCTACGGCAGGAACGTGAAGGGCAGGGCGAAGCCGGAGCTGGGCCGCGACCCCCAGGACGGCCCCAGGTGGATCACGTCGAGACTGAACCCGCCCGAGCCCGGTGTCCTTCACGCCCACCCGGGCGGAGTGTACGAGCCGAAGCCCTACATACGGTCCGCACTCGGGCTCTTTGACCACCTGCGGGACAAGCTCGGATGGAACGTCGAGCTCCTGCACGACGTCCACGAACGGATTCCGCCGACGCTCGGGCTTTGGCTCGCAAAGGAGGTGGAACAGTACCAGCTCTTCTTCTTGGAAGACCTGTTCTCGCCCGAAGACAACGATTGGCACCGGCTGGTGCGTCAGCAATGCTCGACGCCGCTGGCCATGGGCGAGTTGTGGAACAACCCGCACGAGGTCATCCTTCTGGTCAAGGACCGCGTTATTGACTTCATACGGATACACGTCTCGCAGATGGGAGGCCTGACGCCGTGTCGGAAGATCGCGGCGATGGCGGAGATGTTCGGGGTCCGGACAGCGTGGCACGGCCCTGGTGACACGTCGCCGGTCGGCCATGCGGCCAACCTCGCGCTGGACCTGAACTGCTGGAACTTCGGCATCCAGGAATACGCTATCTTCTCGGAGCGGACGAAAGAGGTCTTCCCCGGATGCCCCGAAGTGCGGGACGGTCACATGTGGCCGAACGGCAAACCCGGACTCGGCATCGACATCGACGAGAACCTGGCCGCGAAGCACCCGTTCAGGGAACGCGCATACGGCGGCGCGTGGGACACCGTGCGCCGGGCAGACGGCTCAGTCGTCAGGCCGTAGTCGGAAACGGCGCGACCGCGTTGAGGGGAAGGAGAACGGAGATGGCAGACCGTCGCGTCATCAGACCGGACTGGCCGTGGGCTGACAGGGCGGGCATCCCGCAGGCTGTCCGTTCGGGGAACACGGTGTACGTCTCCGGTCAAACGGGGCGCACCCCGGACGGCGAGATCGTCGGCGAAGACAGCATGCTTGAGCAGTCGCGCCAGACGTTCCGCAACATC
>CAYYFS010000197.1:0-3674 GCA_964471055.1 uncultured Dehalococcoidales bacterium
GACCGATTCCCAGATGTCTTTGTGACTGTCCGGCATGTCCGGCACCACCACGTAGGCTTTGGCGTCGGTGATCTTCATCGCGGCTCCTTCAATACGGGAGGCCGTCTACCGAAACGCGCCCGTCCGCCCGTGCGGTGCCGGCTGCCCCAAACCGGAGTCATCATTAAGGAGAGGCGATGCGGGTGCCATCTAGGAATGCCCACAGCTCGTCGAACCTCGCGCCGACCACGGGCTCCCGGCCCAGAATCGAATCAACCCCGCGCTCGGTCAGATCGTGCGGGAGCGCCTCCAGTGAGCGCCGCAGCTCATCGCGGCTCATGCCCATCGCGGCCGGTCGGTAGCGCACGCTGCAGCGGTCCAGCCGGTCCAGGTGTTCCTCGTGCTGCCCGGTGATCCATGCGACGATCACCGACCCCAGCGCGGTCATATCGCCGTGTACGAAAGTCCTGTTGCAGACGCTCTCGATGGTGAGTTGTATGACGTGATCGGCACCGGGAGCGTGGGGGCTTCGGATGGCGCGGTCATCGCGTTCCTGGATCATCGTGGCGATGAACCTGACGCTCTCCCCGGTCATTGCCCCGTCCGGCGACAGGGTTGCCGGGAACTCGTCGGCGATGTACCGGTACCAGGCCAGCAGCGGTTCGACTGCGTCCTCGTAGTCGACCGGTGCCGTGCCGCGTTCGGCGTCGTGCCGCCACTCTGCGATTCCCGCGAAGCCGCAGAGGATATCGCCCAGGCCGGCTGTGTTCAGGTGGTCCGGGGCCTTGAGTACCAGATCGCAGTCGACCAGCACGTGCTCCGGGTCGCACACGTGGTTCGTCTCCGGCGGCGGCCAGATCACGTCGTTGCCCTTCCACCTGTGGAATATGCCGTGGATCATGGCGCCCGTCGACACGATCGTCGGAACCAGCACGAGAGGTAGGCCCTTGCGGAGGGCGATGTGCTTGGCGGCATCGAGGCCCACCCCCCCCCCGATGCCGACCACGAGTTCCGCGTCGTCCGGCAGGCTGCGAGAGGTTTCCTTCAGGTAGTCGTTGTCCTGGGATGTGACGACCGCCACCCCCGCGGGCTGACTCGCGAGATACGGTCGGGACACTTTCCACGGAGTGCGGGTGGCGACGGCCAGATAGCGAGGCCACCCCGCGCTCTCCTCGCGTAGAAGGCCATTCCCGCACCGGACATCCACTTCGCGCGCCGGTCGCCACTCCCCGGCGAAGGCCCATTCATGCGTTGGCTGCGCCATGCGACTCCTCTGTCAATGCCGGTTCCTTTGCCTGCCGGGCCGGGCCAGCCGTGATATCGGACTTCGGCAACGCGGGATCGGGACGATCCTGACGGTCTTCCTGACACCGAGACCGGCTGCTCCGGGATCGGCACAACGCCTTCAGGATGACCCGGAGAGCCGGTCTCAGGACAGATTCGCGGAAGTATACGCCCCGGTGGAGGCCGGTGACGGAGCGGCAGAGCCGGTGGCAGAGCCACTTCTTCTTGAACAGCACAGCCGCGTCTTCTTGACCGAGGCGGGGTGGCTCAGCCACGGCTTCTTGAGCGGCAGACCGCTCTGTCGACCGGCAGGGCCGCAAGTAGTCGCCAGAGGCGGGTTTTCTCGAAGGCGCGGTGGGCCCGGGTCAGGGGTCTTCTCCCTCACCCAGACCCTCTCCCACTGGGAGAGGGGCGGGTGTACGCAATTGAGACGGCGCGGTCGGGCCGCCGCGCACCCTTCGAGAGCCTCAGGATGGCGGGCGACTGGCAGGTGGCGCGGCCACGTTTTCTTGACCGGCCAGCCGGTTCTTCCGTGCCGCCAGGGGCGTGCGGCAGAACCGCGTTTTCGTGACCCGGCGGCTTGGCTGACCGGTGGAGTGGCGCGGCCCTGTTGTCTTCGCGCGCAGGCGGCCGTCACCGGTAGACTGATGCCGCTCGAAGCACGACATCTCAGCAAGGAGGGTCCTGTTGGCGCAGCTCAACGAGAAGTCGTTCCAGTCTTCTTCAGTCCACCTCAACTACGCGGAAGGTCCGGAAGGTGGCCCTCCGCTGGTTCTGTTCCACGGCTTCACGGATCGATGGCAGACGTGGCTCGACTTCCTGCCGGCGTTGATGCTCAGGTGGCACGTCTACGCTGTCGACCATCGTGGCCACGGTCAGTCGGGACACAGCAAGGAGGGGTATCCCCGAACGGGCTACGTCTCTGACGCCAGCGAGTTTCTCCGGGACGTTGTCGGCGCGCCGGCAGTGCTGATGGGCCACTCCCTGGGAGCGATGACGGCGGTCGGCGTGGCGGCGGGTGTTCCCGACTTGGTCAGTGCCCTGGTCCTCGAGGAACCGCTTCTGCTCCTGCCATCGGATGACCGGGGGGCTCGGGACGAGGACCCGTTCGGCCAGGAATGCCAGGCACTGGCCGGCGGTATGTCTTTCGAGGAGATATACGCGCTGGAGCGTCGCCTCTACCCCGAGGTGCCGGCTACGGAGAGCCGCGAGAGGGCCCGCCATATGTCGCGCATCGATCCGGCGATCTTCGCCGGAATGGACTCCGGCATCGGTTCGGACACGATGACCGTCCTCCCGAGCATCGACGTTCCCACGCTGCTGGTGCACGGAGAGCTGGAACTGGGGGGCATCGTGAGCGAAGGAGCCGTCGAGCGAGTCGTCTCGACGATGCGGGACCTGACGGTGGTGAAGATCGAAGGCATCGGCCACGACGTCCACTGGCGGCGGGCGGATGAGTTCAGGGGTATCGTCGTGGACTTCCTGGAGTCGCTCGTGCAGGCGTAGAGACGGTTTTTCGCGACGGCACAGGTAGCGCAGCCACTTCTTCTTGAACGGCAGGGCTCGGGTAGCGCCAGGGCGTGTGCCCACCGCGCACCCTTCGAGGGTCTCAGGATGGCGGTGGGGCGCGCAGCCGTGGTTCCTTCCCCCTCACCCAGACCCTCTCCCGCTGGGAGAGGGATTTCCGGATGGTGTG
This sequence comes from uncultured Dehalococcoidales bacterium, assembly GCA_964471055.1. Taxonomy (GTDB): domain Bacteria; phylum Chloroflexota; class Dehalococcoidia; order Lucifugimonadales; family Lucifugimonadaceae; genus CAYYFS01. The sequence goes on from CAYYFS010000197.1 coordinate 2,960, forward strand.
TCGCCCTGTGACAGGGCGGCCTAGCCCAGATCGAGCTCTCCGGTGGACTATGAGGGGATGGTGTATTCGGACGCGAAGCGGCATCCCCTGGGGCGCGGCAGGCCGCGGTCGGTGGCGGCGGACGAGAAGATTATCGACGCGGCGATGGACCTACTGATCGAGCGCGGGTACGCGGGTGCCACGATCGGTGCGGTGGCGATGCGCGCGCGGGTCGGCAGCAAGACGATCTACCGTCGGTATGCGAACCGGGTGGAGATGCTTGCGGCGGCGATCGACGAGAGCCTGGGTGTTCGGCCGGTGGAGAATTCCGGCAACACGCGTCTCGATCTGCGGTCGATGGTGTGGATGCTGGCGGACCAGGCCGCGCGGAGTCCGGTGGTGCGGCTGCAGGGTGTGGTGCTGAGCGAGGAGCGACGGCATCCTGAGCTGCTGTCGGCGTACAGGCGCCGGGGTGTGTGGCCGCGGCGTCGGCTGCTGAAGGCGGTGCTTGAGCGGGGTGTGCGCCGGGGCGAGGTGCGGAACGATATCGACCTGGACGTTGTGGTGGACCTGCTGTGGGGTGCGTCGTTCGCCAGGTATGTGTCGGGCGGCGGCCCGGAGGACGGGTTTGCGGACGCGGTGATGGACGCGGTGTGGCGGGGGATCGAGGGGATTCCGGACGAGTCGTAAGTGTGTGGCACAGCCACATTCTCGTGACCGCTGGAAGCGGATTTCC
>CAYYFS010000198.1:0-3670 GCA_964471055.1 uncultured Dehalococcoidales bacterium
CCGCTAGCAGGCGAACTTGCCGGGCGCTCTGGCAAGAGGACGAAGCCGCCGCATGAGGTCGTAGGCGCGAGGCCGCCCCCCCCCCCGTCCTCTCCCAGCCGCCTGCACCCCCGCTCATACCTGCTGCCCGCAGGAACAGAACGGCCCCTCCACGTTGCGGAGAGGCCGGTTTCAGGGTTGGGTTGGTTGCAGATGGGTATGTTCGCTAGTTCAGCGCCACACACCGACGACCACGCCCTAGTTGGATTTCAGTTTGGAGCGGGAGACGGGATTCGAACCCGCGACTCTCTGCTTGGGAAGCAGACACTCTACCACTGAGTTACTCCCGCCCGGGAGACGACCCGCGCCAACGGCGCAGGCCCACTACATTGAAACCCAGCCCGACTTGCCGGTCAACTGCCGGGGCAGCACCTCCCGTCCTCTGGTGCACCCTTTCGCCGAGGCGCCCGTGCCGCCTGCAGTGTGGTCGCCTGCGACCTACAGGATGAACTCGACGCCCATCTCCTCGCAGGCGCCTCTGAACCAGTCGATGACCTCGGGATGCAGCGGAATACCCTTCGCCAGTCTTTCCTTCTCCTCCTCGATCTCGAGCATCCCCGCGTAGACCACGCGTTCGTGGCCCGGCGCGGGCTTCAGAGAGCGGAGCGCCTTCAGGTACTCGTCCATTCCTCGTTTGAACTCGTCCACGTCGATGAACGCGTCGATCGAGTAGGCCGCCACGCAGTGGCCGTAGGTCGTGAAGCGACCGGTAGCCGCGGCGGCGTTGCCGTTCAGAATGGCGGACAGGATGTCGACGACCACACCGAGGCCGTAGCCCTTGTGGGAGCCGAGCTCCCTGGTGGCGCCCAGGGGCAGCATGTACCACTTCTCCGGAACCGGCGCCTCCTCCATCAGCGGGTTTCCGTCCGGCCCCGCTATCCATCCGGCAGAGGTCGCAACGCCGAGGCGCTTCGCCAGACTGATCTTGTTGTACGCGATTGACGCCATCGCAGCGTCGAATACGAACGGCACCTCGCTGCCGGCAGGCGCGGCGACGGCGATCGGGTTAGTGCCCAGGGCGGGCTCCGCGGAGAACGTCGGCAGGGTAGTGGGCGGGCACGCCGTGGTGCACACGCCGATCATGTCGTGCTCGAGCGCCATCATGGCGTGGTAGCCCGCCATGCCGAGGTGACCGCCGTTGGCCAGGCTGATCATGCCGACCCCGGTGTTGCGGGCCTTCTCTATCGCCAGCTCCATCACCTTCGGCGTCACGATCAGACCCAGACCCTTGTCGCAGTCGACAGTTGCACACGAGGCCGTCTCCCGCACGACCCGCCAGTCCGGCCGGGGGTTCATCTTCCCTTCCGAGTAGGCCCTGACGTACCCGCGCAGGGTGTTGGACACGCCGTGAGTCTCGACACCGCGCAGGTCGGACGCCACCAGCACGTCGGCACCCAGGCGCGCGTCGTCTTCCGGGACCCCGCACTTCTCGAAGATCCGGGCCACGGTGGTGCGCAGGTCCGCCGCGCTCACGCGGTGTGCGATCCCTTCCGGCACGTGAAAACGCTCAAGCACGTCTCAACTCCTTTGTCGGGGTATGGGCTTCATCTCCGGCCGATGTGCCGCCCGATATATTAGTGCAGCCATGGCCGGACAGGGTGTGCATCCCGACAACCGGGCGCCGAGTACCTGGATGAATAGAACCGCGGACGGAGGATTGCTGTGCTCACCGAGAAGACGTTCAACGCTGAAGCGGTTGCCCTCAACTACGCCGAGGGACCGGCATCTGGGCCGCCTCTGGTACTGATACACGGACTGACCGGCCGCTGGCAGGGCTGGCTGACCGTGATCCCCGACCTTGTGCTGCGCTGGCACGTATTCGCGGTGGATCTGCGCGGGCACGGGCGGTCAGGCCGGGTCGAGAACGCGTACCGGTGGGTCGATCACGTACCGGACGTCATCGAGTTTGTCCGCGGAGTGACTGCCGAGCCTGCCGTCCTCATCGGCCACTCACTGGGCGCGGTAGTGTCCGCCAAGGTCGCGGCGGACGCACCCGGGGTGGTGCGGGCCGCCGTCCTGGAAGACCAGCCGGCCTACGTCAATGCCAGAGAAGCCGCGACGAGCTTCGCCATCCGGTTCAGGGCCTTCCGCGATATCGCCCGGTCCGGGGTGTCTTTCAATGAGATGGTCGAGGCCGTGAAGCCCGCCACCGCCGAGGGCGATGATGCGGCGGCCCGGGACCGTGCGATGTCCCTGTCGCTGATAGATCCCGAAGTGCTGACCCCGTCGATAGAAGGCGCCAATGCGGGCAGCTACGACTCCGACGCGATCCTGCCCGCCATCGAGGCGCCCGTGCTGCTTCTGCAGGGCAATGCGGACCTCGGAGGGGCAATGAACGACGAAGAAGCTGCGCGAGCGAAGAGCCTGATCAGGAACTGCGCCCACGTCCAGCTTCGCGATGTGGGACACGGCATCCATCGCGACCGACCAATGGAATTCAGGCGCGTCGTTACGGACTTCCTCGAATCGCTCTAGCTGCCGGGGCGCGACACGGCCCGCGCAGCAAGATGCTCGCGGGCCGTCGAAAGCACGAAGGTGCCGGCTGCCCTGGGCTACGAGGCGGCCTGGGGGGTGGCGTCTTCGCGAGCAGGCCGGACTGCGTCGGTGCGACTGGGGACAGGAGTCAGTGACGGTCCGTCCGCCTGGGTCGCCGAGGCGACTGCCGGCACGGCAGGCTTGGCACTCGTGAGGAGGGGTTTGACACGGAACACGAGCGCCCCCGCGACAATCGAGAGCACGCCCGCGACTATGAACGGCAGCAGCCATGCTTCCGAGCCGGCAGCCGGATTCGCTGCGTCCTTGAACATCCCGGCCATGACCGGTCCGACCGTGCCGCCGAGGCCATAGGCGGTGAACACCAGACCGTAGTTCAACCCCACGTTCCTGTACCCGAAGGTGTCAGCCGTCGCCAGTGGGAACAGGGCGAACAGCCCGCCGTAGTTGAGCCCGGTCAGCGCCAGAGCGCCGTAGAGTAGTGCCAGATTCCCGCCCACGAAGTAGAACGCGAACATCAGTCCGCCCTGCGCCACAGCGTTGACGACCACGGCTCGCCGCCAACCGATGCGGTCCGAGATCGATCCCCAGCCGATGCGGCCGATGCCGTTGGCCAGGGAGAAGGCGATTGCGTACGCGGTCGAAGCTGCGGCACCCGCCGCCGCGAGGTCCGCGAACCCGCCCGACTCGAAGAGGGCGTCGCGCCCGTACAGCTTGTTCACACCGATGAGCATGAGTCCGGCCATGGCGGAAAACGCGAACGCCAGCCAGATCAGGTAGAACTGCGGTGAGCACAACATCCTGCCCGCCGTCGCCTCCACGCGAGCTGCCACGCTGGATTCGCTTGTCGCACTCGACTCCTCCGGAGCCGTCCACCCTGACGGCCTCCATCCGTCCCGCGGAAGCCTCATCAGCAAACCGCCGAGGACCGATAGGACGGCGAAGATGGTGCCGTAGATAAGGAACGTCCCCAGCACACCCTGGCTGTCCAGCAGACCGCCCCAGTTCCCGGCCAGCTGCACCCACAGGAGCGCGCCGAATCCGAACCCGGCTACCGCCAGACCGGTGATGAAGCCCTTTCGGTCCGGGAACCAGCGCATGCTGACGGCGATGGGTACCACGTAGGCCAGCCCCGTGC
>CAYYFS010000199.1:0-3570 GCA_964471055.1 uncultured Dehalococcoidales bacterium
GAGGCGTAGTTGTTCTTGTGCCAGTGGCCGGCGAAGACGTGCGACGCGCCGTGGCGGCGGCACATGTCCAGCACCCGCAGCCGCTGTTCTCGGGTGAGGGAGAAACGCTGCGAGATCGGCAGGTCCGGCTCATCGGCATGATCGACGAAGAGCGCGTGATGCATGAACAGGACTATGTGAGGGCTGCCCCGCCCGACAGCGGCTTCGAGTTCCGATTCCAGAAACCGAAACTGCTCCTCCATTTCCGATGCGGTGTGCTCCGGCAGGTGAAGAACCGCGGTGTTGAGGACGATGAAGCTGACGCCCCTGTGCTGGAATGCGAAGTAATCCGGCCCAAAGGCGTTCCGGTAGCGGGCCAGCGTCTCCGGTGTGGGCGCCTCCGTTCCCCCTCCGACGTCGTGATTGCCGGGCACCCAGTGCATGGGGATGCCGGCGTCGAGCTTGCCGGCGATCCGCAGTACCTCGCCGAACTGGGCCTGATCCTTCCGGTCGTCCACCATGTCGCCGCACGTCACGACGAAGTCGGGGCGCAGCCGGTTCGCTTCGGAGATCGCTTCCGTGAAGAGCTTCGTCTCCTGCTCGAAGCCCTCGATCTTCGGCGCGGGCCGCACGTTCAGGCCGACGCGGTGGAACTCTGCCAGTTCCTCGTCGGTCTTTCCGCTGAGGCTGGAGAACATGCCGAACTGGGGATCCGCCAGCTGGATGAAATGGAAGGGCTGCACCGGGTCGCGCCTCCTGCTGCCGATCTGCAAGGTCTTGCGGCGTCCAAGGGTACCCCAGCGCGGCTGCCATCCCGCGCGGCGGCCTACAATGCGCCAGGAAAAGCGATTGCGTCAACAGGAGGCGAGATGTTCGACCTGCTTATCACCGGCGGCACAGTGGTCGACGGAACGGGCAAGCCCGGGTTCCGCGCCAACGTAGGCATCGAGGGAACCAGGATCGTCGCCATCGGCGACCTGGGCTCCGCGAGCGCCGCCCGGATCATCGACGCGACCGGGCTGACCGTCAGCCCCGGTTTCGTCGACGTGCACACGCACTCCGACGGCGCCCTGCTGTTCGACCCGCAGCACGAGAACGGCATCAGGCAGGCGATCACGACGGAGATCATTTCGCCGGACGGCCTCTCGTATCCGCCCCTTTCGCCGGAGCTGTACCGGCAGTACCGGTGGTACATGTCGGGGATCCTCGGGCTCCCGCCCGAGGACGCGGACATGTCGTCCATGGAGGCGGCCCGGGCGAACTACCACCGGAAGACAGCGTGCAACGTCGCGGCGTTCGTCGGCCACGGTCCGATCCGGCTGAGCGCGGTCGGCTTCCGGGACGTCCCCGTCCGCGGCGAGGATATGGAGACGGCCAGGCGGCTCGTCCGGGAGAGCATGGAACAGGGTGCTGTCGGCCTGTCGACAGGTCTGTCTTACTTCCCGCATTCGTTCAGCGACACCGAGGAGATCGTGGAGCTGTGCCGGGTCGTGGCCGATTGCGGCGGGGTGTTCAGCATTCATCTGAGGAACCAGAACACGGACCGGGGTTTCGGCGGGGGAGGTGTCGCTGAGGCCCTCGAGATCGGCCGGCGCTCGGGGGTGAAGGTCCACTTCGAACACTACCGGACCAGCCCCGACACCGCGGGGGACGTCGATGGGCTGGTGGCGGATATCGACCGAGCCAAGGCCGAGGGCGTCGACGTGACGCTGGAGTGTTACCCGTACCCCGCCGGGTCGAGTTTCCCGATGGCCTTCTTCCCGGGGTCGTTCCACGACGGGGGTCCGGAGGCGATCATGGCGCGCCTCACGAACCCGGACGAGAAGGCGCGGTACGTGCAGTGGCTCCAGGAAAACGCATACCGGGCGATGCCGCTGCAGCGCTGGACCTGGATCGGATCCGAGAAGAACAAGCACCTCGAGGGGGCTCTCTGGCAGCACGCGGCGGATGCTCGGGGTGTTTCGGTGGAGGAGATGGTCTGCGACGTGATGCTGGAGGAGAACCTCGCCTGCGGTTTCCTCGAAGCACCGCCTCAGAGCACCAACGTCTGGCGCCGACAGGAGCAGGACGTGATGGAGCTGCTCGCCCGCGACGACTACATGGTGGGCAGCGACGCCATCCCGCTGGACGGCATGGTCCACCCGCGGGCGTGGGGTGCGTTCCCGAGGATCGTGGGCAGGTTGCGCCGCAGGCACGGCTACCCGCTGGAGCAGGTGATTCAGCGGGTGACCCAGAACCCGGCCGAACGCTTCGGCCTCAACGGGCGGGGCGTCCTGGCCGAGGGTAGCTTCGCAGACGTGGCGGTATTCGACGCCGCCACGATCAACGACCTAGCGACGTACGAGGACCCGAAGGTGCCGCCAGCGGGCATCCCGTTCGTGGTCGTGAACGGCCGGGTAGCCGTCGACCACGGTCGCTTGACCGGGGTACTCGCGGGCGAGGCGGTGCCGTAGGCCCGCCCGTGGCGCGCCGCGCACCCTTCGAGCCCTTCGACAGGCTCAGGACAAGCGCCTCAGGATGGCGGCACCACATCCCGGCGAGAGGCCGCGCTAGACGCCCGAGCCGACTACGGCGACGGCTTCCACTTCCACCAGCATGTCCGGGTGGACGAGGCCGGGGGTGGACACGGTTGCGCTGGCAGGAGGGTTCTGCGGGAACGCTTCCGCCCTGGCCTCCGCGTAGCCCGGGTACAGGTCCACATCCGTGACGAAGCACGTGATCTTCAACACGTCGGCCATCGTCGCACCCGCCTCGGCGAGAACGGCAGCGATGTTCCGGAACGTCAGCTGCGACTGAGCCTTCATGTCGCCCTTGTGGAGGACGTTTCCGTCAGCGTCAACGGACGTCTGGCCGGAGACGTAGATCGTGTCTCCGATTCGGACACCCTGGGCGAAGCTCTGTCCTTCAGCCCTGGACCAGGCCGGTTTCAGTTCTTGTCGTGATCCCATCTGTACCTCCGGCGCTAGGAAGCGGTTCGTTGAGCGGAGTGTACGCCCGGCTGCACACGCGCACCACGGTTGGGGCTTTCACTCGGGCCAGAGGCACTCCAAAAGCCAACGCGGGTAACACTGACGCAACACACACACCGGGCCGCGGCGCGAGCAGACTGGTTTCAGGGCGAGCGGGGCTGTTGCTCCCCGCAAGCACAGGCAGTATTCACACCGCCGGCCCGACCCACACCGGGGCGGCTGGACAGACCGGGAAAGGCAGGAGGCTCCGCCACTCGATATCACACCTTCCTTTCCCGTGCGGTGGGCCGGACGCTCTGGGGCGAGCGCGTCCGGCCCACGCTTTTTCGGAAGGTTCGGGATGGTGGCGAGGCTCTACCCGCCTACCAGAGCGACCGCCTCGATCTCTATCAGAAGGCCGGGCTCGGCCAGACGCGAGACTTCCACACCGGTCACGGCGCAGTTGATCTCCGGGAACACCTCGCTTCGGGCCTCAGCGTAGCCCTCGAACTGCGTGAAGTCGGTCAGGTACGCGGTGAGCGAGACGATGTCGTCCATGCCGCTGCCGGCCGCTTCGAGGACCTCCCGGATGTTGCGGAACGTCTGGCGCGACTGCTCAAGCATGCTGTCTTCGCCGACGATC
>CAYYFS010000200.1:0-3528 GCA_964471055.1 uncultured Dehalococcoidales bacterium
CCGGCCACCTGCGTGCCGGGTGACGTGGTACTCGGCACCGTGGAAGGTGTCATCTTCATCCCTCCCCACGTTGCCGCGGAAGTTGTCGAGACGTCCGAGGACATCAGGCTGAAGGATGAATTCGGCAAACAACGCATCGCCGAGGGCGTCTACACGCCGGGCGAGGTAGACCGGGACTACTTCGGTGCCGGGGACTCGCCGCACATGGTGGCCGACTTCAATGAGTGGAGAGAGCAACGCCTGAAAGAGATGTAGGCGGGCGGCAAAGCGAAGCGGGAAGGCCTCGTGGCTCTGCCCGATAAGGAGGAGATCGTTGACGGGTAACGGAGACACCGGCTCTGCACTCGACGGGGTGCGGACCGCGTCGAGTCCATCCGACCTGCGGATCACGGACATGCGAATAGCGGTGGTGGGCCACCACAACTGGCGCTGGCCGATCATCAAGCTGTACACGAACCAAGATGTAGTCGGCATCGGAGAAGTGCGAGACGGCGCGAGCGCGCGGTACGCGCTGATGCTGAAGAGTCGGCTTCTGGGCGAGAACCCGTGCGACGTGGACCGGCTATTCCGAAAGATCAAGCAGTTCGGCGGGCACGGCCGTCTGGCCGGCGGCGTTTGCGGTGTCGAGATGGCGCTGATGGACCTCGCCGGCAAAGCCTACGGAGTGCCCGCATACATGCTCGCCGGCGGCAGGTTCAGGGACACTATCCGGTGCTACGCGGACACGCCGTCGCACAGGGATCCGGTGGAGATGGGCGAGGCGCTGAAGGAGCGGGCGGCGCGCGGCTTCACGTTCTTGAAGATGGATATCGGCATCTGGATCCTCGACGGAATGGAGAACGGCCTCGGCTACCCGGAGGGCATGCTTGACACCACCGAAGTGATGCACCCGTTCACGGGCATCCAGATCACCGACGAAGGCATCGAGGCCATTTGCGAGTACGTTGCGCAGGTACGCGATGTGGCCGGGTACAAGGTGCCGCTGGCATCCGACCATTTCGGACACATAGGGGTGGAGAGCTGCATCAAACTCGCACAGGCCCTGGATGAATTCTCCCTGGCCTGGTACGAGGACATGATCCCCTGGCAGTTCACCGACCAGTGGTTGCGTCTCAAGAACGCCTGCTCAACCGCTGTCTGCACGGGCGAAGACATCTTCCTGAAGGAAGGCTTCTACGATCTCCTGGAGGCGGAAGCCGTTTCGGTCATCCACCCGGACCTTGCGAGTTCGGGTGGGATCCTGGAGACGAAGAAGATCGGCGATCTGGCTCAGGATCACGGGATTGCCATGGCAATGCATCAGGCCGGATCCCCGGTCGTGGCCATGGCGAACGTCCACTGCGCTGCCGCCACGGAGAACTTCCTCGCACTGGAAATGCACTCGACGGACCTGTCCTGGTGGGACGATCTGGTCGACGGAATTCCGAAACCGATCGTCCAGAACGGCTACGTTCCGGTCCCCGAGGGCCCGGGTCTGGGGATCACGCTGAACGAAGAGGCCGTTGAGGCGCATCTTGCGACCGGTGACCGGTTTGCTGTGTACCCGGCCGGGGCATTTGAACCCACCGATGAATGGGATGAGCTTGACGCCCACGACCGAACGTGGAGCTAGGACGGTCGATTTGCGGCGATCACCCGGCCCGGATGGCTTCTGGGCGCCGCAAATCAGACTCAAAGAGGCCCCAGGATGTGATAGGCTCATCCTGTCGAGAACTGTTCCCATGGACTTTCCGAACATGACCGGAACCTTGGTGACCAGTCGAATAGAAGCATCGCGGCACGAGAAGCCGCAGACGGAGGTCACCAGATGGTGTTCCAAGACCGAGACATTACTTGCGTGGAGTGCGGGCAGGCGTTCGCGTTCACGGTAGATGACCAGCGCTACCACCTGGAGAAGGGCTACACAGACCCGAAGCGGTGTCCGACATGCAGACGCTCGCGCCGGGCGCAGCTGAACTCCGGGGGAGGCGGCATGGGCGACGGGTACGGACGGCCCCCGCGGCAGATGTTCCCCGCCGTGTGTGCGCAGTGCGGGACGGAGACGGAAGTCCCGTTCCAGCCTCGCGGCGACCGCCCGGTCTACTGCAGTGACTGCTACGCCCAGCAGCGGAGAGGCTACCGCTAGACCATCTTCGGACGTGACAGAAGAGCCTCCGCCATCACGGCGGAGGCTCTTTGATTTCCGGAACCAGGTGCAGCCGTCGGTTCACGGTCGCCAGGAGTAGGGCCGCGGGGGATCGCTACCCTTTGCCGTCCGGAGCGTCCAGCATCCCCGCGATATCCTGTGTCCACATGCCGCCCAGGTCCGGTAGGGGCCGGTACTCCATGCGCTCCAGGGCGTCCTCATCTAGGTCGGCACTGAGCCCCGGCCCTTCGGGCAGGTCCAGATGGCCGCCGTCCATCCTGATGAAGTTCTCCACCAGGATCTCGTCGTAGAGCGGGATGTCGGGCATGAAGAACTCCTGGATCAGGAAGTTCGGCACCGATGCATCAAGTTGCAGGTTCGCCGCGGCCAGAAGCGGGCCGGTGGCGCTGTGCGGTGCGATGGGTACGTAGTACACCTCGGCCATCGCTGCGATCTTCTTGCCTTCGGTAATTCCTCCGGTGTGGGTGAGATCGGGTTGTATGAACGCCGCTGCCTGCTTCTCCAGGAGCTCTCGGAATCCCCACTTCGTGTACAACCGCTCGCCTGTGGCGATCGGGATGTTGATTGACCGCGCCACAAGCGCCATGGCGTCGACGTTGTCCGGTGGGATCGGCTCCTCAAAGAACAGCGGCTTCGACTTCTCCAGCAATCCCGCCGCGTAGATGGCGTTCGCGGGGCTCAGCCTGCCGTGGACTTCGACGAGAAGCTCGATGTCCGGGCCGACCGCCTCCCTGATGGTGTGAACGAGGTCCGCGCCGGTCTCCAGCAGCTTCCGATTGGCGAATAGATCCGCATTCCAGAACGGGTCCCACTTCAGGGCGTGCGCGCCCTGAGCCACGGTGCTCTTCGCTGCCTCGACGAACTCGTCCGGGGTGCTTACGTGGCCGTACCAGCCGTTGCCGTAGAACCGGATCCGGTCGCGCACCGGGCCGCCCAGGAGTTCGTGGACGGGTGCGTTCAGGGCCTTGCCCTTGATGTCCCACAGAGCCATGTCGAGTGCTGCGAGGGCACTGCAGTTCACCGGGCCGACACGCCAGTAGCCATCGCGGAAAGCCTGCGACCAGTGCTTCTCCACGTGCCGGGGGTCCGTGCCGACGAGGGTGGCCGACATCTCGTGCACAGTGCTCTCGACAGCGCGCTCACGGCCCTCACATGAACCCTCGCCCCAGCCTGCGATGCCCTTGTCCGTTTCCACTTTCACGAACAGCCAATTCCGCCACCCAGCGGACATCTTGAACGTGCGCACCTTCGTGACTTTCATCCGTGTCTCCTCTGCCGGAGCCCTACCCGGGTCTTCCTGAAAGACAACGGGCCCCGGCGTCTGCCAGGGCCCGTTGATCTCCTGTCGTGGTGTGCCTTCTAGAGCTCTTTGACTTCTGCTA
>CAYYFS010000201.1:0-3493 GCA_964471055.1 uncultured Dehalococcoidales bacterium
TGTGAGCTTCGTCCCAGAGCACCCGCGGGGGGCGGGGGGGGCGGCTGGCGGTCACCGCCATCGCGCCGCGGCCGCCTCTCAACCTGACCTTCTCTCCGCCGCGGGCAATGGGAATGCGCAGCCCACGGCCTCGGGTTACACCCGTCTAGAGGATCCAGCCCAGGATCTGGGCAAGCACCCAGCCGACGACGAAACAGAAGGGGTACGTCACCAGCCACGCTATCGCGATGTCCCTGGTGATGCCCCACCGGACCGCTGATAGCCTCCGCGTGGAACCCACACCCATGATCGCCGTGGATATCGTGTGAGTGGTGCTCACAGGCAGCCCTATCGATGAAGCGGCCTCGATGACCCCTCCAGCCGCCGTCTCCGCCGCGAATCCGTTCACCGGCTCCAGGTGAGTCACTCTCATACCCAGGGTGCGGATGACCTTCCATCCTCCGAGCGCCGTACCCAGGCTGATCGTCCCCGCCGCCAGAAGGGGCATCCATATCTCCACAGCCACGTCCTGGGTGTAGTACACGGCCCAGGCCAGGGCGATTATCCCGATGGCGTTCTGCGCGTCGTTCTTCCCGTGGCTGTACGCCATGAACGCGGCCGAAACGATCTGCAGTTTGCCGAACACAGTATTGATGAAACCGGGAGTGCTGCGCCGGAACACCCAGTAGATCGCCCACATGCAGAAGATCCCGACGAGAAACCCGAACACAGGCGAGAAGGCGAGCGCCAGGAGAACCTTGATGAGCCCGCCGCCGATAAGGACTCCCACCCCGCCGGTGGCCAGTCCCGCTCCCACCAACCCCGCCACCAGCGAATGACTCACACTGACGGGATACCCGGAGCGCGTCGCCACAAGCACCCAGATGACGGACGTGAGGATCGCGGCCAGGACGGTGGCCTGCGTTATTCCCACAGGATCGACGATGCCGGAGCCGATCGTCTTGGCAACGGCCGTGCCCGTCAGCCCGCCCACGAGGTTCAACACAGCGGCCATGGCGATCGCCATGGTCGGCGTAAGCACCCGCGTCGAGACGACGGTCGCTATGGCGTTGGCCGCGTCATTTATGCCGTTGGCGTAGGAGTACGCAAGTGCAGAAGCGATCGAGACAACGAGGATCGTGATCTCAAGCATGCTTGAGCACGATCCCTTCCAGCACGTTCGCCGCGTCCTCGCACAGATCGGTCGTGTGTTCGAGCATCTGGTAGATGTCGCGGTACTTGATAACGTCTATCGCCGACTCCGCCTCGCGGAACAGCTCCGCCACCGCCTTGTTCGTCGCCTGGTCAGCCAGGTTCTCAAGGCGGTTGATCTCTATGCAGTGAGGAAGCATCTCCTGGAGTCTGGCCCCGCGGAAACGCAGCATGCCCATCGCTACGACCAGTTCCCGCGCCGAGTCGAGGACTATGTCACCCAGTTCCTTCAGGCGTTCCGTCGGCGCGGGTATGTCGTACTCCTCCAGGAGTCGCCCCGCCTCTTCGATGGCGTCGATCACGTCATCCGTGTTCTCGGCGAGCTGGGCGATGTCTTCGCGGTCTATGGGAGTGATGAAGGTGCGGTGCAAGATCCGTTTGATGTTGTGGATCACGCTATCGCCGCGCTCCTCGATCTCCTTCAGATCGGCCACCCGGGCCTCCCGTTCGTCGTAGTGCTCGAGCAGCTCGACGAACGCCTCGGCGGCTTCCAGTACAAGCGACGCCCCGCTCTGGAGGAGGTCAAAGAACCGCTCCTCCCGGGGTATGGGTATCAGGCTCTTCGGCAGAGAGAATGGCAGCTTCATCTATCAATCCCCGGTCGGGCGCATTGCGCGGTCAAAGAAAAAAGAACCCCTCTCCCACTGGAAAGGGGTCGATTCTGCCGGAAACGGCAGGCATGGAGGCGGCCGGTCTTGCTCAGGGCCAGGGCTCCTGATCTTCGAGTCCGCAGGTCCGGCACCGGAACGTTCACCCTCCGCTCCTCGGCTGCGTGAGAGCACCGGCGCCGACCGGCTCATTCCCCATGGTAGCCGCACGGGCACACGAGTCAAGGCCACCCAGGACAGGGCAGCGAATCCGCCTGGAGCATCCGTATTCGGACCGGATGTCACCACTCTCTCGTATCGGTCCGCCCGGAGCCCGGAAAAGGGGCGGGAAACGGCGCGGGAACTCGGGCACACCGACGACCGCCTACCATTCCTTCCGGTCCAGGACGCGCGCGAGTTGGGTGGTGAGGCGCATCCGGGTCTGGGAGAGTCTTTGCGAGACGATCTGCGCCAGTCTCCCCATCACCCCGTAGCCGATGGCGGGGTTCTCGCGCATGAACTCGCGGAGTGCATCGCCGCCGATCGCTACCCCCGTCGACGGGCTCATGCATCGCGCCGATGCCGTCAGCGTGTACGGCTCCACCAGCGCGGACCAGCCGAAACAATCGTTCGGACCGACCAGGTCCACGGTGGTCGGCACCGGCGGCCGATCGGGCATGATCGGGATATCGGTCTCCAGCGCGACCCTGCCCTCCGCCAGGACGTACAGGTCGGCTGCCCTGTCCCCTTCCCTGAAGATCACGGCGCCCGCCGGACAGGCAAATTCACGGCACAAGCCGGCGAGTCGCTCCAATTCCTCCGCCTCCAGGTGTTCGAAGAGCTCGGAGCGTCCCAGGACGTCTGTCGCCACCATCGCCTCACCTCCTCGAGTCCGTCATTCCCCTGGTGAGTGAACGTACGGAACATCAGCCAAAGGCGTGATGCTCGGGCCGGCGGCGGGCGCAACGGCCGTGCAACCGACGCGGACTGCGATGTGGTGATGCGGGCAGAATAGCGCATTCACGCGCCACGCGTGAGCACGGGCGCGGTGCGCGCGGCCAGCGCGCCCGATGACCTGCCTTCTGGATACACTGGGAAGAGAAGAGGGCTTCTCCCGCAGAGGCACAGATGCCACCTGGATGCAGCTGGTGACTGCGTCTCCGGCCGCCGTGCCAGAAAGCGCATACACACGTGGCTGACACCACGGATTTCGCACGCCTGCGGATCATGATCCGGGGCGCCGTGCAGGGGGTCGGGTTCCGGCCCTTCGTCTACCGGCTCGCCGGCGGGCGGGGTCTCCGCGGCTGGGTGAACAACTCCGCCCAGGGCGTGTTCGTGGAGGCGGAAGGCCGGCGCGAGGAACTGAACGAGTTCCTGCTCAGCATCGAGAGGGAGAGCCCGCCCCGGTCGTTCATCCAGAGCCTCGAATACTCGTTCCTGGACCCGGTCGGCTATGAGTCGTTCGAGATACGGGAGAGCGCGTCCGACGGCCAGAAGACCTCTCTGGTCCTACCCGACATCGCGACGTGCGACGAATGCCTCCGGGATATCTTCGATCCCGGGGACCGACGGTATCTGTACCCGTTCACGAACTGCACGAACTGCGGTCCCCGCTTCAGCATCATCCGGGCGCTGCCGTACGACCGGCCAAACACGACGATGAAGAGCTTCATCATGTGTGAAGCGTGCAGCGCGGAGTACGAGGACCCTTCCGA
>CAYYFS010000202.1:0-3457 GCA_964471055.1 uncultured Dehalococcoidales bacterium
CCGGGCATCCCGCCCGAGATCATGCCGAAGCTGTTCGATCCGTTCTTCACGACAAAACCCGCCGGCCAGGGCACCGGGCTGGGCCTCAGCATCTGCTACGGCATCGTCCACCAACACAACGGAACCATCCGCGCGGAGAGCCCACCGGGGCGGGGCGCAACGTTCGTCGTTGAGCTGCCGGTGGTGCCTGTAGAGGAAGAGCCGGAGGCCGATCAGCCCATCCCGGACGCCGAACCAGCCACGTACACAATGCTCCGCATTCTGGCAGTGGATGACGAATCGGCTTTGACCGAACTCCTGGCAAGGGCTCTCACGAGCTACGGCCACGAAGTAGACATAGCGACCGAAGGCGCGGAAGCCCTCCGGATGATTCACCTGACCGACTACGACGCCATCATCCTGGACCTGAAGATGCCCGGGCTGGGTGGCATGGACGTGTACCGGGCCCTGCAGGGAATGCGCCCGGAGATGACAGGCCGAATCCTGTTCGCCACGGGCGACATCGTCACGCCGGGCAGTCGGGAGTTCCTGAGCAGTACCGGGGCCCGAGTGCTCTACAAACCGTTCAGCCTGGATGACCTCAGGCGACATATGGATGCATTCGCCCTGGCCAAAGAGGAGCGCCTGGCCAACGCGAGGGCCCCGGAGCACAGGGGGCAGGGAACAGACGCCACGCACGTAGCACCCTGACGCGGGGAGCATCGAAGCGGGGAGTGAGACACATGTACACCAGGACCAGTGAACCCGGAGCCGAGGCGACACGCGGGCCTCGTGACCAAAGTTCCGCGGACAGCTCAGCACCTCGCTCCGACGATCCGATCAAGGTATTCCTGATCGAAGACCATCACGTCGTGCGCGAAGGCACCCGCCGGTTGCTCGAATTCGATGGCGATGTCGTCATCGTTGGAGAAGCGGACAGCGGCGAAGACGCGCTGAACTCGCCCGGCCTTGGCCTAGCCCAGGTCGTCATGTGCGACGTCATGCTCCCCGGCATGAACGGCATCGAAACGACACGCGAGATCCTCGCCCGCTATCCTGCCCTTCGCATCGTCATGCTGAGTGCCTTCGGCGACGACTACCTTGAGCGCGCACTGGAGGCAGGCGCCGCCGGGTACATTCTCAAACGGGCCACACAGGACGAACTCGTTCGGGCTGTCGCAGATGCGGCCGATGGCGGCTCGCCGATGTCCCCGTCCCTCAACGCAGTGCTGGTCGACCGGTACCGGCAGTTGCAGCAGCGGCAGGGAGGAGACGCCCTGGGCCTCACCCCCCGGCAGAAAGAGGTCATGAAGCTGGTATCCGCGGGTCGCACGACGAAAGATGTCGCCGGAACCCTGTTCATCAGTCCGGCCACAGTCAAAAGGGAGCTCCGGCAGGTGTTCGACCAGCTGGGAGTCAGCAATCGTGCGCACGCGGTGGCAGAGGTTCAGCGTAGGGAACTGATCTAGCCCCGGGTGGGAGCGACTCAGCATCCCGGTCAGGGATGGGGGCAGATGGAGAGGGACGGCCAGAAAACCGTGGCAACGACGAACGAACACGGCCCCAACGCCGGCGGGGTGCCCTCGCGCGAAGGCCGCACGCGGGCGACGCGCGTGCTGATCGTCGACGACGAGCCACTCTTTCGCGACCTGGTGACCTCGTCTCTGGAGGCAGCCGGATCGATGGAGGTCGTGGGCGCCGTGGGCCGCGGCCTGGACGCGATCGAGATGGCCGAGAGAACCGCGCCGGACGTCGTCGTGATGGACATCGAACTCGGCTCAGAGCCGGACGGCATCCGCTCCGCGCACCAGATCAAGGCCGCCAACCCGGCAATCGGTATCGTCATCGTGTCGATGCACCGCGACCGGCAGTATCTTGCCGCGCTCCCGACCCAGCGTGCCGCGGGATGGTCTTTCCTTCTCAAACGCAGTATTCGGGAGCCGGAGACCCTCGTCCGGGCGGTCGAGGGTGCGGCCCGTGGCCTCGTCGCAATGGACCCCGCCGTCATGGAGGACCTCAGACCCCGCAGACGTTCCGCCCTTGAGCGTTTGTCGGCCGAACAACTGTCAGTGCTTGCGAAGATATCCGCCGGCTATACGGACGTGGCGATAGCCCGGGAGTTGCGGGTGAACGAGGCGTCAGTCCGCCGGACGACGGAGAGCATCTACCGCGATCTCAAGATAGACGACGACACGGCTGACCCACGGGTGCGGGCCACACTCATCTACCTCCGGGAAGTCTCGTCGAACCCTGGGCCCGCCGACCGCTAGGCCCTCTAGCATCCGCCGACGGGGCCGGCGGTTCGACCGGCGCAGCCTCTTCACATCCCGCCTCGCTGCAAATGTGCGGGCGATGCCAGAGCCGGCACGCGTGCGGCGGACGGGCGTCTACCCTTTCTCCAGGTACCTGATTGCAGTCATGGCGAACGCCGCGACCGCAGCGGGCCACGTCTCTGGCGCGATATCGAACCGCGGGTGGTGAGACGGGTACCGGGTGGCCGGATCATCGTTCGCCGATCCGACCATGAAGAAGACACCCGGCCGCAGGTTCAGCCAGTGGTCCATCGTGTCCGCGGCCAGACGCGCATGGCGCATGCGGATGGTCCGATCCGTCCCCAGAACCTCCGTCAGAGCTTCCGTCATGACCTCGACCTCGTGCGGCGTGCTTATCACGGGCTTCATCGCCATTGCCCGGTAGTCGAGTTCGTACTCCGCTCCAAAGGAGTCGCAGACACCCTTCACCATCCGCTCGAACCGCACGCGCATTTCTTCGCGGAGCCCTTCGTCGGAAATGCGGAACGTCCCTTCCATCTCAACCCTGTCGGCTATCAGGTTCGAGAGCTCGCCTCCCCGGATCGTGGAGACGTGCATGCTCACCGCCTCCCCGATGTCGAACTGACTTACGATGCCCTGAAGCGCAGTGATCACGTGTCCCGCCACCAGGATCGCGTCCAACCCCCCGTGCGGTGCGGCGGTGTGTGCGCCTCGCCCCAGGATGACGAGACTCCACGCGTCGTTGCCCGTGAAGGCCGCACCCGCGCGCAGAGCCACAGAGCCGGCCGGCCATTCCGGGAAGAAATGGCCTCCGAACACGGCATCCGGCGAGGGGTCTTCGAGCGCACCGTCCGCGATCATCGCCTCCGCCCCCGACCACTCGCCCGGCGGAGCCGCCTCCTCAGCCGGCTCAAAGAGGAACTTGACGTTGCCCGGCACGCGGTCGCGGTGCCTGGACAGCACCATCGCCGCACCCAGAAGCGCCGCCACATGGCCGTCGTGGCCGCACAGGTGCGCAACGCCCGGGGTCTCTGAGGCGTAGGGTGTCTCGCAGCCGTCTTCGATGGAGAGCGCGTCCATCTCCGCGCGCAGCGCTACCGTCTTGCCCTGCCCGGATGCCCCGCCGCGAAGTACGCCCACCACGCCCGTCTTGCCGACGCCTGTGCGGACCTCGATGCCCAGTGATTCCAGCTCGCTCGCGCACA
>CAYYFS010000203.1:0-3412 GCA_964471055.1 uncultured Dehalococcoidales bacterium
CAGCCGGAAGACGTGGCCTCCGTGGCCGTATTCCTGGCATCGGACCAGTCGGACTACGTGACCGGCATCGCCCTTAACGTCGCAGGCGGCACCGTGATGGACTGAGGGGTTATCTCAAAGCCCGCTGGTCGCTCAGGTCTTTTCCACCGACTGTCTTGACCATCGACGCTGCAACGTATTCGCGAACCTCAAGGTCTGCAAACGCGTTGACTATCGGGTACATCGTAGGCAGGTCTTCCCACGCTGCACGCCGCCACTCGACCGTGCCCGTGCCGGTCCACCGCTCCAGAACCCTGCGGTTCCCCGGGTCGGCCGGGGTCATGACCGGGTAGCAGGCATCCGGCGTACCCCATTCGCCGGTCCGCGGCAAGTACTTGTAGTGCAGCATGCCGTCCACCTTGCCGCTCGTCGGGGCCGGGGCGTCAGCCGCGAGTTCCAGCTGTGCCACGCTCATGTCCATGAACTGGAAACCCAGCCACCCGGCCCGGCAGCGTGCTTCCGTTGGCGTGATCTCCGGTTCCGGGAGTTCGCAGTAGATCTTCGAGAATCCCAGTTCTTCGCGGCCGGTGATGATCGGGTCCGCCAGGTTTTCCCAAAGGACGGTCAGGAGTGGCCCCGCAACCTCATCGATTTCGCCACGATACACAGCAGGAAACGTCACTCCGAGGGTGTTGTAGCCCCGCCCGGCCAGCCAGCCGATTTCCTTCATATACGAGGCTTGCACTGTCACAACCGGACTGTTTCCGAGTTCGAACCCGGGCGGCAGCATTTCTGCGAGCTGATCCGGATCAGTGAGAAACGAGACGGCGACAGAAGTGGTCTTCGGCCCGTCGACACAATCGAACTTCCGGCCATCCGGCCCCTGGCGGGGGCCCATCGCAGGGCCAAAGTGCGTCGGCATCCGGTACATCATGCCGGGTTCGAATGAGTAGGGCATCGGTCAGCTCCCTGGTTTCCCGAAGACGTAGCGCCCCGGAGGGTCCCGCGTGAGAGAACCACAGTGTAGGCTCTGTGGGCCAAGACGGTGCGCGTGCCCGGCAGGTACGATACCAGCCCGACCCGCAGATGCAGCCGACGGCACTCTGGAGGTAGCCGAATGCCCGGTCAACAGGTGATACGCGAGCCTGCGAAAGATATCCCGGTCTTCCGCACGTGTGATGTGCTGGTCGTCGGCGGCGGCCCAGCGGGGACCGCGGCCGCGGCGTGTGCGGCACGAATGGGCGCGGACACGGTGCTGGTGGAGCGGTACGGCTGCCTTGGGGGCATGTCAACCGGCGGCTACGTGGTCTACATAGAGCGCATGACCGACTGGGACGGCCAGCAGGTGATAGCGGGCTTCGCGGATGAGTTGCTGGACCGGCTTCCGAGAGATGCCGTGTCAGGCCCGCCGGACGAGCTCTGGGGGTCGAAAGACCCCGCGCTGGTTGAATACTGGGGCGACCGCTCCTGCGCGCACCACGGAATCGTGACGCATTCGCCTACGGTCGATCCGGAGATGCTCAAGCTGGCCTCCAGCGACATCATCGTCGAGCGCGGTGTGAAGCTGCTCCTCCATTCCTGGGCCGCCGCACCTGTCATGGAGGGGAATGAGGTTCGTGGAATCGTCTTCGAAAGCAAGTCGGGCCGGCAGGCGATTCTGGCCGGCGCCGTGATCGACGCGACAGGCGACGGGGATATCTTCGCCATGGCCGGCGCTCAGTCGGAAGGTGACATCCAAGAGAGCGACATCCATCACACGATCAACGTGGCGTTCCTGTGGGGTGGCCTGGACATGGAGCGGTACTTCGCTTTCCGGCGGGAGCACCCGGAAGAATTCCGCGACATCGCCGACGAGCTGGTGCGGCTCAGCCCGGACTCGACCCCCCATGCCATGCCCCGCAACGACGTGGCCGTGTTCATGGGGCCGAGGCTTTCCGGTTTCAGCGCTATCGACGTCGAGGACCTCACCGAGGTTGAGCTCGAATCTCGCCGGTTGATGATGTCCATGCTGGAGATATACCGCCGCCGCATGCCGGGCTTCGAGGACGCCTGGGTCGCCGGGACCGCGCCTCAGATGGGCACTCGCCACAGCCGCAGGCTTGCCGGCGTCAAGACGGTGACGCGGGAGGAGTGGACCGCCGGGAAGATCCATGACGACGAGATCGGTATCTCGCCACCACCGAACCCCAGCAACCCGAACCTCTCCATCCCTCTGGGCTGCCTGATCCCACCCGACCTCGATGGCCTGATCGCGGCTGGCCGTAACCTGTCGTGCGATGCAGCGACGCACACTTTCCTGAGGTTGATCCCCCAGTGCTGGGAAATGGGTCAGGCTGCAGGCGTGGCCGCGGCCCTGGCGATCAACGCCGGTGTGCAGGTGCGAGATGTGAACGTGGACGCTGTGCGTGCCGAGCTGTTCAGGCAGGGCGTCGTCCTTCACCGGGACCCCACCGCCACGTAGCCAGCAGCCCCGGACACGGCCAGTAGCCGATGTCCGGCGCCGCGGACACTTCTAGCGACGCAGCTGTGGCAGGGCGGGCCTAGTCGCCATCAGCGCAGCGATGCCACATAGAGGGGGCAGCACTGCGTATGCGAGGAGTCCGTAGGTGTAGTTCCCGATCAGGTCGAACGCGGCCGCCAGAGGGAGGGGCCCGCTGGCGGCCGCGGCCATGGTCGCGAAGTGGGACACGCCCCTGATGCTGCCCAGGTGTTCTCGCCCGAAATACTGTGGCCACACCGCCAGGAGGCTGTTCATGACAAATCCCGATCCGAACCCCAGGGCCACTCCATAGACGTAGGCATGCCAAGGCTCCGAGATGATGAATACCAGGAGAACGGCACCGGTGATCAGGAGCTGTGCAAACGCGATCAAGTACCGGATCGGGAATCTGTCGGCCAGAAACCCGGATACGAACTGGCCGACGATCATCATGGGTGCCGAAACTCCGAACACCCCGGTAGCGGTCGCTGTGCTCATGCCGCGGTCGGAGAGGAGTGACACCTGATGGAACCCGAGGCCCGTCCCGACCAGAGACTGGGCGGAGCTGGCGAGCATTAGCAGCCAGAGCGCCCGTGTCCGCATGGCCTGTCTCAACGTGAAAGACCGCGTCTCCGTCCGGCGGGAGGACCGCGCCGCAGGCGCCCTTCCGGGGTCATCGCCGTCCGGGAGGAGGCCGACAGATTCCGGGCTTCTCCTGGCGAAGATCGCCGCGGCCGGAATGATCAGTGCCCAGGCGATGAACGCGATCCCCATCCAGGCGCCCCGCCAGTCATAGGCAGACACAAGCGAATTTGCCAGGGCGGGGAATACGCCGAGCGCTGCAGCTCCGCCCAGTGCCATCAGAGCAAGCGCGCGGCCCCGCCTGCGCACGAACCAGATGGAGACGAGAGTGCTGGGAATAAGGCTCAGCGAACCCTGTCCGAGCGTGCGCAG
>CAYYFS010000204.1:0-3334 GCA_964471055.1 uncultured Dehalococcoidales bacterium
GGCCGTCGGGTCGCTCCCCTGGTTCAAGAGCACGGTCGCCTGTAGTTGCCGTCGGACTCCATCGAAGAAGCCTTCTCCGACCATTGCCCCCGTGTTGACCGGTACGGCGGCCGGCCCGACGCGCCTGGTGTAGGGATAGTCGTCGCCGATCTGGTACACCAGGTATGCCGCGAGCGCGGTCGCCACCGCCAACCCGAGCACCCACCGCATGATCCGGGCGCGGAACAGGACCGTGGTAGTGGTACGCCTTCGCATCCCGTCCGGCGATTCCGTGATGAAAGTTCGCGGGCGCGGCGCCAGCCACCAGCCGAGCGTGAATCCGCTGGCGAACCCACCCAGGTGGGCCCAGTTGTCGACACCCTGAACCACCAGCCCGAACACTATGTTGACTGCGACGATGATGCCGATAGTGGAGAGCGAGCGCCGCCCCGTCTCCCCGAACAGACGCCGGTTTACCAGCAGGTACGCGCCGTACGCGCCGACGATGCCGGAAACCGCGCCGCTGGCGCCCGCGCCGAGCGCAGGTGCGGCCCAGAAGCTTGCGACGTTCCCGAACACGCCGGCAGCGAGGTACACGGTCAGATAGTTGCGCGCCCCGAGCGTGCGCTCCACGACGCCGCCGAAGATGACGAGTGCAAAGGAATTGGCGAACAGGTGCAGGAAACCGATGTGCAGGAATATGGGAGTGACCAGGCGCCACCACTGCCCGTCGGCTATCGCGGCGCCGTCCTTGGCACCAAAGCGAAAGAGGGTCTCGGCGTTGTTGGAGCCCCCATTGAGTTCGAGCGCGAACCACGCAAGAACCATGACGCCCAGGATCGTCCAGGTGACGGGTGCGGTGGAGAATCCACCGATGGGCCGGGGCCCGGCAGCCGAGCTGAAGCGTCTCATGTGGAAGCCGTCAAATTGCGTAGGTTCATGTGGGCACTCGGTCGACGATGTCTGACTCGATGATACCCTCATCACCTGGCGCGAACGTCGATGGAGGACAAGAGCAGGTTCGCTACAATGAAGCGCCCTTGCGACGGTTTCGCCCTGCGAACGTCGCGCTTCCCCGGCAGTCCGCTTCGAGGAGACGCCAGTGTCCACCCATCTACCGCCTGATCGACCGGGCGGAAACCGCACGAGGCGGGTTTTGCTGATCGACGATGATGAATCGGTGTGCGCAGTCGTAGAGGCCGGGCTCGAGACGGTGGGAGGCTTCGAGATCTGCACCGCAGCCAATGGCCGGGCCGGGCTGGACCAGATCGACTCCTTTCATCCGGACATCCTGATGGTGGACCTGCTCCTTCCGATCGTCGATGGATTCGAGGTGCTCAGAGAGCTGCAGACCCGCCCACGCGGTGAGCGGCCCGGGCGCGTCATAGTGCTCACTGCGCACGCCGAACCGTTGCCTGCAGCAGCCTTGAAGGAATTTGGTGTGGATGCGCTCCTCTCGAAGCCGTTCCATCTTCAACAGCTTGTCGATGTCGTCTCCCCTTCCGAGTAGGGTCAGGAGGGGTTCCGGCCCCGCGGCCCCGCCCCTGCGGGACCCTGTGGTCGGCCAGCAATCGATCTGGAGATAGCGCTTTGACAGAGAATCATCGCTCGCCGGAGTCGCCGGCAAATGTTCTGATCGTGGATGACGATGGGGACATCTGCGAGGCGGTGAAAGCGATGCTGGAGGAGCTCGGAATCGAGGAGATCCAAGTAGCGCGCAATGGAGAAGAGGCGGTCACAGAAATGAAGGCAAGGCGCTACGATCTGGTCTTCCTCGACCTGCTCATGCCCAGGCTAGACGGTTTCGGCGTGCTGACCGCGCTGCGAGATGTCGAGGAGGAGTCCCGCCCCGGGCGGGTCGTGGTCATGAGCGCCCACGTGAGGGCCACAGCAGTATCCGCCATGCGGACCCTGGGCGCGGACGACCTGCTGGTCAAACCGTTCGAACTGGAAGACCTTGCAGAAAAGGCACAGATCGTCGTCTAGTGGCGAGACATCTTGCTGTCCAGCGCGTTCTGGGTCCCGCGCGTGGGTGCGATTTGCAAACCGCAGCGAAATGCTTCACATTTGACGCCTGAAGAGCGCTGCAAATTGAATGGCTATGGACGCTGACTGGAGCGCTGTTGCGCACTGTGGGTCGTTTGCCCCGGGAGTGTGAGCATGCCAGTGACGATCGTGGACGCGGATATTGGCAGCCTGAGGACAGCGGGCAGGGCCGGGCGCGCGCGGTCACCGGAAACCCGGAACCTGATCGAAGCCGTGGAGGCGCTGGGTCCGGGACAGGCCAAGGCGGTGCTCCTGGACCCCGGAGAGACGATCCCGAAGATCCGTTCCAGGCTGGCGTACGCGTCGCGTATCGCGGGCAAGAAGATCAGAATCGCAACGGACGGCCAGCGCCTGCTGTTCACGCTGCGGCAAGAGGGCCGAGCCGGGGGCGACCGGGCCGGCACGGCACGCCGACGGGATACGATTAGGGCCAAGGCGCTGGAACTCGCCCGCGGCGGCCGGAAAGAGATCACAGCCGAAGATGTCCTGTCGGCTCTGGAGGCCGACGGAGTGACGTTCGGTCTCGCGCGGCCGGCGACCATGGTGGGTGCCGTTCTCAGAGCATCCGATGAGTTCGACCGCATCGGTCGCAACGTCTTCCGCTACAACGCGTAGCAACGGAGGGCGGCGCCCCTGCCCCGGTAGGATCGCACCGAAGCTGGGCTGACTGACTACCTCGTTGCGGCCACTGCCGTTTCGTACATGGCGGCGATGTTCTCCGGGGGCACCTCCGGCTGGATGTTGTGTACGGCGGCAAGGACGTAGCCGCCTCCGCGCCCGAGGTCTGAAATGCGGCGCCGGACCTCCTCGGCCACATCGGACGGAGACCCGTGCGGCAGGACATCCTGTGTGTCGATGCCCCCCCAGAAGCACAGGTTGTCTCCGAATTCCCGCTTCAGACGATCCGGGTCCATGCCTTCTGCGTTTGTCTGGACCGGGTTGATCACGTCCACCCCGCAATCGATCAGGTCCGGCAGGAGCGGCCGGATAGCCCCACAGTTGTGCATGACCACCCGGGCGTCCGTGTGACGATGGATGGTCTCCACGAGCTTCGCGTGATGTGGCTTCACGGCTGCCCTGTAGAGTTCGGGGCTCATGATCGTCTGCGTCTGGACACCCAGGTCATCTGCAAACGAAACGGTGTCGACCAGATCGCCTACCTCGCGGAGCGCCGCCTCCGCCAGCGCGCAGCCCATGGCGGTTGCCCTTTCGTGAAGCGCCCAGCCGAACTCCGGGCTCAGGATCAGATCCTGCAGGAGTTCGGTGAACCCCCGCAATCGCTGGGCGATGCCGAACGCTCCGACGTTTC
>CAYYFS010000205.1:0-3330 GCA_964471055.1 uncultured Dehalococcoidales bacterium
GGGGACCGGCGCGCCGCGCGCGTCCGCCCCCGGCCGCCAAGGGAAGGCCTAGGCTCCCACCACCGGGTTGCTGAGTGTCCCGATGCCGGCGATCTCCACCTCGATCGTGTCGCCCGCGCTGAGTTGCGCGGTGGTGCCGGACGTGCCGGTGAACAGCAGGTCTCCCGGTTCCAGGGTCACGTACTTACTCAGATCGGCGATCGTGTGGGCCACTCCGAAGATCATCTCTGCGGAGTTGCAGTGCTGCACCTCGTCGCCATTCAGCCTGACCACGATGTCGAGGCCGGTCGGGTCGAGGTCGGTCACGATGAACGGACCAGTTGGGCCGAAGGTATCGGACGACTTGGCGCGCCACCACTGGACGTCGCCCTGCTGCCAATCTCGCGCACTCACGTCGTTCCCGCAGGTGTAGCCGAGCACGTAGTCGAGAGCCTCCGACACGGATACGTTGCGGGCGCGCCGGCCGATGACAGCCACCAGCTCACCCTCTTCGTCGACCTGGGTCGCGTCCGGCGGCAGCACGATGTCGTCGCCGGGGCCGATGATCGACGTTGCTGTCTTGAAGAACGGCTCCGGTCGCGTGGGCTCTACCGCCTCGCCGACATGGGACCGGTAGTTGAGGGCCATAGCCAGAATCTTGCCGGGCCGCGGCACCGGGGCAAGCAGACGCACCGCCGATAGCGCATGCGTGGCACCGGTCTCGCTGAACTCCTCGAATGGTGTGCCGGAAATCTGCCGGACAGTGTCGTCTTCGACGATGCCGTACGAGACGCTCCCGGCCGCTTCGAACCTGGCTATCTTCACCTTATGTGCCTCCTCATTCACCGGTCCCCGGGCATCGCAGCAGGCGTTCCAGTGGGGCCGGAGTCAAACGCGTCCCTCAGTCTACGCCGCCGGCAGGCCGCTCGCGGCGCTCGCCGGGGCGCCAGTCCGGGTCACTCAGCGGCACCTGCAACCAGGACACGATCGCCTTGAGGGCCGCGTAGGCATCAAATCGCGCTTGATCCGTCGCCTTGCCCTCCGCCTGCTCAACGATATCGGCCATCTGCTGGATGACGATCGGTCCCATCGCCATTAGCGCTTCGCTGCCCGACGCGCTGTAGCGCGCCAGTATGAACTTCACCAGCGCGCCGAGCGGAATGTCTTTGTTGCGGCTGAGGGTTTCGAGCGTGGCCAGAGGGTCCAGGCGCGAGTACTCGCGGACCATGCTTCTGAACCCGGCGTCGGGATCGTCGTCCGACCACGATCCCTCATAGGATTCCAGGACAAGGGTTTCCCGTTCCATCTCTCGTCTCTCTTCGCGACTTCGGACCGTTGCGGGCCAACAGGATACGTCAGCGCGTCCGGCACCGAGAAGCCCGGTCACTGGCCGTCGGCCACGGCCGGGGGATACACTCCGGCCCTGACCAGGCGCGCGAACCAAAACTGACAGGGGTGACTTGTGTACGACCTTCTGATCAAGGGCGGCAGAGTAATCGACGGGACCGGTGCACCCTCCTACGAAGCCGACGTGGCGGTCCGTGGGGACTCCATCGTCGCTATCGGCCTTGGGATCGAGGGCGAGGCGAAGACGACCGTAGAGGCGTCCGGCCTGGCAGTGACCCCCGGGTTCATCGACATCCACACCCACAGCGACATGTCGTTCCTGATCGATCCCCTGGCGGACTCGAAGGTCAGGCAGGGCGTCACAACGGAAGTCACGGGGAACTGCGGCATGAGCTTCTGCGCGCCGCTCATCGGCATGGCCCGCGAGCAGTTCGATGAACGGCTCGACCGGGCGGACGGAATCGTGGAGCCCACGTGGACGGATTTCGCCGGCTATCTGGACGCGCTGGAGCAGGCGCGTTCGACGCTGAACATAGCGAACCAGGTCGGCCACGGCACCGTGCGAACGGCCGTCATGGGCATGGACGCGCGGTCGCCCACGACCGACGAGCTCAGGCGGATGCGAACGCTGGTGGAGGAAAGCCTCGACGCGGGCGCTCTCGGTATCTCAACCGGTCTCTGGTACCCGCCGGGCGCGTATTCGCTCACCGAGGAAGTGGTCGAGTTGACGAAGCCTGCCGCCGAGCGCGGCCTCTTCTACTCGAGCCACATCCGATCCCAGAGCACGGACCTCTGCGGGCTGATGCCCGCGCATGAAGAGGCGGTCGAGATCGGCAGGCGCACCGGCGTCAGGGTGCAGATAGCGCACGTGAAGGCGTCCCATCGCGCGACCTGGGGACGCGGCGCGGAGTTGATCGAGAGCATGGAACGGGCCCGCGCCGAAGGCATCGACGTGGCCGGCGACCAGTACCCGTACGCCTGGTCCAGCACGAGCGTGAGCGCGGCCATGTTCCCGAGATGGATCATGGTCGGCGGCCGCAACGCGGCGCTGCAACGGCTTGTGCACCCGGAGACCCGAGCCCAGATCAAGCAGTGGGTGACCGGCGAGATCGACGCATACGGCGGGCCGGACGGCGCAGTCATCGCCTCGCTCGCCCCGAAGCCCGAGTACGAAGGCCTGCACATGGGCGACATCGCCGCGGACATGGGATGCGACGTCGAAGAGGGCGTGGTGCGCTTGTTCGAGATCGCCGATGCCCCGCTGGTCCTGCACTCGATGTCCGACGACGACGTGTACGTGATCGCCGCTTCGCCCTTGATCGCCGTCGCCTCCGACGGCAGCTCGTTGCGCGCAGAAGGGCCGCTGGCCGCCGGCAAGCCCCATCCCCGCAACTACTCGACGAACGTCCGGTTCCTCGGCCACATGGTTCGCGAGAAGGGACTGGCGAGCCTGGAAGAAGGGGTGCGCAGGATGACAACGCTGCCGGCTTCGCGCCTGGGGCTCACGCGGCGGGGCAGGCTCGCACCGGGCTACGCGGCCGACATCGTCGTGTTCGACCCGAAGACCGTCGGGGATCAGGCGACGTACGTGGACCCGCATCAGTACGCCGTCGGCGTCCGGGACGTCTTCGTGAACGGCACCGCCTCGGTGATGGGCGGAGAGCCCACCGGCGAAACGCCCGGGTGCGTCCTGCGCTCGAAGTCGGACTAGGCAGCCGCGGCCCGCGGCGGAGGAACAGCGATGGAATACGACCTGGTCATCAAGAACGGGACCGTGATCGACCCGTCGCAGGGGCTGCACGACCGGCGGGACGTGGCCGTGGCGGGCGGGCGAATCGTCGCGGTGGAACCGTACATCAGCGACGGAAACGCCTTCGACGTGATCGAGGCGGACGGTCTCCTGGTGACTCCGGGGCTGGTGGACATCCATGTCCACGTGTGGTGGGGCGTGGCGCATCTGGCGATTGAAGCGGATCCGGCATGTGTGTCCCGGGGCGTGACCAC
>CAYYFS010000206.1:0-1306 GCA_964471055.1 uncultured Dehalococcoidales bacterium
TGAATGCTGAGTACCAGGCCGCGACTTCAGCGGCTCGCGCGGAGTCGCCGCCGTGCCTGGCTGATTGTCGGATGATCTCGATCACAGTCCGATTCCGGCTCTTAGACTGACCTGGCGACGGGAGCAATTGCTGCGGGCAGGCAGGCCGCCTGTCTCATTCGGGCAGGTCATCAAGCACCTGCTGCATGCTCTTCTTGTACTCGCGGAATGCCGCTCTGCCTTGATCAGTAAGGTGGACGGTCGTGTGGGGCTTCTTGCCCTTGAATCCCTTCTCCATTTCGATGTAGTTGTTTTGTTCAAGCTTGGTCAGGTGAGTGGACAGATTCCCCCAGGTCAAGCCGGTCATGCGCATCAGATAGACGTAGTCGGCACTTTCAACAACGTAGAGGTAGGTGAGCACCATCAATCGGGCGGGTGCGTGGGCTACCTGATCGATATTCGCCAACGGGTGCAGGTCCGTGTCCGGCCGTGAATCCGGCATCTCAGGCATCCTCTGACCTTGCCGCCGCTGTCATAGCAGGACTTCCGCGCATGAGTCGCACAAAGAGGACCACACCGGTAAGAATCATGATCGTGGCCGTTGTTCCAAACACGATCGGATAGCCGTGGTGAACCGCTCCCCACTGTCTGTACACCAGCTCACTGATCAGCGGCGACCCGGCAACCAGGACGCCGTAGATGTACAGGCGGCGGAACTTGAGGAAGAATGCCGGGATGCCGAACAGAGCCAAAGCCAGTATTCCGAACTTGGCTGTTGTTGCCCAACCCGGTAGCTCCAACAAATCCAACAGGTTGAATCCCAAGAGTAGTGCTCCGAAGTTCACAGCGAATACCGAGAAAAATACCCAGTACACTCTCTGTCTGCGCGCCCGACTGAACGTCACCATACCGACCCGGGGAACGACAACGTATTTCCTGACCGCCAGGAAGAATACCCAGACCAATATTCCGAAAGGGAAGAATACTGCTGTACTCCAAGTTTCTCCCAGTGGCGCCCGCAAGAAGGGCGCGATGGCGAATACTGCCACGATGTAGCCTACGAGGATGTCCCATAGACCATCCTGGTAATACGTGGCGAATGCCTTCTGTTCCGCCTCTTCCAGGCTGATCTCCTGTGACATGACAGCTTCCGGTGACCTCACGTTCGCATCGAGCAAGAGCTTTGTGGGGCAAAGTACTTTGCAAAACTACCAAGCCTGAGTGGGATCGTCAAGCTCCGATCTTCCGGATCAGTCACGAGGCGCAGACCGGGGGGCTGAACGGCAGACCTGGTCAGCGGGGCACCGGATGCCTCCGGGGTCTGTAC
>CAYYFS010000206.1:1406-3322 GCA_964471055.1 uncultured Dehalococcoidales bacterium
CGCCGTACGCCCGGTCTGCGCATCGCAGCCGTCTGCGACCTGGATACTGAGCGCGCCTACGCCGCCCTGCACCGGGCCGGCTGGCCCGCCGGGGAGATCTCGACTGCCGGCGCGGCTCAGGCCCGCGCGAAAGGCGCGACCCGGGTGACTTCCAGCGGCCTCGATCTCATAGCGACGGAGGACCTGGAGGTGGTTGTCGAGGCGACCGGCGATCCGGCGGCCGGCGTGCACCACGCCATGGCCTGCTGTGACGCGCGCCGACACGTCGTCATGGTCAACGTCGAAGCGGACGCGCTCGTGGGCCCGCTGCTGGCGCGGCGCGCAGCCGACGCAGGCATCGTGTACTCGCTGGCCTACGGCGATCAACCGGCGCTGATCGCCGAGCTGGTGGACCGGGTACGCACGTCCGGTTTCGACGTGGTGTGCGCAGGCAAGGGCACGAAGCACCTGCCGGAATACCACGTGTCGACGCCGGATACCGTCTGGGACTACTACGGTCTGACCGCCGAACAGGCAGCGCGGGCCGGCATGAACTCCAAGATGTTCAACTCGTTTCTCGATGGCACCAAGTCGGCCATCGAGATGGCCGCGGTGGCTAACATGGCCGGTCTTGTGCCCGCCCCCGGAGGACTGGAATTTCCGCCATGCGACAGAGATTCCCTCGCCGAACGGCTCAAACCGAAGTCGGCGGGTGGCCTGCTCAGCCACAAGGGCACGGTTGAAGTGGTTTCTTGTCTTCGCCCGGACGGCAGTGAGATCGACAGTGCCATTCGCTGGGCGGTCTACGTTACTTTCGAGGCCGCGTCAGACTACGTGGCCGACTGCTTCGCGGAGTACGGGCTTCAGACCGATTCGACCGGGAGGTACTCCGCTCTCTACCGGCCTTATCACCTCATCGGGCTCGAACTCGGCGTCAGCGTGGCCTCTGCGGCCCTGCACGGTGAGCCGACCGGTGCGCCGCGGGGTTTCAATGGCGACGTGATTGCCATCGCCAAGCGCGATCTCGCCGCGGGCGAAACCCTGGACGGCGAGGGAGGATACACAGTCTGGGGACGGCTGATGTCGGCCGGAGATTCCCTGGCTATGGGCGGGCTTCCGATTGGCCTGTCGCAGGGTGTCACGCTCGAACGCGCCGTCGAGGCCGGTGCTCCATTGCGGTGGAGTGACGTCCAGCTGGATGAGAGCCTGGAACCGGTGCGCATCCGGCGAGAGATGGAGAACACGTTCCGGGCGGATCGGGAGTAGCGGGCCCCGGCCCAATTCGTCCTTCTTCTCCGCACTCAGCGACCGTGATTCTGTTCTGCGCAGCTGAGACGACCTTTGCGCTCATGTCGGTCGGATTCCCCGACGCGAAACCGCGCCCGACTGTGGCTGTCTTCCCGCGCGTTCCCCTGCACTCCCCGGATGTGCGCGCGATTTCCCGTGAACAGGAAGCGATTCGCGCTGTGCTGGGAGGGAACACATGAGTCCGTATCTATCGGTTCTCCCTGCTATCATTGTGCTTATCGGAATACTAGCCGCCCACGAGAGGAAAGTGCCGTGCGCATAGTGGACGCCAACATTGACGATCTGAAGAACGCTGCTCGAAGAGGGAGAGTCCGCTCGCCCGAAACGCAGCAGTTGATCGATGCGATCGACGCCCTGACGCCCGGCATAGCGAAGGCAATCGTGCTGCAGCCGGGTGACACAGGCCCGAGGATCCGTTCGCGGCTCACGTACGCTGCACGCGTCGCGGGCAAGCGGCTCCAGATCGTTCTGCAGGAAGACCGGGTGCTGTTCGCGCTCAGCAGTCGCGCCAGGCGCCGCCGGCGGGCCCGGAGCTAGACAGACCGGCGGTCCACACGGGTCTGCGCCGAACGTGAGCGTGGCCCGTATTCGACGGCACGGGGCCCCGAGGGGCTCCGTTCACGTCTCCG
>CAYYFS010000207.1:0-3294 GCA_964471055.1 uncultured Dehalococcoidales bacterium
AGGCGGACCGCCACTTCGGGGTCCCGCAGCTGCTCGTCGGTGTACTCGTGAACCTCTTTGACGTGGGCCACACCCTCAGCGAGAGCCTTCCCGGTCGTTTCCCCTTCGGCCACGAAGGAGCAGTCGATACCCGCATCTCTGCAGGCCAGGCTGTATGCCATTTCCTCATCCTCTCGCACTACCGGCTGTACTGTTCCATAAGGCCCGGCCCGCCTTCCCCTCCGGCCTCCGATCGGATCGAATTGCTGCTGACTGGCTGCTCCGAGCGTATGCACCTCGGTCCCGTGGAAGGGCAGCGCAGGCGCCGCGCCGTTGATTCGTTGTTGCGGGGAGGGCGCCTGTTTCCCTACGTAACGCGGAAGCAGGCGCCCACAGGCCGGGATCTCTCTAGGTCTCCCTGACGATTGCGCGCAGCTGGGCGATCAGCTCCGGGTCCTGGAGCTGCGCGTCCGTGTACTCGTGCACTTCCTTTGCGTGGGCTCCGCCATCGGAAAGAACCTGTTCGATCGAGTCCCCTTCGGCGACGAAGGAGCAGTCGATGCCCGCGTCTCTGCATGCAAGGCTGTATGCCATTTCCTCATCCTTTCGCGCTCGGTTCGTTGTAGTTCCATCAGGAGCCGTTTCGCGGCCACCCCGGCCAGATCAGTTGTTCCGGAGTCACTGCCGCCGGCACATCCGGCCCGCCTCGGCGGGATGGCGGCGCAGACACTGCCTCGCCTTCATCTCGCTCCGAACGGCCCGGAACACTCCAGCGTAGTTGCTGCCAGAGGCACAGGCAAGCTTGACGGCATGCAAAGCATATAAACCTCTGGCAAAGAGAGTGCAAGGAGCGGTGATGATCGGCGCGCGGCGAGCGGGCAGAATCCGAAAGCCCGGTGACAGCGGGCGTGCCGAGGGGGTGGGCGGGAAGTGGCCTAAAGCGACTCGAGGAAGTCCAGGACGACGCTCTGGAATTCGGCGCGGCGGCCGCGGTGGATGCCGTGTCCGACACCCTCGATATGTGCGATCGACAGATCACGGACAACACTGGCCGCCCAGGCGGCATCCTCCTCGCCCACGATGCCTCCGAGATCGCTATCCCCGTGCACCAGCAGCGCGGGCGCCTGGATCCGTTTCAGGACGGGCTCCATGTCCGGCTGGCCCGGTCCCGATGGAGCGGTGATCTGGTCCAGCACCCGGGGATCCACCAGGGTTCTCTTGCGGGCCCTGTCGCGATTTTCGGCCGGGCCGGCCTCCGGGTAGATGCGCTGCAGACCCTCGACCAGCTCGTCGAAATCCTGCGTCCTGTTCAGTAGCTCGGCCTCTTCCGCGAACCGGCTGCCCACTCCGCTGAGTGCACTCGGCCGGGGAGCGCGCAGCCGGGCGGGGTCCTCCATGACTGCCGCACGTACCAGCTCGGGCGCGTCGGCCGCGACCTGGATGACGACCCCCGCACCGAGCGAGTGGCCGATCAGCACCGCGGGCGAATCGACCTTCGCCCGAAGGAATTCGATCGCATCGGACGCGTATCCGCCTCGCTCGTATCCGTCCTTGCTTCGCCCGGACCTGCCGTGGCCGCGGTGGTCGACGGCGTACACGTGCCACCTGAGCACAAGCGCGGGCATCAAGCTCAGCCAGGTCTGCCAGCGGTCGAGGATGCCGTGGAACAGCACGAGGGGCGGCCCGCCCTCCGGGCCTTCCGCGTAGTTGAGGCGTATTGATGAGGCTTCGAACGATCTCTCCGTGAGCAACGCCAACGGGATCCTCCCTGCTGAGGTGCCGGGCTTCGGGCAGCCCAAGTCTACCTGTGACACCGGACGCCGGACGCCGCGCCTGCGCGTTGCGCGCGTGCGCCGCGGCCGATCAGCACCGGAAGGACACCGAGATGACACGAAAGGGTCACTGGAAGTGTTGACTTGCGGCGAGGTTCGTCGCTAGTATCCCGCGCATCCACGGGAAGACGACGTGCGATGCCCGCCCGCAGCCATGGCGTGGAGGACGAGGCGGTGCGGAAATCGCCGGGAGGAACGAGTGCCATGATTACCACAGCACTCTGGACAAGAAGGGTCGCGCTGCTGCTCCTGGCAGCCGCCATCGGCGTCACGATGTTCCTGACGGTGGGTGCGGCTCCGGCCTCGGCGAAGGATGGGAGGCAGACGCTCATCTACGACCAGTTCACGCTCGGGAAGGGCGAGTCCGGCGAGATGAACGGGCGAGAACCGGACTCCGCGTCGACTGGTACGTAGTGGGCCGCAAGGGTGGCAGGGTCGTGGAGCGCTCGCCGGAGGATTGGAGCGTCGCCTCGGACAAGCGCGTCAACATCGATGCGCAAACGGCGGACGTGGTCGTGAGCTCCGAGATCAAGCGGGGGGACGGCTACCAGTACTTCGGAGTGACGGCGCGGCACACCGGCCCGGTCGACTGGCTTGGCGCGTGGTTCGATCCGGAAGGCTGGCCCGCGGATGTTGGGGCCGGTCAAACGTGCCCGGGCGGTGAATCGAGGTGCGGCGCGATCGTGCTCGGCGCGAAAGAGAACCCCGAGCCGGACGTCGTCATCTGGTCCGAGTTGCGCCGAGCGAGGTACGACTGGCCCAAAGGGAAGACGCACAAGATCAGCCTGGAAGTGAATGGCGACGAGGTGAGAGTGCTTGTCGGCAAGAAGGTGATGATTGAGGCGCAGTTCTCAGGCCTGGGCGACGCCACCGGGGTGGGCCTGTTCTCCCGGGGCGCGGGCGAGGCCGAATTCAAGGACTTCAAAGCCAGCGGCAGCGACCCCCTGGAAGGGGCGATGGGGCACGGGAAGAAGAAGCCTAAGAAGCCGAAGGGCTAGCAGTGCAGCCGGAGAGCCGGTTATTCGAAACATGGAAGAGGGCGCCGAGAGGCGCTCTCTTCGTTTGCCACAGGGAGCCGCGTGGTGACCCGGGTGATCTGCAGGAATCTCAGATTGGGCCGGGGCCGCGCCCGGAGGAGGACGCGCACTCGCCGTGGGATAAACACGCATCGCGTTTTCAGGCTGGCGCGCTTACGGGCACGCGGGCATGGGGCGCACGCTGAAGGGGTGAATGCACCCAGGGCGCGCTTCCGCGTGGACTCCACCGGCTTCTCGAGCATCGAGCTGGCGATAGGGTTCGTCGCGGTCATCGTCGTCGGCACGATCATGGCGCTGACCACGATCGGGCTGAGCTCGTTCGCCGCGTCCGAGGGCAAGGGAAGCGTGGACGCTGCGCTGGAGAACGCGGCGGGCGCTGTGTCGCTGCACGGCGGCGCGCTCGCAGTGGGCGGGTCGGTGGACGTGGACGGCGACGACTCGATCGA
>CAYYFS010000208.1:0-3188 GCA_964471055.1 uncultured Dehalococcoidales bacterium
GGAGTGTAATCGTACTGCCGTGAGGATTCGATCAGAGCGCGGAGGTCCTTTTCGAGGCACGGGCCTCCGAACCCGATCCCGGGCTGCAAGTACATCTTGCCGATGCGGGGATCGTGGCCCAGCCCTTCGACGACGGCGGCCACATCCCCGCCGACGCGCTCGCAGATCGCTGCAATCTCGTTCACGAAAGAGAGCCGCGTCGCCAGGAAAGCGTTCGACGCGTACTTGACAATCTGGGCGTCCGTAATCGAGGTCTCGATGAGTGGAACGCCGTGAGCCATGTCCACTGCCGATGCTTCAGCCTCGCCCGAGCCGGTGAACGGATCGTAGAGCCGCCGCATGGTTGCACGCGCCCAGTCGGTTCCCCCCCCGACGACGATTCGGGTCGGATGGAAGAAATCGTGGTATCCACGCCCTTCCTGGAGGAACTCGGGATTGACGACGAGGTCCACGCTCGCTCCTGCGCGTCTGCCGCTTTCCAGCACCTTCCGCATCCGATCGGCTGTGCCAACAGGCACCGTGGACTTGATCGCGATCACGGTCCGGTGACCGACTACCTGGGAGAGCCCTAGAGCCACCGCCTCGATCTGCGACAGATCCGCAGTCCCGCCTCGTCCCGCCGGGCTACCCACCGCCACGAACACCACGTCGGCATCACGGGATCCGGCCTCCAGGTCGGTGGTGAACTTGATGCGCCCTTGGTCGAGAGCCCGCCGCAGAGCCTCTTCGAGCCCCGGCTCGAAGATCAGGGGCTTGCCTTTCGTATACGCTTCCACCTTCGCCTCGTCCGCGTCCACGCCGACGACGTCGTGACCCAGTTCCGCGAAACCCAGGCCGGTGATCACGCCGACGTAGCCGCAGCCGCCGACTATGGTGAGTCTCACAGCCCGCCACCCCCCTGCGACGCATGCGGCGTTTCTCTGAGCCAGCGCACGAATCGTCCGATCCCTTCCTCGATGTCTACCGTGGGTCGATAGTCGAGGTCGCGCTCTGCCCTGGAGATGTCAGCCCAGGTGACAGGCACGTCCCCGGGTTGATCCGGCAGATGCTCCAGTCTGGGCGTTGTCCCCAAGGCGACGCCCAGGGTCTGGATGAGATTCGCCAACCTGACCGGACGCGTGCTGCCCAGGTTGTAGACCTGGTACGGGCCCGGGCGAGCAATAGATCTGGCGATGCCCTCGACTATGTCTCCGACGTAGGTGTAGTCCCGGGCCGAAGAACCGTCACCGTAGACCGGTATGGGTTTCCCTTCCAGCATCAGCCTGCCGAACTTGTGAATCGCCATGTCTGGCCTTTGCCTCGGACCGTAGACGGTGAAGAACCGAAGGGCCGTCACCGGGAGCCCGTACAGGTCGTAGAACGCGCGGCAGACGATCTCCCCGGCCTGCTTCGAGGCCCCATACACGGAAGCCGGGCGGAGCTCCGCGTCCTCGGTGAACGGGGCGTCCTCGTTGTCGCCATACACGGACGATGAAGAGGCGAATACAAAATGTGAGACGCCGGCCTGCCTGGCCCGGTCGAGCAGGCCCGCAGTGCCCTCAACGTTCACCCGCATGTACGCATCTGGCTGCTCCGCCGAAGCGCGCACGCCCGCCAGCGCGGCCAGATGAACGATGGTGTCGACGGGGCGTTCGGGGCTCGTGGGATCGGGCCATTCGGCCTCCGATTTCGCGCCGTCTGGCTCTAGCGGTCCTTCTCCCGCAAGCACACGATCCACCAGGTCCACATCCAGGATGTCGCCTCGAACCAGCCGGTAGCCCCGGTGTCGCCGCGCGGTTGCGGTATTCGCCAGCTTGGCGTCTGCCGGGTAGTACGGGTCGAAGGCATCAAGGCAGGTGACTTGATGCTGCAACTCAAGCAATCTCTCGCACAAGTGGGAGCCTATGAAACCGGCCCCGCCCGTCACCAACACATGCGCCATCAAACGCCTCGTCGGCCTTTCACGCGCCGGGTGTCCCTGCCACCGCGCACAACCTCGTGGGCGAGGACGCGCACCACCCCAACAGATCGGTGCGCCGCCGCAAGGCCTATGAGGGAGAAAACCCGACCGGTTCACTCAGATACTGTGTGCCGGACGGGTGAAAGCCCGGCCGCTAATATATAATGCCAGTTTGCTGGGGAAAGGCACAGGGATGACACGGGAGTGGGATGACTAGCTCCGGTCGGGAACAGCAGGAACGGTCGGCCGAGATAATGCGGTACGTCGGCGTCCTGGTCCACTACTTCTGGTTGGTAGTGGCCGGGATGGTTCTCGGCGGACTCGCCGCGTGGTATCTAAACTCGTCGCACGTCCCCCAGTACTCGGCCAGCGCCACCCTGTTGGTGAAGGAAGGAGATATCTCCACAAGCCTCAGCGCGTCAGACATCGGCAGAAGCCGCGCACTCGCGAGCACCTACCGGCGTCTCATCACCACCAGGCCGGTGCTTCAAGAGGCCGCGCGTCGGCTGGGCAGCGAAGTCACGGCGGGCGAGCTCGCGGGCAAGATCCAGGTAGACGTTGTTGGTGACACCCAACTACTGATGATCACCGCACGGGACACAGACCCTCTGCGGGCGGCGGATTTCGCCAACACCGTCATAGAGGTGTTCATCGCGCAGACGCTGGAGGCCCGGCTGGCGGAGATCGCCAGGCTGGAGCAGACCGCAGCGGCCCAGGGCATCATCGACGTGTCTGCCGTCGTCAAGAGCCAGCTGGGGTCGCTCGAACCCCTGGTAGTAGCGGAATCTGCGATCCCCGCGGGGTCTCCTGAACCATCCCGCACCGGACTGGGCATCATCCTCGGCGCCCTTGCCGGTCTCGTCGGCGGTGCCGCGGCTGCGTTCGTCTTGGACTACTTCCGTGATGTAATCGCGTCCAAAGAGCGGTTCGAAGAGCGGTTCAACCTGACCGTGCTCGGATCCGTGCCGTGGGCGAGACTCTCGAAAACGGACACCGAGAACCACGCGCCTGATCTCGCCTTCCTGGAATCGTTTCGTTTCCTCCGCACCAATATCCAGTTCATCCCCGCGCCATCGAAACTCGGAGCAATGCTCGTCACCTCCGCCGAAGGAATGGCCGGCAAGAGCACCATGGTCACCTACCTCGCCAGAACAATTGCGGAGGCGGGTAGTTCGGTACTCGTGATAGATGCGGACTTGCGAAAATCCACCCTGGGTTGGAATCTACTGGACGAACGGGGGCTGGCCGG
>CAYYFS010000209.1:0-3174 GCA_964471055.1 uncultured Dehalococcoidales bacterium
CGGTCGGCCTCGCGGGTCTGGGCCAGCGTCCCGAGTGCCACTAGTAGCCTGTCCCTTTTGCCCAATCGGGAATTCTGTGCCTTGGCCACGTCCCGGCCCTCGCTTCCCGGGGTGGTATGCGGAGAGGGTATCTGCCGGGTTTCACAACTCTCTAGGCGTTTTCGGCCCGCATCGCTGTGAAAACGCGGCCCAAGGGGCCGACGGCAGGAATCGCGGGTCTCCCCTCTCTCGTGAGCACGCCGCAGCGGACGGCCCTGCCCGGCGGAGCCACTTATAATCCCGCCATGAATCTCGCACTTCTGTGGGCGATCAGGTCCGGGCTTCTCCTGTTGCTGCTCACCCCGCTCGTCTATTCGATGAGCACGGTCTTCCCTTTCGTCGTGTTCAAGGCGATCTGGGCGCGCAGCCTGATCGAAGTCATCTTCGCCGCCTGGGTGATCCTCGCCGTCCGCACACGCGAATACCGGCCGGCGCGCTCGTGGTTAGTGGTGATCTTCGCCCTGTTCGTGCTGGCGACTCTGGTGAGCGGCTACTTCGGGGTCAGCTTCCAGCGAACGTTCTGGGGTAACTACGAACGCATGCAGGGCGTCTTCGATCTGGCGCACTGGGGCGCACTGCTGTTCGTGCTCGCGTCTGTCGTACGTGGTGTCGCCCAGTGGCGCCTGCTCCTGAACGCGGTGGTTGGGCTCGGCCTGGTGATGGGGTTGATCGGGGTGGCCCAGCGCTTGGGCATCTCACCCGTCTTCTTCGATTTCATCCAAGAGAAACCACGCCTGGACATCACGCTGGGCAACCCGACGTATGTCGGCGCGTACATGACGGTCATTTCGATCCTTGCCTGCGGGTTGCTGGCCGATTCGTTCCGTAGCAGGGAATCCGAGTCTTCGGACGAGCAGCGTGCGCGGCGCGCGCGGCCGGGGCAGGCCGGGCGGCGCCGGGATGCAAGGCGTCTTCGGGCTGCACGGATCTTCTGGGGTGCGACGGCCGTTCTTGCTGTGTGGGTGATAGGAGAGACGGGTTCCCGGGGGGCGGTGGTCGCTCTCGTCGGCGGGGTCTTAATCGCGGGACTTCTGTACGCGATCTGGGGCGGTCACAAACGGTTGCGCATAGCGTGCGTCGCTTCCATCGCGATCGTCGTGGTGGCCGTGCCCTTGCTGTTGTTCGCCAGAGGGAGCGACGCGCTCCGCGGATTTGGCAGCATCTCTCCGGTGCTTGAGCGGACGTTCGGCAGCGGCGGGGAAGGTGCTTTGACCGAGAGGGCTGCGGGTCTGAGGATTGGGGTGGAGGCCTTCGCTGCACGTCCTGTCACAGGGTGGGGCGGCGACAACTTCGTCGTACCGTTTCGCCTGTACTCTCGAGCGAGAGATTCCGTGTACGGTTCCACGGAACTCGACCGTGCACACAGTCAACCTCTGGATGTTCTGGCCACCACGGGGAGTGTCGGCTTCGTCTTCTACGCAGCCCTCTGGGGCTGGCTGACGTGGCTGATGATGTCCGGGATTCCGCGCGCCTCGAGCACGCGGATGCTGCGGTTATTCGGAGCCGCCGCGCTCGGTGCGTACTTCGTAGGAACACTGTTCCTGTTTGAGACGTCGTCGACGTTCCTTCTGTTCATCGTCCTGGCCGCGTGGATGGGGAGCACAGAGCCCGCTATGAGGGCCCGGGCGGATCTGGGGTTGGCCGGCGATGTTCTGCTACCTCCCGGCGCCGGTCCTCTTCCGGTCGAGGTGCCGCCGGAAGAG
Organism: uncultured Dehalococcoidales bacterium; assembly: GCA_964471055.1. Classification (GTDB taxonomy): domain Bacteria; phylum Chloroflexota; class Dehalococcoidia; order Lucifugimonadales; family Lucifugimonadaceae; genus CAYYFS01. Next base: position 1,743 of record CAYYFS010000209.1, read on the forward strand.
AGGGCACGCGTGAAGGGGAGGCGGGCAAGGCGAAGGCGGGAACAGACGCGCCGCCCGCGAGATAGGATCGCGGGTGTTCTGGATGAGTACCTCATCCCGGCCGCGGTCGTCGCGCTCCTCCTGACTTCGCTCTACGTGCTCAACTACCGGCTCTTCAGGGCGTCGCAGTTGTTCGTCCTGAGCGGGACTCCCGACCAGGTCGCCGAGTACTTCCGATACTTCTCCCCGCTCGCCCCATATGGCCAGATCGCGCTGTTCAACCTGCTGGCGCAGAAGTATGCGGGGGAGTCGGCAGATCAGCGGTCCCTAATGGTCCAGCTTGTCGATAGGGAACAGAAAGGGCCGCTGGAAGCAGAGCCGGACAACTACCGGCTCCATTTGTCGCTCGCGAACTTCAACCGCGAGGCAGCAAGCGACTTGCCGGAACGGATGGCCATCGCCCGGCAGGAGACGCAAGAGCTTGCGCGACTGGGACCCGAGTTGTTCCGCACCCACGCGGCGCTCATCCAACAGGCGCTGGCGGAGAGAGATCTGGACGCGGCCCGCACCGCCGTTCTTGTCTGGAAGACTGAGCATCCGAAGATGGACGAGGCGAGCCTCAACAAGTGGGATGAAAGCGTCGAGATCTTGGCGGAGGAGTTGGCAACCGGCGGCGGGTAGCAGCCGCGAAAACGACTCAACGTTGCGCGCTGGTACGAATGCCGGAACTGCACGCGCCCTCGTACGCTCGGTTGGCTGCCCGGCACATCGATCCCGGCAAGGTCGCGGCAATCAAGCCTAAACCGCGCCCTCCAACGCTGACGCGACGAGGCGGGTGGTGGCCGAGACGTTCACTGGCCCTCGAACCCGCCCGGAGATTCCCGTGCGCTCACTGAGATGACACGCCGACAGAGACGTCGAACGACCGCTTCTGCTGGCAGTGGCCGCGCTGTGACTGCGGCCGGGCTCGCAACCTGGCTGGACTACGGTTTGGAGGCGAGTTGGCTCATCGCCGCCGTAGTCGTGCCCCTGATAGTCGTGTCCGAGCATTCTTTCATCTCGATCACGGAGTTGCCCAAGGTAGCGTCGCATCGAATCATCGCCGGGATTGCCTTTGTTCTCCTCAGCGCGCGGCTGATGCTCGACGCGTACGGGGGGCGATTGACCGAACGATTCACGGGGCCCCGGCGCGCCCTCGTGTGTGCAGCTTTCGCTGTGCTGGTCGCCACAGCACTGTCCACTGTGCTGTCGATTTCGCCGTCCTTGAGCATCTGGGGCAAAGAACCGGGCAACGATGGCTACGGGTTGTACAACACCGGCGCCCACATCGTCATGTTCCTTGCCGTGGCACTCGGCCTGCGCACACGCCCCCAGGCATGGCGTCTGGTGGGAGCCATAGCACTCGCCGGCACACTGGCCAGCCTCATCGGCATAGCGCAGCACTGGGATATCT
>CAYYFS010000210.1:0-3065 GCA_964471055.1 uncultured Dehalococcoidales bacterium
TGTGGGCATCCGGGCACCGGGCGCGGCGGATTCGACAGATGATCGAGGAGCGCGGAAAGCTGTCGCGGCAAGCCGTGGGCGAGATGCATCTGGACGTGCTGTCGCTGCGCGCTGTCGAGGGCGTGCCGGGGCTGCTCAAGGTACTGGCCGGCAGCAGCGACGCACGGGTGAAACAGGCGGCGCGACTGTTCGCCGATTGGGACTGCCGCATGGAGACCGACCGCGCAGGAGCCCCGATATTCGAGGTGTTCTTCACTCACTGGAGCCGGGTCGTCGCGAAAGAGCACTTCGACGCCGGCGTGGCGGGAGACCTTGCCCTCGCGGTCGCGGGCCCGGCCCTCCGGTTGCTGGAAGACGACCCCGCGGGTTGGTTCGAGAACGGGCGCCGGGAGACGGCCATCATGGAGGCTCTGGAATCAGCGCTCGACGAGCTGGACGCGCTGCTTGGAACCGACATGGCGTCCTGGGAGTGGGGGCGGCTGCACAGGATTCGCCTGCGGCACGTGCTGACCGGGCGGGGAGATCTGTCCGAGTTGCTGGATCGCGGCGGCATGCCGGTTCGCGGCAACGGGGTGACGGTGTGCAACACCGGCTTCGACCCCAACTGGGGCGCTGCCATGGGCGCCAACTACAGGCTGATCTCCGACATGAGCACTTCGCCCCCGGTCCTGTACGCGCAGGAATCGCAGGGCCAGTCCGGCCATCCGGGCAGCGAGCACTACTGCGACCAACTGCCGGAATGGCTGGCCGGCCGATATCACAGCCTGCCGCTGGACCGCGCAGAGGCGTCCCGCGACGCAAAGGCCACCCTCACCCTGGAGTCTGTCGGCGGCCAGCCACCGGCGCGATGCCGCAGACCGTGATACGGCCTTCCCCACCGTCGGCACGCGGGGGAGACCGTATGCTTGTGGTGGACCGCCGCGGCCGGGATTGGCCCGCACGCCAGAGGCTTCGAAAGACAGGCCGGCCAGATGACAGCTGAGCAGCCTTCGCAGCCGCTCCTCGAAGTGAAGAACCTCACGACCGAATTCCGCACGTCCGAAGGGACGATACGGGCCGTCGACGACGTGTCGCTGCACATCCGCGAGGGCGAGACGCTGGGGATCGTGGGAGAGAGCGGGTGCGGGAAAAGCGTCACCGCGCTCTCGTTGATGCGGCTCGTCCCGGACCCGCCGGGGCGGATCACCGGCGGGGAGGCATGGTTCGAGGGCGCGGACCTGCTCCGAATGAGTCTGGCTGACATGCGCAGGGTGCGCGGCAGACGCATGGCCATGATCTTCCAGGAGCCCATGACGTCGCTGAATCCGGTGCTGAGTATTGGCCGCCAGCTGACCGAGACCCTAGAGCTGCACCTGAGCATGACGAAGCAGCAGGCGTGGCTCCGGGCGGGCGAGCTGCTGGAGATGGTGGGCATCCCCGATGCGACGCAACGGCTGCGGGACTATCCGCATCAGCTGAGCGGCGGACAGCGTCAACGCGTGATGATCGCCATCGCCCTGTCGTGCAGCCCCAGGCTCCTCATTGCCGACGAGGCGACCACGGCCCTGGACGTGACGATCCAGGCCCAGATCCTGGAGCTGATGAAGGACCTGACGTCCGAAACCGGCACGGCGCTGATGATCATCACGCACAACCTGGGAGTCGTCGCGCGGTACGCGGACCGGGTGAACGTGATGTACGCGGGGAAGATGCGGGAGACCGGGCCAGCGGAGGACCTGTACGAGTCGCCGGCTCACCCGTACACCGTGGGCTTGCTCAGATCGGTCCCGAGGCTCGATGAGCCGACGGGGGTGCGGCTCGAGCCGATAGAGGGTGAGATACCGGACCCGGGGCGATTGCCCGCAGGGTGCGCGTTCACCCCGAGGTGCCGGTGGGCAGTGGAACGGTGCTCCACGGAAGAGCCGGGACTGCTGGACGCGGAGCCGGGGCGGCAATCTGCGTGCTGGGAACGCGAACGCCTGCGGGACGCGAGCGGGGTGGCGGAGTGACAGCCGTGGAATCCCCTCCGGCCGCAGGGTCCCGGACAACCGCGCCCCTCGTCGACATTCGCGACCTCAAGGTCCACTTCCCCGTCAGGCAGGGCTTCATCTTCCAGCGAGTGACCGGCGCGGTGAAGGCCGTCGACGGCGTCAGCCTGTCCATTGCCGAGGGTGAGACGCTGGGACTGGTGGGCGAATCAGGCTCGGGCAAGACCACTATCGGGCGCGCAGTGATCGGACTGACGGAACCCACCTCCGGCGAGGTTCTGTTCGAGGGCACCGACATTGCGGGGCTGAAAGGCTCGCAACTGCGTCGGGCGCGCAGGCGCCTGGGGATGATCTTCCAGGACCCCTACGGCGCCCTGAATCCCCGGCTGACGGCAGGCGACATCGTCGGCGAGCCGCTGGTCGTCCACAGTCTCTGCGAAAACAAGCGGGAGTATCGGGCCAAAGTAGGCGAGCTGCTGGAGACCGTGGGCCTGAACCGGTCCATGGCGAACCGCTACCCGCACGAGTTCAGCGGGGGGCAGCGGCAGAGACTCGGCGTGGCCAGGGCGATTGCAGCGCGCCCTAGGTTCATCGTCCTGGACGAACCGGTTTCCGCGCTGGACGTCTCGATTCAAGCACAGATCATCAACCTGCTCCAGGACTTGCAGGCGGACTTCGGGCTTTCGTACCTGTTCATCGCGCACGACCTTTCGGTGGTGCGGCACATCGGCAACCGCGTGGCGGTCATGTATCTGGGCAAGATCATGGAGGTGGCCGGCCGGAACGATCTGTACGAGGAACCGCTGCACCCGTACACAAAGGCGCTCCTATCCGCCGTCCCCATCCCGGACCCGAGGCGCGACCGGCGACGGGAGCGCGTCGTCCTGAGCGGCGATATACCGAGCCCGCAGAACCCGCCGCCGGGATGCGTGTTCCACACCCGCTGCCCGATCGCTATCGATGACTGCAGTCGAGCGGTGCCGGAGCTGCGCGAAGTGTCGGGGGCACACCGTGTCGCGTGCATACGCGCTCGCGGCGGCCCGCTGTCGCTCAAAGGCTAGACCCGCGGCACGTCGGAGCACCGCGGGTGGGCCACAC
>CAYYFS010000211.1:0-3051 GCA_964471055.1 uncultured Dehalococcoidales bacterium
CGAGTATCCGAAGCTCGATCTGTGAGTAGTCCGCGCTCAGCAGCGACCAGCCGTTTTCGCTGTCAGCCGTGAAGGCGCGCCGGACCCGGCGGCCGAGCTCCGTGCGCACCGGGATGTTCTGGACATTCGGGTCGGCGCTCGAAAGTCGACCCGTGGCCGAGCCCACCTGGTTGAAGCTCGTGTGGACCCGTCCCGTGGCCGGGTTCACGAGCCTTGGAAGCGCGTCCACGTACGTCGACTTCAGCTTGGACAGCTCCCGGTACTGGAGCACTGCCTTGATCAGCTCGAACGCCTGAACGTTCAGGTCCTCGTGATCCAGCAACCCTTCCAGCGTGCTGGCGTCCATCGTGTAGCCGGTCTTCGTGCGCCGCGTCTTCGGCACGCCGAGCTCGTCGATGAGGATGGACGCAAGCTGCCGGGGCGAGTTCAGGTTGAAATCGCGGCCGCCCATCACCCCGTGCGCCTCGCGTTCGAGCTCCGCGATCTGCTGACCGAGCTCGTCCGACATCCCGTGCAGCAGATCCGAGTCCACCACCACGCCGTTGCGCTGCATCCTCACGATGATCGGCAGCAACGGCATCTCGATATCCTCGAAGACGCCGCGCACCGAGTGATTGTCCAGGTCGCCGTCCAGCCTCTCCCACAGCCTCCACGTCATGTCGGCGTCGGCCGCGGCGTACACGGCCGTCTTCTCGATCGGCACTTCCGCCATTGATATCTGCTTGCGGCCCGTGCCGATCAGATCGGTGATCGGCGTCATCTCAACCTGGAAGCTGTCCAGCGCAAGCTGCTTCAGGCCGAGCGCGCGCCGGCCGCTGAGCGCGGCCGCGATCATCGTGTCGAACGACATGCCGTTAGCCGCGACCCCCGCCTGGGCAAGCACCATCAGGTCGAAGTTAGCGTTATGCGCTGCCTTGGGCACGCCCGGGTCCGCGAACACTGGCGCCAGCGCGCCGAGCGCTTCAGCCCGGTCGATCTGGTCGCCTTCGCTGTGCCCCAGCGGCACGTACCAGGCGCGTCCGGCCGCGTTTGAGAACGACAGCCCGACCAGGTCGCTCGCCATCGGGTCCAGCCCGGAGGTCTCCGTGTCGAATGCAAACCCGGTCGGAGTGGACAGTGCCGCGACCATCTCCTTCAGCGCGTCGACGGTTCCCACGGTGGTGTAGTCGGCCCCATCTTCCGGCCGCTTCGCCTCTGTGCCGGGCTCGGACCCGTCGTCGAAGCTCATCTGGGCCTGGCCGCCCGGCGCATCCGCCCGGGCGGCCGCCCGTGGGGCTGCCGCCGGGTCGGGCACCTGGGCCACGGTCGACCGGAACTCCAGGCCGAGCAGAGCGTCCACCACCTCGTCGCGGTCGTAGTTCCAGAACCTGGCCTCTTCGAGCGTGAAATCGAGGGGCACGTCCCGCACGATGGTCGTCAGTTCGCGGCCCTGGAACGCCGTCTCCTTGCTCTCCTCCAGCAGCCTGCGCACGCGCTTCGCGCCCCTGAGCACGTCCGAGGGAAGCTGCTCGATTGCGTCGAGGTCTTCGTACACCTGCTCGAGGTGTTCCCGACCGTGGAGCGCGGCAAGCGCGGCCTTCTGGCCTATCCCGCGCACGCCCGGGATGTTGTCGGACGGGTCGCCGACAAGAGCCTTGATATCCGGCACCGACTCCGGGCCCAGGCCGGCGTATCGCTCCCGCACTGCTTCCACGTCGTACACGCGCGTGTTGGCGAACCCGGTGTACATGAGGAGCCGCACGGAGCGCGACACCAGCTGGAGCTGATCGGCGTCGCCCGTCACGATCAACGTCTCGATGCCGCCTTCCTCGGCGAGATGGCTGATCGTGCCGATGAGGTCGTCGGCCTCGAAACCGTCCTGCTCGAACACCGGCACGCGGAAGGCCGCCATCACCTGCTTCACAAGCGGCACCTGGGCCTGGAGATCCTCCGGCACGGGCGGGCGCTGAGCCTTGTATTCCGGGTACAACTCGTCCCGGAACGTCGGCGCGGCCGTGTCGAAAGTCAGGGCCACATGTGTCGGGCGGTAGTCCCGGATCACCTTCAGGAAGGTGTTCATGAACCCGTACGCACCCCGGGTGTCGGTTCCCGTGGCCGTGCTGAGACGCTCCGGTATGGAGAACCACGCCCTGAACACCATGGCGTGGCCGTCCAGGAGGACCAGCAGGGGCCTATCGTTCTCGCGGCCGCGTCGAAGCGTGGAGGTCATGGGACGTTCTCCGGGATGGTCCGGAAGAGAGGTGCTCCGGAGAGGCGGTGAGCGGAGCTGCAACTTGGGCGGATTATACCGTCCGGTGAACGCGACCCGGGGTGCTTGACAGCGTGGCCGCGAAGAGGTATACCTAGGGAAGCGATATATAGGAGCACTAGGTATGGCACAGGCAACCGCTGGAACCGCGACGCGTGACCTCACGAGCGAGGAGTACTGGGAACAGCTCGGCCGGAGAAGCGTCCTGCGGTTCTTCCTGCTGGCGGAGCTGCACGAGCGGCCGACGTACGGATACGAGATCGCGGGCTCCGTCGCCAGATGCTGCGAGGGTGGCCGTCCCACGGACGCCATGATCTACCCGGCCCTGAAGGAGCTGCAGGAAGGCGGCTACCTGCTGTGCGAAGTGCAGCCCGCGAACGGCCGGCGCCGCAAGATGTGCAGCCTCACGCCGAAAGGCGAACAGGCATATGCAGCGGCAGCGAGGGCGTGGAGAGGTTTGCTACCCCACCTGACGAAGAGCATCAAGAGAGCGCCCGGCATGTCGGACGGGACCGACGCGGTCGATTGCTGCTGTTAGGCCCGGGTGGGCACGGGATGCCCGGAGGGACGACGATGATGGATCAGGTGAAATGGCCGGAGGCGGCCTCCGCAGCGAAGGCGAGGGGAGCCCTCCACTCGCGAGCCGCGGGACGCGGCAGGGCCGCGGACATCATCCGGTGCGTGCGGCCCGCGGGGCTCGCACAGTTGAAGTGCCGGCTGGCCCAGGTGTTGAGCCGGGGCTTGTCGGTCCTGGATCCCGGGAGACAACCCGGGCAGAGAATGGCGGTGCAATGCGTCGCCTA
>CAYYFS010000212.1:0-3012 GCA_964471055.1 uncultured Dehalococcoidales bacterium
CACCTGTTCGACCGCCGGCCGGAACCGGAGGTGTTCCCATTCGTCCGGGAGCACGGGCTGGGGGTGATGGCGTACGGCCCTATGGCGCACGGGCTTCTGACCGGAGCGTTCACACCCGACACGGAGTTCGCAGAGGATGATTGGCGCCGGAGCCTCCAGGCGTTCGGACAGCCCATCTTCGAGGGCGAGCATTTCGCGCGGAACTTGCGCATCGTCGACCGGCTGAAAAAGATCGCGGGGGACAACGGCAAGACCGTCGCCCAACTCGCCATCGCCTGGGTGCTTTCGGAGCGGGTTGTATCGGTGGCATTGTGCGGCGCGCGGCAACCGGCGGAGATCATCGAAGACATCGGGGGCGACTGGGAGTTGCCCGCCGACGTCGGACAGGCCATAGAAGACGCCGTGCGGTCGGAGACCGACGGGTAGGCCTCGGGGGGCGTGAGTCGAGGCTGCCTGCCTAAAACTGGCGCACTGGCTCGCGAAGCGGCGCGAGGGCTCTCTTGAAACCGACTGCTGACGAACTGTACGCACTGCTGTACGACGAGTCGGTTCCCGACTGGCCGGGTGAGATCGAGTTCTACCGTGAGCTGGCCCGGGAGTCGGCCGCGCGAGGCCAAGCTGCTCTGGAAGTCGCGTGCGGAACCGGGCGAGTGGCGATCCGGCTGGCCGAGGCGGGCGCGGAGGTCGTCGGGTTCGACATGGCTCCGGCGATGCTCGAGAGGGCGCGTGAGAAGACTCGTGGTGTGCCCAACATCGAGTGGATCGACGCCGATATGAGATCGTTTCAGCTCGATAGGGAGTTCGGCCTCGTCATCATCCCCGGGCACGCGTTCATGAACCTGCAATCGTCCCGGGAGCAGCTCGATTGTCTGGAGTGCATCAGGTGCCACCTGCTTCCCGGAGGAACGTTCGTCCTTCACGTCGACCATCAGGATCGGGAGAACCTGGCATGGCTCGGAGGGCTGCCCGGGCATGCTGGCGAACGGTTCGAGGTCGACAGAGAAGTCATCAATCCTCTGTCAGGTTGCCCGATCCGGATACTGCTGTCCTGGGCGTACGAGCCTTCGACCCAGAAGGCTACGCTGACAACCGTCTGGGAGGAGATCGGTCCGGACGGCTCAGTGAGCGAACGCTGGCAGAAGGGGCCGCGCGACTTTCACTGCCTGTTCCGGTACGAAGCGCAGCACCTGCTGGAGCGTTCGGGACTCGAAATCGAGGCGGTCTACGGGGGTTTCGACCGGAGCGAGCTGACCGGCGACAGTCCCGAGATGGTCTGGGTGGCCCGCAGGCCGTCCTGACGGTGGACGCCGGGGACGGCGATTCGGTCTGTTCGTGCGACGGACGCGAAGAGTCGGCTCGCGCGCGCCACCCGCCCACAATACGACAGCGCGCACGTGCCGACGTTCTCACACTGTCACAGGCGCTGCGGGCCGGCCAGAGGCAAATGCCTCAGGGTCACTAGGGAAGACTCCCTAGGAGCGGTTGCGCCGGTCGTCCCCGGTCACTCTGCCCAGAGGTGATTGGCCGCGCGCGTGCATGCTTCGATCATGTCTCCGGCGGCTTCGGCGCTGAACGGGCTCGTTGCGGTTTCGTATCCGCCTTCCTCGAAGGCCTCCGCGGTCGGGACGTACCCGTATCCGCCGTTGCTGTAGCCGCAGAAGAGCGTGTGTCCCGCCGGTGACCTGCGTTTCACCTCGACTCCTATTTCGGCGAACGGTTCGGTTGGGACACCGACAAGCGCTACGGAGCCGATACGTATTCCCTGCACCCGCGTGGGCACGGTGCCCGCGGCGGCCCGCTGGGCGATCGCGTAGGCGATTCCTGCCTTCTTGGCCCTGCTCACCGCGGCTCTGATCGCCGCCTCGTCGCCGGCCCTGCGGCTGTCCTCCAATTCTACGAGCCTCTGATCCAGAGCTACTTTCAGTTGCTCGATCGGAGGGCATTCCTTCGAGGGGAAATCCACGATTTCATTGACAACCCGGAGAGTCGCATCAGGTTCGCCGACAGGCTCGTCCACATACATGCCCAGGTCAGCACCCGACGGAACGATCTCCAGCAGCCGTTCGCGGCGGGGGACCGGATCGATCTCCAGGCGCACCCGCGCCGCCTCGACTCCCAGGCGTGTGCCGAGCTTCCGGGCCACGTCCGCGTCGCCGACGAAGGTGTCCACTGGTCCCTGGTTGCCTGCCGCGCCCTGGGCGAACAGGCAGAGTCCGCCCACGTTCTGCTCGACCGTGCGGCGCATGTGGCCGGGGTAGTCGGGCGAGAGCAGGCGGTTGGCCGGACCGAGCACCGTCGCGTGGCACGCGAAATTCACGACGGTCGCCACAGGGTCGCCTTCAAGGTCGTCGACGGCCACTACCACGACCTCGTGGTCCACGAAACCGTCCCGGTTGCGGCCGGTGAAGAGCGTACCGTCCGGCGTCTTCGGGCGGCGGTTCACGTTGATGAGGCACTCGCCGACCCCCGAGCCGACCCTGGCCGGCTGCGCCTTCCGGCGAGCCTCGGCCGCCGCCTCGGCCGCCTTTCCAGGGAGTCCCTGCAAGTAGGGCTCGATGAGTTCTGCGCCCTGCGTCACCCAGCCGCCGAACAACGTTGTACCGGCGTGGGTGTGACTGGCTGACAGCCGGACGTTGTCCCCGGGGATACCTGTCTGCTGCACGATCGCATCCCGTATGGATTCGTCGAGCTGGGGTGGCAGAAGCCCGATGTCGAAATCCACCATCACCAGCTCGGTCACGCCGTCCGAGACGAAGAGGGCAGTGCAGTAGAACGGCATGTCCACGCTTTCGGCGCGTTCGTGCACCGCCGCGCCCCAGCCCCCGTGCGCTATCCCCACCGGGGGTGTGATGTCCGTCCTGCCCGTACCCGCGTTCAGCATTGTCAGACCGCCATTTCCGAATGATGAATGGAACTGCGGTCAGAGTAGCACCGGGGTGCCCCCCGGAGCCAAGCGTCCCGATCACAGACCGAGGGTCGATCGCGGAGCAGACAAGAAAGCCCCGGCGGTGT
>CAYYFS010000213.1:0-2961 GCA_964471055.1 uncultured Dehalococcoidales bacterium
GTCCCGGCTCATGTCCAGGCTGCCGGACGAGGTAGCGGTCCTGGGCGTGGACGAGCACACCGCGCTCATCCTGGATTTCGCGAAGGAGACCTGCTCGGTGATGGGGGAAGGCACGGCGACCCTGATACGTCACGGGGTGGAGAGGGTGTTCGTTTCCGGGGAGGACTTCAGGCTGCGTGAACTGGGAGATCTGCGCTGGCCCACTCCGAACGAGGGCATCCCGGACGGTGTGTGGAGTGAAGCTCTGGAGGCTGAGCGGCAGGAAGATCGGGCCGAGGAATTGCCCGTCGAGGTCGCTGCACTCATCGATGCCCGTGAACGGGCGCGGTCAGTCGGAGACTGGGCGACGGCCGACGCGCTGCGGGACGAGGCGGCTTCAAAAGGTTATCGGATACTCGACACCGCCGACGGACCGCGACCGGAGCGGATGGCCCGCGCCTAGGTCCCACCTGCAGCAATCGAGGCGTTTGCGGGCCGTCCGCCCACGCCATTTGCCCTGTGAGGTGTGAGGAGGCGCTGGGAGCGCGTCAGGAGGAAGGCCATGAGCGGCGAGGGGGTGAGTGAGGGGGCGATAGGCCGCGGCCTTGTCGAGTGCCTGCGCGACATCACCGGACGCCCGGAGATCCGACTCGCGGGCCGCCTGCAGCGCCTCACCGGCGGATTCGACACGAGTGTCTACGCGTTCGACCTGGAGAACGCGCCGGCTGACCTTTCGGGCCGGCTCGTGCTGCGGCTCTTCCGGTCTCCGGGCGATGTCTCAAGGGCGCGCTTCGAGGCAGCCGTGCACAAAGCGGCTGCTGCGGCCAGGTCTCTGCCGATACCGATACCGCGCATGCCCGTAGAGTCTGACGGCTACTCCATACTGGGACGGCCGTTCATCGTGATGGACTTCGTGCCGGGCGTCATGCTCGTGGAGGCTCTCGCGGATCCCGCCGTCCTCGCCGCGGCACCCCGGTTGCTCGCCCAGGTGCAGGCCGATCTGCACTCCCTGCCTTCGACGGGATTCGTCCAGATTTTGACCAGCGCGGGCATCGATCCAGCGAGGCGGAGCCCGCTCAAATTGGTGGACCATGTCCGACGGCGGGTGGATGTCAGGGCCCTGGACGAACTGAGGCCCCTTGCCGACTGGTTGGACGAGCACCGCCCGACACTGCCGGAGAACCCGGCCATCTGTCACGGCGACCTTCACCCCGCGAACGTGATGGTGGAGGGCACCCGGGTCACCGGGGTTATTGACTGGGCCAACGTTGTTCTCGGCCATCCTGAATTCGACGTTGCATGCACGCGCCTCATCTTGTCCATCGGGCCGATGGAAGGCCCGGAGGTGCACGACGACGGCGTGCGCGAATTGATCGACAAAGCGGTGGACGAGTACCTGATCAGGTACCGGCAGCACCGCCTTCTGGATGACGCGCTCCTGTCTTTCTACACGGTTGTACGGGCGGCGAGCGCGTTCACGAGAGTGGCCCTGGCAGATGCCCGGGTCGACGCGCCGGATGCGGCCCCGGACGGATACGCGTGGAGACATCCCGTGCTCCAACGGGCCCTCGTGGGGGCAATTGACCGCGAAACCGGATTGCGGTTCTCGCCCCGGTGGCCGGCCTGAAGAACCCACGCGGGGCGGCGGAAGCCGGCGTGCGATCGCTTGATCCCGGGACTATGATGAGGCCGCGGCAGGTGCGGCTCGCCGCCGGACATTCTTGGAAGGGGCTTCGGACGCTATGCACGCGATGAAGGCGATACCTGTGCGATGGCAGACATGCATGACCATGCTGATAGGGGCTGTGGTCGTCCTCGCGTTCTCCGCTGCCTGTGGTTCCGGTACCGACACCTCCGAAGACGCCGGGTTTCAGAAGATAGACCCTTCCGACCGGACGTACACGTTCGACGATGTGCTGGCGACCGGGTTCCGGAAGTCGAAGCAGTACGACGTCGAAGGGCTGCCCGGCGCTATGGAGGCACGGTTCGGCTTCTGGGGCCTCGACCCCTACAACCGCAAGGACTACGAGATCCGTTTCTACGCCACGCACGAAGACGCCGTCGAGCTCGGCACCGAGCCGGCTGACCAGATCACCGGCACGGACGACATCATGGCCAACAAGGACACGCTGGAGTGGCGGGAAGGCTGGAAGGAATGGTGGTTCCGGGCGTCGGGGATCATGACGTTCTCGGACGTGATGGGCAAGCACAACGCGGCGAAGTACGGCGACTTCGCCATCCTTGGCAACATGGTGATGCTGTGCGAAGGGGAAGACTCGGCTCAGTCGCTGGAGCGGTGCGAGCTGTTCGTGAAGGCGATCCGCGACGCGGCGGCCGAGTAGCCGCTCTCTCCGAGTCAGTGCCGGGCTAGTCCCACTCGAACACTACTCTGCCGGTGCCCCCTCCGTCAGACGGAGAGAAGGCCTTGTCTCCGCGCGCGAGCAGGCCCAATGCCGGAAGACCGAGGCCTGGCAGACAGTGCGGGAAGCTACCGGTGGAAATCATCCGAACGGCAGACGAGTAGTCCAGCCGACATATCCGGAAACCGTCTCTGTCCGTGTCCGGTTGTGAGAATCACATCAGACGGATTGTCGGAGGTGAATCCCACAACCCATAGTTCCGAATCGGGCATCGCCACGAGCCAGGCGTCACCTGAGCCGAAATCGAGCCTGGCATTGCCGATTTCGATCGGGCTGCTGTCGGAGTGAACTGCGAGATTGGAGCGGTGCTTCGGAAGGTCCAGGTTCCCCTTCTCCGTGAACCTGCGGACCAACTCCCCTGTGATCAGGTCAACCTCCAGTCCGATCGTTCGTCCAGATCGCGAGTAGGTCGCAGTGAGACATCGCCGACCCGTGTCGCCGAGCTCTCTCGTTTCCATCACATTGGCGGAAGACTCCCCACTGGACAGGGAGGTGATGAACTGCTGGGCTCCCTCCCACTGGTCGCGCTCAACCACTTCGATGTAGAACGCACAGTAGGGAA
>CAYYFS010000214.1:0-2942 GCA_964471055.1 uncultured Dehalococcoidales bacterium
GGTGACCACCTCCTCGGGCCGCTCCACAGGTTCCAGTGCGAGCACATGGCCGAGGAAATACCTGAACGGGCAGCTGGCCCACGTTTCCAGGCTCGTGGGTGACACGACCGCGGCGGGAACGCGGGTGCCGGCACCGGTACCGAGGTTCCCGTCCCATCGAGTCCATCCGGTGCCGTACCGTGCCGCTTCCAGGCGCAGGGCCGGACCGAGTGGACTCCCCGGCTCGGAGGTAAGGAACACTTCTCCCGCGGGCCGTCCGCCCGCGCTCCAGTCGGACACGACGCGAAGGTCATAGTCGTGCTGGTCGCCCAGGCGGGTCTTGTCCAGCCTGCCCGCCTGCTCTTCCGGCGCACCAAGCCATTCGAGCCAGGGCCGGGTCGCTGGCGGCCGCAGCTCGCCGGCCTGTACTGGACGGCCCTCCAACGCCTCGGCCTGTTCCACGTACCACCGCGCCGGGCCCACCTCGCGGGTGGTGCCGACCTCGGATCGGGGCCACAACAGGAAACGCTGCGGTGCGGCAGCGAGGGCAGTCAGGTACCGCCTCCTGGCCATGGCCCGGCGCCGGGCTCTCCTGGGCAGCGCGGTTTCTTCAGGGTCCACCTGCCGGCGGACAGCGTCGGGCAGCAACGGATCGTCGATATCGCGCGGCGGGAAGGCGCCCTCGGTCATGCCGAGGAGGTGTATCGCATCGAAGTCGGTCCCGACGGCCAGCCTGAGGGGAGCGACCAACACTCCGCGTCCGAGCGGGCGTCCTCTGCCGGATACCTGCTCCAGCTGTTCGCGCACGACCGCGTCGAACCGCTCGAAAGTGGGAGGCGGACCGTCGACGTCATCCAGCTTCGACACGCGTTCGAGAACGGACACCAGCTGCTCGCGGCGGTTGCCGTCGCCCACGTCCAGGTAGCCGTCCACGAGCCTCTGCATCCACACACCGAAGTCGGCCCAGGAAGCTCCGTCGTCGGGAGGCGCGCTGTCGGCCGCGAATCTCCCGATGAAGGCCGCGAGCCCTCTGGCCTGTGCCGCGGCGGCACGGTACGCGGCGGCCTCCTCCTCGGCCGCGTCGCCGCCGTGCGTTGCCCGTTTCGCCCTCCGCTCTCGCCCGCGCGCGTACGAATCGAGCCGGTCGCGCCAGCCGTCCAGTCCGCGAATCACGCCTGCGTTGCGGGACACGGCATCCCAGCGCGCTGAATCCACCCTGACCATCGGGTCGGGAGATCGGACCGGTGCGCCCGTGATCCAGCTCACCACCGACTCGCGGGCCAGGTCGCTCAGGAGGACGTCCAGCAGCCCGGTCAGGAACCTGCCCTCGGGCAGATGCGACAGCGTTCTCGGCTGCGGGCCCGCGACGGGGATCCCGGCGGCCTTCAGCGCGTCATCCACGCGGGCGCAGTACGACTCATCGCGATAGAACACGGCGATTCGCGACAGCCGCGTGCCACGCGTCGCCACGAGGTGGGCGATGTTGCGGACCACCCACCTGACCTCCGTCGCGCGGTCAGGGGCGCTGACCAGGTGCGTGCTCACGTCGTGCGCGCCCTCCGGCCTGTCCTGAACCGCCCGAGGCCCGCCCGGTAATACGTCCGTGACGAGGGAGTCGGCGTCGGTCTCACCCGTGAGGCCAACAAGCATCTCGGCGTCCGGCAAGGACAGGAGTGCGTCCAGTAGCGGCCGGTACTGCGGCGCGGGTGCCTCAACGAGCAAGACGACAAGCCGGCCGAGTTCCTCCACCTTTGGCCCGCGGCCGCGCACGACTGCTGCCGCCCGCCGAGCCACCGTCAGGCGGTCCGAGAACTTCTCGCTCCTTGCCGAGTAGACGGTCCAGGCGGCGGCCACCTCACCCGGGACACCCCCGTACCCGCGCAGGCGGTCGATGACGTCGCCCGGCGCCGTGCCGAGCTCATCGAACGCCCGGTGAAGGGCGGAATGGAGCGCATGGTGGTCACGGAGCCCGTCGAGCGGTCCCGTGAACGGCGCCTCACGGGCGGCGGCATACACCAGTTCCGCGGCGTGCAGCCGGGAGAGTGGCATCCCGCTTCCATTCCCGGCGTCCAGCGTCTCGGCCAGATCGTCCAGGCGCGTGAAGGTCACGTTGAAAAGGCCCGTGGGCCCGAGAGCACGGCGGAGGAAGTAGCTGCTCTGAAACGACGGCGTTACGACGGTCACGCGACCCAGCGGCCCGCTCCGCGCACGGGCTATGGCTTCATTGAGCCATGAGAGGAGACCGGCCCCGAGGGTCCGATACGTGACTCTCGCTGTGTCGTCTTCCATGCGGGAAGCCCCAGGCGCGCACGGGCGCGGACCGTCTGCGAACGATAGGGGGAGCTTGCCACATCTTGCTGCCTCGTGCAGCGGACGTGGCGAGGGACAGCGGACAAGCGCACGAGACCAACTCGTGGTCCGCGACGCACCGCGTCTGAAATGGCGCCCCCGGTGAGAGTCGAACTCACGCACCCGGCTTCGGAGGCCGGTGCTCTATCCACTGAGCTACGGGGGCTGGCCCGAATATACCACGGGGCGCGGCAGTCCCCTGGCTCGGCGCGAAGGCCGGGCGGGCGTCTACCCGGATTCGTCTTCCGAAGAAGCGACCTCTGCCTGCGGCGGCTCCCGAAGGCCGCTCTCCTTACGCCGGAACGCCGGCACCAGCATGATCGGGGCAAGGACGGTGGTCACGACGGTCATGAGTATCCCCACACCGAAGATCTGCTGGCCGATGACCCCTGACGCCAGACCGATGCCCGCGATGATGAGCGCCACTTCCCCTCTCGGGAGCATGCCGATGGCGACGCGCCACGCGCCCAGGGCGTTGAAACCGACTCCAAGTGCGGGCAGTCCGGCACCCACTATCTTGCTGATGATGGCGAACACCGTAAGTACGATCGCAAAGGAGATCACGGTCAGTTGGGAGCCGTCGCTCGAATCGAACATGGCGCCGAAATCGACCT
>CAYYFS010000215.1:0-2906 GCA_964471055.1 uncultured Dehalococcoidales bacterium
GCCGCGTTCGCGGAGGCGCTGGCCAGACAGGTGGCCGTGGGTATCCACAACGCGAACCTGGCCAGGCGTCAGGCAGAACTGGCGGCGCGGGAGGAACGGACGCGGATCGCGCGTGAGATTCACGACGGGATCGCGCAGGCAATGTACGCGCTGAGCCTGAATCTGGAGACATGCGCGGACCTCGCAGAGCGCGACAAGAATCCTCTGCGCGAGCGGTTGCGGGAACTTGTGCCCCTGGCGAGACAGACTCTTCTGGAGACGCGCCACTACATACACGACCTGGGGCCGCTTCTTTCGGGGGAGAGGGGCCTCGCGGAACTGGCCGGGAACCTGGTGACGGAATTCGCATCAATCGCTGGTGTTCCTGCGCACCTGGAAACCGAAGGCGATCTCCCGGAGGTGTCCGTGGGGGTCGCGACCGGCGTGTACCGGATCATCCAGGAGTCGCTGGCGAACATCCTCAAGCACGCCAGAGCGTCGAACGTGAACGTGATGCTGGCTCTTGCTGACGGTAGCGTCCGTCTCACGGTGAGGGACGACGGCATGGGCTTCGATCCGGGCAAAGAAACACACGGATACGGCCTGGAGAACATGCAGCGCAGGGCGGAGGAGCTGGGCGGGTCTCTCGAGATCGCGAGCGCTCCCGGAGCAGGCACAGGCATCACGGTGTCGTTGCCGGCGAAGGAAGGGTGAGGCATGGTACGAACCAGAGTGATGGTGGTCGACGACCATGAAGTGGTTCGACTCGGGCTGCAGGCAACGCTGGAGCCGGAGGATGATCTGGAACTCGTCGGCGAGGCGGGCAACGCCGAGGCGGCCCTGCGCGAGGCAGAAGTCGTCAGGCCGGACGTGGTGCTGATGGACGTGCGCATGCCGGGTACCTCCGGTATCGAGGCTTGCCGGCTGCTGCGTGAACGTCTGCCGGACACCAGAGTGCTCATGCTCACTTCGTTCGGCGATGAGGAGGCGGTGCTCGCGTCGATCATGGCCGGCGCCTCCGGGTACCTGCTCAAGAACACCGGCAGGCGCGAACTGCTGAGGGCGGTCAGGGCGGCCGCAAAAGGCGAATCTCAACTTGATCCGTCAGTCACCGGGCGCGTGCTGACCCGCCTGAGGGACCTGACTGAGATGGAGGAGGACCGCGAGTCGGCGGTGCTCTCGGACCGGGAGAAAGAGGTACTGGCTCTGGTCGCACGGGGCCGTACGAACAAGGAGATCGCTGCCGAGCTGTTCATCAGCGAGAACACGGCGCGGAACCACGTGAGCCGCATTCTCAGCAAGCTGGGCCTCGCTCGCCGGAGTGAAGCGGCGACGTTCGCCGCCCAGCACGGCCTGCTGGACGAAGACGGCCGGACGTCGGGCTAGGCCCGGGCGCCGTCCTCCCGGAGCTCGCCGGGCTGCAGGCCGGCAGCCTCCCACATACCGAGCATCTCTCTCATCGGCGGCAACGCGTCTCTCAGCATCCGCACCACCGGCAGGCCGTGGGGGCACCTCTCCTCGCAAAGATCGCAATCGTCACAGGCCTCGATCTGACGGATGACTTCGCGTCGCTGCTCGGCGTCCCCAACAACTCTCTCCTCCCGCCAGGGGAACGCGGCAAATGCCCCGGGCCCCATGGTGCGGAGATGGTCGAACATAACGTCCGTCCCCAGGGTGGCGCCGATGGGAATCCCGACGGGACAGGGCTCACACAGGCAGCAGACCCGGCAACGCACGTGCGCGAACTGCCGGGCCAGTTCGTCTACCTGCCGCTCCTCATCCTCCGTGAGGGTGGTGTCCTCAAGGTGACCGACAGAGGCGTCTTCCTCCACTTCCTCCACGGTCGTGGCGCCGGGCACAGCGGTGGCGATCTGCTGGTTGAGGAGCCACTTCAGGGCGAGCGTGGCCGGGAGCAGGCCGGTGGCGACCGGCTTCATGATCGTCACGCCTACGCCTTTCTCCACGCATAGCGGTATCAGCTCTCTGAGCGGCTCCCGCTCCACGATGTTCATCGGTATCAGGATGATCTCGAAGTCGAAACGCCTGATCGCCTCAATGAGCACGCTGTTCAGGTGGCTGGTGCATCCGATGTGGCGCACGAGACCCTGGTCACGCGCCTCCACCAGGGCTTCAAGCGCACCTCCCGGGCCGAGACGGATATCCACGTCCCCGCCCGGCTTCAGGTAGTGCAGGTGGTAGTTGTCCAGGTAGTCAGTCTGGAGCCGCTCCAGTGATTCCCGGATGTGTTGCCAGGCCTCTTCGCGGGTTTGTGCCTCGCTCTTGGATGACACGTAGACCTGTTCACGCCGACCTTTGAGCGCCTCGCCCAGGATGATCTCGCTGTCCCAGTAACCCCTCGCGGTGTCGAAGTAGTTGACGCCCAACTCCAGCGCCCGGTGCACCACGCGTAGGCCGTAGTCAGTGCTGGAAGAGGCTATCTGGGCGGACCCCAGCCCGATGGCCGACACTTCCATGCCGGTCTTGCCCAGCCTGCGGTACTTCATGGCAGTCCTCCCACACGAGGTCCCCAGGGACAGCGATGAGAACGGCGGACGGTGCCGGTGCTCAGCCCGAGTACGTTCTCACCTTGAAGGCTCCCGCGCAGAGGGTGTCGTGTCAAGAGGAGGGATGTGGCCTCGCACGACGTCCGAAGAGCGAGCGGCCGTTTCAGGCGCCGGTCACCTGCTGCAGCAAGTCGAAGAACCCCTGCTTACGGGGCGTGTTGATGCCCCAGTTGACCGGCGGGTTCTGATAGCCACCGACGTAGTCGCCGAACGCAGCGTGACCGCCGGCGCCCTCACCGGGATCGAAGAACCCCCAGCCGGCGTAGCGCGACAGGGCCAGAGTGAAGTTGTTGGACGGTTTCTCGAAAGCGAAGTGGTCATCCTCGTTGAACAACACCGGCATCGGCCGGTATCCGGGCAGGG
>CAYYFS010000216.1:0-2887 GCA_964471055.1 uncultured Dehalococcoidales bacterium
GTGGACGGGGTCCGCGCGGAGGTGCGGAAGCTGGTCAAGGAAGGGGCGGACTACATCAAGATCGTTGCGACCGGCGGCTCCACCCGGACCTCGTTCCCGAACCTCCCTGCGTACACCGTCGAGGAGTTGCGCGCGATCACGGACGAGGCGCGAAGGTTTGAGAAGCTGACGGGCGCTCACTGTGCCTCGGCCCAGGCCATTGCCGACTGCCTGGAGGCGGGCGTCGACATGATCATTCACTGCGTGTTCGAGGATGCGGAGAGGCGGTATTCGTTCAGAGAAGACCTGGCGAATCAGATGGTGGAGGCCGGGACCTGGGTGAACCCGACGCTCCACAACACACGGGCAACGGTGTTCCTGCTGGAGGAGAAGCGGCAGAGCGAGGGCGGGCTGTCAGCGGACGGTGAGCTGCTTCTCGATCAGCGCACGCGCAGTCTGGAGCAGCGGCTCGACACGACGCGGCGGCTTCTGGAGATGGGCGCCCGCGTGATCGCCGGATCGGACTCCCCCTGGGCCCACTACGCTCCCGGCCTGTTCGCGCACGAGCTCCAGGTACTAACGGAGGCCGGCATGTCCAACGATCAGGCCATCGTGGCCGGCACGTCGGCAGCCGCGGAGTCGATCGGCGTCGCGGATGCAGCCGGCCGGCTTGCGACGGGCAGACCGGCGGACGTGCTGGTCGTCGACGGCGACCCGGCGCGCGACCTCGACGCCCTTTGGAACGTTCGGGATGTGTATCAGCAGGGGAATCGGGTGGAGCGCGGCGTTCTTTGAGCGCGCCGGACGTCATCGTCGTCGGCGGAGGCGCGGTCGGGTGTGCGACCGCTCTTGAACTGGCCCGCCTCGGCGCCACTGTGACGGTGATCGAACGGGATTCGGTAGGCAGCCACGCGTCCGGGTCCTCGTACGGTGGGCTATTCCCGACGATGGGCGTGGGCGTTCCCGGCCCGGGCCTGGAACCCGCAAGATGGGCTGCCGAACGACACGTGTCGCTGGCGCCGGAGTTGCTTGAGCTGACGGAGATTGACGTTCAGCTCCGTGCGACTGCGACCGTCACGCTCGCGGAGGACACGGAGGACCTCAAGCGCTTCGAAGCCGACCGCGACTGGCAAGTGTCCGAAGGGTTCGATACCGAGGTGCTTTCGCCAGAAGACGTGGCGCGGCTGGAGCCGCTTGTAACCCGGGACATAGCGGGGGCGCTGATCGAACGGTCGCACAGGGAGCTCGACAGTTATCGCTATGCGCTCGCTCTGGCCTCGGCGGTCGAGGCGGTGGGTGGGGTGGTCCGGCATGGCAGCGTCGTCGGCCTCGATAAGAGCCACGGCCGGGTGACGGGCGTGCGCCTGGAGACCGGAGATCGGGTGGCCGCCGGCGCGGTAGTGCTGGCGACCGGGCCGTGGGCCGGATCGGACGAAGGGTCCGATCTGCCGCGGTTGCCGGTGCGGCCGGTGAAAGGCGAGATACTGCGGTTGGAGTTCCCGGGGGGCGGCTTCGACCGCCGTGTGCTGCTGGACGATTTCTACGTGAAACGGAAACCGGACGGGCAGGTGTGGGTAGGCACTACCGAAGAGGAGGCAGGCTTCGACGATCACCCGTCCGAGCGGGGCCGCGACGCCATCATGGCCGGCGTGCTCCGTATCGCCCCCGCGGTCGAGGACGCCGCTCTGGCGGAGCACACGGCGTGCCTGCGGCCGGTGTCCGAAGACGGATTGCCAGTTGTCGGACCGCTGGATGGACTCGACGGGCTGTTCGTCTCGACGGGTGCCGGGAAGAAAGGGGTGCTGCTCAGCCCCGCGCTGGCGGCTATGCTGGCCCCGGCAGTGTTGGGGGAGGTCGGTGAGGTACCGATACCTGCCGAGTTCCTCCCCTCGAGATTCGGTCAATCGGCGTCGGACCAAGCAGCGCTCAAGTAGACGCGCAAAAGGGAGGAAGGCGAGATGACGACCACGGTGGCGCTACTGTCAGGTTTTTGGAACCACGAAACCGAGCGCCGTCTGGCCCTGATGCAGGAAGGATCGCCCGAGGGCATCACCGCCATCGGCGTCGACTCCAGCAAGTCGGAGGGCGAGGTGATCGAGGCGCTGGCGGATGTCAACGTCATCGTTCCCTGGCAAGCGTTGGTTCCGTTGTCGATCGCACGCGAGTGCAGGAACCTGAAGCTGGTCCAGCTGCTGGCGGCCGGATACGGCCAGTACGATGTGGGCGGCCTGAACGCGCTCGGGATCCAGCTGGCGAACAACGGTGGGTCGAATGCCCATTCCGTCGCCGAACACACGGTCATGCTCATGCTGGCGGTGTACCGACGATTCGGGGAAGCGTGGCAGTCGGTGAGTGCCGGCCGCTGGCGGGACGACGTAGCCGACCTCCCGTTGCGGTCGGAGATCGCCGGTAAGACGGTGGGATTGATCGGCTTCGGCAACATCGGCCGCCTCGTCGCCCGACGGCTTTCCGGGTTCGATGTCGAGCTTCTCTACTGTGATGTCCTCGAACTGCCGCCGGGCAGAGGCCTTGAGCTCGGTGCGAAAGCAGTGTCGCAGGACGAACTACTGGCAAAGTCGGACATAGTTAGCCTGCACATCCACGGCCTGAAGTCGACCCGAGGAATGATCGGGGAGCGGGAGTTCGGGTTGATGAAACCTTCCGCGATCCTCGTCAACACGGCACGGGGCGCTGTGGTGGACGAAGCCGCGCTGATTCGAGCGCTTGAGGCGGGACAGATAGCCGGTGCGGGACTGGACGTGCTGGAGGCAGAGCCCACGTCTCCCGACAACCCGTTGCTGACGATGGAGAGGGTGGTAGTCACGCCGCACTGGGCCGGAGGCACGCTGGAAGGCAGCGCTCTGTGTGCGCAGTTCGCGCTGGAGAACGTCGCCCGGTTTGCGGCCGG
>CAYYFS010000217.1:0-2833 GCA_964471055.1 uncultured Dehalococcoidales bacterium
ACCCAGTGTTGTCACGTCATCGGTCTCCGCCAGTCCCTGGAAACCGGCCACTACGACGATTCGTCCCTGGTCAAGCTCCTGGTTGAGACGAGCGGTGTCGATGGCGGCAATGCGTGCTGCGCCGTGAACAGCATCAGTGCGTATGCCCGCCTGCAGGCCGCTCAGGCTCACGACCGGCTGGCCCTGTGCGCGAATGGCCATGGCCAGCAACGTCGCACTGACCAGCTCGCCGGTCGAAAGGAGCGTGTCCATCTCGCGCGGGTCCGGCGCGCGGTCGTCCGGCACCACACTTCGCGCCAGTGAGATCAGGTCGTCCGTGGAGTCGCCCATCGCCGACACGACCACCACGATCCGCGCACCGTCCTGCCGCCTCGCGCAGATGCGCCGCGCCACATCGCGGATCTGCTCCGCGGTCGCGACGGAACTGCCGCCGAATTTCTGGACGACCAGAGGAGGTGTCGATGGCTGTGTGCGAGTCATGTGCGTGTACGGATGGTTTCGGCGCGCCCCGGCGCTGCGTGCGTCAGGAAGCCTCCACCGTGTGGACTCCTCTCTCAGTCGGGTCGGTGACCAGCACCCTGCCTCCGAGGTCCATGGCCCGCGCAACTTCGGTCATCGCCTCCGCTACCGCGGGCTCGTCGCCGGTAGTCAGCGCCATCACGGTGGGTCCGGCTCCGGAGAGGAACGCGCCGTGGGCGCCGGCCTCCAGCGCGGCCTCTATCAGGGCGTTCATCCCGGGGTACATACGACTCCGCACGGGCTGGTGCAGCCTGTCTTCGGTCGCCCGACGCAGCACCTCAAGATTGCCACTGGCGAACGCGTTCACCAGCAACGCGGCACCGCCCACGTTGAAAACCGCGTCCGTCCTTGTGACCTTCTCCGGGAGGACGGCACGCGCCGTAGCGGTGCTGCCTTCTACCCCGGGCATGTAGAGTACGGCCCGCATATTCTGGGGCAGCCCGATGCGGTCCGTGATCCACCCTCTGCCGTCTCGGACCCCGACCCGGCAACCACCGAAGGTGGCAGGGGCAGCGTTATCGGGGTGTCCCTCCATATCGGCGGCTATTCCCATTACTGCGTTCAGAGAATCCGCGTCCAGCTCGGTCTTCTCATCGCGCATGAGGATTCCCGCGGCGACGCCTGACACGATGGCTGCCGAGCTGCTGCCCAGGCCGCTGGTGAGCGGGACGACGTTGCGGCAGCGGTAGGCGAATTCGGGCAACGGACTCCCGGCAGCGCGGAAGGCCGCATCGACACTCTTGACGATGAAGTTGCTATCGTCCCTCGGGAGCTGCTCCGCGCCCTCGCCCTCGATTTCGACGCGAAACGCGCCGCGTTCGACCGTCAGCTCGTTCCAGATATCGAGCGCGACACCCAGGCAATCGAATCCGGGTCCAAGATTCGCAGCAGTTGCCGGAACTCGGACCGTAACTCGCCGCATCACCTGTATCTCCTGCCAATCCAAGGGCTGGTGAGCACATCGGAGCGCCCGGCGCACTGCGGGGCAGAGCGGCCACCGCATTCGCGCGCTCGCACCACCTGAATCCGCTCACGATGGAACCGTATGGAACCGTCGGGGAACCAGAGAAGTATAATCCGCCGGTCCGATACAGCGCCCTTGATCGTTCGAGCAAGTTCGCAGGCGTGTGCCGACGACGGCGGGAGGCAGAGATGGCGAACCCGGAGAAGAGGTTGGTGGTAGTGCTGGGACCGGACCGGCCCGACATCGACCAACCCGGTGTGAAGCGGGGGCTAGCACGCTACGAGGAGCTGACAGCGGGCCCTGAAAGCGAGATCGCTGTGAAATGGGTGGACTCCACCCTGCCTCTGGACGACGTGGCGGCCGCCTGCCACGACGCCGTGGCGATCATCCCGGAGGATCTGGCCGTCACGACCGAGATGGCGGCCCGCATGCCGAATCTGAAGCTCATCCAGTGCCTGAGCGCCGGTACGGAGTGGCTGGACCGCGGCGCTCTCGCCGAAATGGGCGTGAGGGTCGCGAACAACTACGGGGCAAACGCGGTGGCGGTTGCAGAACACGCCATCGCACTCATGATGATGCTGTACCGCCGGTTGGACTGGCAGCTGGACAGCGTGCGGGCGGGTACGTGGATGGACGGCGCACAGGGCGACCAGGACAGTTTTCACACGCTCGTCGACAAAACGGTCGGCATCGTCGGCCTCGGCCACATCGGCTCGAACGTGGCCCGCCGCCTCGTCGGCTGGGACTGCACCGAGGTGGTGTACAACGACATACTGACGTTCCCGAAGGAAAGGGAAGCCGAGTTGCAGGTGCGGCGTACCGAGCTCGACGAGCTTCTTGCCGTATCGGACGTCGTGACCCTACATACGCCGCTCGACCGCACAACGCGGAGGATGATCTCCACGGCCCAGCTCGAAACCATGAAGACCACCGCGCTCCTGATCAATACGTCACGTGGGGGCGTCGTGGACGAGCCTGCGCTGATCGACGCGCTGCGCGACGGCACCATCTTCGGCGCGGGACTGGACGTGACGGAAGTGGAGCCGATTCCGGCCGACAGTCCGCTGCTGGAACTGCCAAACGTGATCATCACGCCACACCTGGCGACGCGGGCCATCGAGTCGTGGCTCGTGGCCACCCGGTTCGCCATCGACAACGTATCGCGGCTCGTGCGGGGAGAGGAGCCGCTGGCCATCGTGGCGCCGGTGTAAGTGGCCACTCGGCACTGTGTGCCGCCCTCCCGGGCGGTATAATCGGAACTCGCGCCTGTCCCTCCGGGGACGCAGGGCGCTCTCCGGGGAGTGGCGCAGTTTGGTAGCGCGCTGCGTTCGGGACGCAGAGGTCCCGGGT
>CAYYFS010000218.1:0-2779 GCA_964471055.1 uncultured Dehalococcoidales bacterium
TCCCGCCGTCTTTCTCGGCGCCGTCCGCGAGATCACGCGCCGCCCGATTGGCCAGAGCGTCCGCCCGTTCGTTCATCTGGTGCCCTCTGTGCCCCCGTACCCACTCCCAGCTCACATCGCGCCCATCCACCGCACGGTCCAGCTGCGCCCAGAGATCCTGATTCGCCTTCCGCTTCCAGTCTTTCGTCATCGTGTTGACGACGTACGTGCTGTCGCTGTGCACCGTCACCGGCCCGCCGCCCTGCGTCTTCTCCAGCCCGCGGACCACCGCCAGGATCTCCATTCGGTTGTTGGTCGTGTCCGGTTCGCTGCCCGAGATCTCCTCGATCTCGCCGTCGCGAACAACCACCGCACTCCACCCACCGGGACCCGGGTTCCCGATGCAGGCGCCGTCCGTGTAGATCACGATCATCCTGCCGTCCATGTCCATGCCCATGTCCATGTCCGGCCAGTGTACCCTCTGCATCGCAGGTCAAATGCCCAGAGCCGAAGAGCAACCCGACCGAGAGACCTCCTACCGCGCAAACAGCGCGTGGTGGGATGAAGTGACGCCCGTGCACGCGCGGTCAGATTTCTACGACGTGCCCGGTTTTCTCTCGGGCCGCAGCACGCTCCCGCAGTTCGTGGTAGACGAAGTCGGCGACGTGCAGGGCCGATCGTTGCTCCACCTCCAGTGCCACTTCGGTCTGGACACCCTTTCATGGGCGCGCATGGACGCCGCAGTGACCGGTGTCGATTTCAGCGAGGTTGCCATCGAACAGGCCCGATCTCTCGCCCGACAAACCGCCCTGGAGCCAACATTCATCACCGCGAACGTGCTGAAGATGGGCGACCGGTTCGACGGGCAATTCGATATCGTGTTCACTTCGTTCGGCGTGCTGTGCTGGCTCAACGACCTTGCTGCATGGGGACAGGCCGTCGCCCGTGCTCTCAAACCGGGCGGCGTATTCTACATCGCGGAATTCCACCCGTTTCTGGACGTCCTGGACGATCAACGGATCATCCGCAACACCGGCGACCTCGTACTGAGGTACCCGTACTTCGACGATGGCCGCACGCACGTTCGCGCCGATGAGGAGGGGTACGGCGACTACGCCGATCCCAGGTTCCAGTCCGCGCTCGCGACCCATGAGTGGTACCACTCCCTCGGCGACATCTTTGAATCGATCACCGGGGCAGGACTCACCGTGCAGTCGTTCCGCGAGTACCCGTTCTGTACATATCGGGCCCGCGCGGGCATGGTTCGCGGGGACGAAGGTCTCTGGCGGATGCCCGAGGGTGTGCTCCAGGTGCCCCTGATGTTCTCCTTCAGGGCTACGAAGCCGGCGTAGCCCAACTACGGCCGCGCCAGCTCCAGGCGAAGGACGGCCAGCCCGAGTGACGGCACCGTCACACGCACCCGCCCCTCGTCGTCGATCTCCGCCGCGCCGTCCGCCGGCTGGATCACGCCCGGCCTGTCCCATGTGTTGTGCGCCTTCGGATCGTCGCCCGTCAGCACGTCCACACCGAGGACTGCGGCCGCTCGTTGGTTCGCGAAGGAGACAGCCACGTCGACACCCTCCGACTGACTCCGGTTCACGGCGAACACACACGCACGACCGGAGTCGGGCTCATGGCTTGCGGCCACGTCTAGCACCGGGGCCTCGCCCGTTGCTCCTGCCGCGTACGTGGCACACTCCACGACCGGCGTCAGGGCGTGACCCGCAGCGTGGGTGGCGTAGAGCAACGATGGGTAGTAGGTGCTCTGGACCAAGATGCCGTCGGAGCTGGTCAGCAACGGCGCGATCACGTTGACGATCTGGGCAAGGCAGGCGATCTTCACCACGTCCGCGTGCCTGAGGAAGCTGTTCAGGTACTGCGCGCAGACCAGCGCGTCTTCCAGGTTGTAGACCTCTTCGATCAGATGCGGCGCCGTCGCCCATCCACCGTCCCCGGCCCTGTCCTTGTACCAGACGTTCCACTCGTCGAACGAGACGTACACGCGTTTGCTGCTCTTCTTCACGCCGCGAACGTAGGCGAGCAGTCCTGTGTAGTCATCGAGAATCCGGTCTATCTCCACGCCCTCAGCCAGGAACCTGGGGGTGTCACCGTCATCGTTCCGGCTGTAACGATGCGCCGATATGTAGTCGACGTCGTCCCAGCAGTATTCGAGCCCGACCCGGTCCCACTCCAGATACGTCTCCATCTCGTGCTTCGATGAGCCGCAGAGCGCCAGCTCTATCGACGGATCGAGACCGCGCATGAGCCGGGCCGCCTGCTGCGCGCGCAGGGCGTATTCATCCGCCGGCACGTGGCCCGCCTGCCACGGCCCGTCCATCTCGTTGCCCAGGCACCACAGCTTCACGCCGTACGGCGCGGCCTCCCCGTTCTCACGCCGCCTGTCCGCCCAGTAGGTGCCGGTGTTCAGGTTGCAGTACTCCACCAGCGCAGCCGCTTCGCGGGCGCCCAGCGTGCCCAGATTGACGGCCAGCATCGGCGAGGTACCCAGCCGCCCGCACCACTTCATGAACTCGTCCACGCCGAACGTATTCGGTTCGATGGTCTTCCACGCGAAATCAGTCCGCGCAGGCCGCAGCTCGCGCGGCCCCACGCCGTCCCGCCAGTCGTAGTCGCTGACGAAGTTGCCACCCGGGTACCGCACGTACGGCATGTGCAGCGGGCGCAGAGCGTCGAGCACGTCCGTGCGAAGGCCATCCGCGTCGCTCAGGGGATTCCCCGGGTCGTAGACGCCTTCGTAGATAGACCGGCCCAGATGTTCAAGGAACCCGCTGAAGAGCCG
>CAYYFS010000219.1:0-2662 GCA_964471055.1 uncultured Dehalococcoidales bacterium
CCGTCGTCGTACTCGAAATCGACCAGCACATCGATGACATGGCCCCCGGCTCCGTCGGGCCGCGTGACCTGCAGGTCGTCCAGCTGCAGCTCGAACTGCGTGCCCTGATCCGGCCCCTTGGGTTCGTATACCCGAAACGAGAGGAATTCGACGGGCTGCGCTAGCGCCGGCATCGGTGCCGACTGGAACCGCCACCCGCCTGCAGCGGAGCCGTCCTCCCAGACCGGCCCGAGCGTGAGGGTGCGCGGAGTTCCTTTGCCGTCCCGGAACGCCAGCCACAGGAACGCGTTTGGCACCGCCCGGTCAGCTCTTGTCCATACTCCAACCTCCTCCGCGCCCGCCGGGACAAGGATCGGCGCCGGTCGGTCCGGGACGTGAATCGTCTTCATCAATTGCTCGAACGTCAGGTTCGAGAAGTCGTCCCGGAACCAGGAAGCCCGCGAAAACGCCTCCGGCTCCACCGCCAGGAAATCGAACTCAGGTCCCATGTCGGTTGTGCCATGTCTGATGCGAGTCCGCAGGGCCGGCGTGGCCGCCAGCACGCCGTCCACCTCTCGCAGTTCTTGGAGGTTCTCCGAGACCGTTGCCTGCGAGAGTTCCCGGGTCGCGACTCGCAGATCCGCGACCGTCCGGTACGCGATTCGCTCCTTGCTGCTCTGTTCCAGCGTCGAGGTCATGGTGCCGACGAGCACGGCCAGGCCCAGTGAGAGCACCAGCAGCAGCACCGGCCAGGCGTACCAGAAAGGGCTCCTCGCGAGACGCCAGAAACCCAGGGTCAGCCATACGCCTCCGGCTCGGGCTGCCGCCAGCCCCGCGATCCGGAGCAGCACCGGGAACACGCGGAGGAACACCAACGCCACCCCGATCAGGAAGACGGCTGGAGCGAAGAGCAGCGTCAGGTCTACGGACTGTCCCCCTTCCATCGTCGACGAAATCAATGAACCGCGCGTTTCCATCTCCCACCAGATCAACCCACCCAGCACCAGGATCAGGACATCCAGGAAGTAGCGCTGGAAGAATGGGGGGCGATCCGGCCTGCCTCCGGCCCTTTGCGCCGCCACGGGGCCCGGCCGGGCGCGCAGCACGGCAGGTGCCGCCATCACCACGAACGCCGCGACCCCGGCCGCGATAGCCCAGACGCAGGCCTGCCACGACAGCTCGACCGGAAGCCCTCCGCCGTTCGTCAGCTCCGAATACGCCGGGAGTCTGCCCAGCAGGGACACGACGCCCGCGGCGAGGAACGGAGCCGCCGCCATGGGCACGCACACCACCCAGACCGATTCCCACGCGGACAGGTGGAGTACCTGGAGCAGACTGACACCCCGGCTGCGAAGCATCGCGGCGTCCGGGGCCCTTCGCTCGGCGAGCATGCCCGCGACCATCACCAGGTAATAGGCCACGACGGCCAGCGCCAGAGCCGCGATCAGGAACATGGGCACCCGCGTGAACAGCAGACGCTCCTGGAACGTTCGCAGCGCGGGCCCCAGTTGCGTGATGACCGCAGGCCGGGGAAGGTGGAGCGAGACATCCGCCTCGAAACGGGTCGCTGACTCGACTATGTCCGCCGCGCGCATCTCCCTCAGCAGATCCGCGTCCGTGTACACGAACCACCAGGCCGAAAGCGGGATACCGGTGGCCTGCGATCCCACTCCGCGGAACATCGCCTCCTCACCGACGTACAACACGAGAGGCTGCTCTTCGCCGTCCTGAGGCTTCGGCGTGTCGGGCTCCAGGAAGAGGTCCGCCAGACCCAGCCAGTACTCTTCGGCCGGGTTGGTCGGCACGAAGATCCCGGAAACGGTGATCGCCACCAGGCCTTCGCCGCGAACCATCGATGAGGCGATGATGGTCTCTCCGGTGCTGATCCCGAGCAACTCGGCCCGCGACTGGTACACCGACGCTTCGACGACGGGCAGTTCCGCGTCAAACTGGACGCCGTCTCGCGGCGCCACACCGTCTACGTACCTGACGTGCCGGGTCAGTCCACTGAAGTACTGGAATGCGGCCTTGGACGCCGTGACATCCGTTCGCAGGCCTTCGTCCGCGGGTCCCCAGTAGTATCGGTCGGACTTGGCTGCACGTCCCTGCGAGACGACCAGATCGCCCAGGTGCTGGTCCGCGGCAAGCGCCACGGCCTCCGTGGCATCTTCGAAGACCGGTTTCTCGAACGGCAACCAGTCAGAGGTGACCCGGACGTTCCTGTTGTAGCGACCCATGGCCGCCACAGCATCACCGACGCCCAGACGTTCAAGGCTCCGGACGTACAGGGTCGCCCCCGCGGCGACGGAGGCGGCGATGAGGACGGCCACCGCGGCGGCGGCCAGCAGGCGGGCCTCGCCGGCACCGCGGCGGTCCACGAAACGGGCGAAGCCGGAGGAATGGAAAGGCTGTAGCACAGGTAATATGAGGCTGAGAGTCGAGAATGTCCGCGGTTGGAACCGACAGAACAGTGTACGGCAGCGGTTCCCGTTGTCCAGCGGCGTCCGTTCCGAATGCCCGGCCCTACGGAGGCACCTTTGCGATTGATGCTCCTGCGTTCGCGTCTCCGCGCCGGCGCGGTAGCGGCCGTCGGTGCTGCGCTGGCGGGCGTTGTGGCCATATCGTGTGGGACCGCCGACGTCGTGCCCACGCCCACTGCTATCACGTTCCCGCCGACGCCCAC
>CAYYFS010000220.1:0-2647 GCA_964471055.1 uncultured Dehalococcoidales bacterium
CAGGCACTTCGACGGGCTCAGCACACCGCTCAGGAGTGCCCCGGCGTCAATGAGGTTGTCGAGGGGTTCATGGCGAATGCCTGTGCGGCGCATGAAGTCGGAGAGGGAAGTGAAGGGGCCGCCCCGGGCGCGCTCTGCCAGGATTTGCCGGGCGGTGACCTCCCGGACGGTCTTCACCCGGGTGAGGCCGAGACGTAGAACGCCGTCTTCGATAGTAGTTTCGGCCTGGCTGAGGTTCACGTCAGGGTTCAGGATGTGCACGCCGTGGCGGCGTGCGTCTTCCTTGAGGGTTTCCAGGTTGTAGAACCCCATGGGCTGCTGGTTGAAGAGGCCGGTGAAGAATTCGAGCGGGTAGTAGAGCTTGAGCCAGCTCATCTGGTACGCGGTGATCCCGAAGGCGAAGGCGTGCGATTCGGGGAACTGGAACTCACCGTGGAACTTGCCGAAGATCTTCTCAGCGGCATCAATCGGGACGCCGCGACCGAGCGCTCCCTGGATGAACCTGTCGTGCCAGGCGGGTACAAGGTCGGCGGCCCTGCGTCGGCCGAAGGCGCGGCGTATACGGTCTCCGTCGGCGGCTGACATGCCGGCGACGTGTATGGCCAGTTCTATCAGCTGATCCTGGTACAGGACGACGCCGTAGGTGCGTTCGAGCGCAGGACGTTCCAGCGGATGGTCGTAGTCCCACTCTTTCTCGATGCCCATGTGGCGGCGTATCAATGCTGTGACGCCGTCGTTGACGCCGACGCCGGGGCGGACGGCGCCGACTTCCCAGGCCATCTCGGTGAGGTTCTTCGGCCTCAGGCGCGTGACGGTCTGCATCTGCGCCGCGGATTCGATCTGGAAGACGCCGATGGTGTCGGCCTGGTGTATGGAGTCGTAGACCTCCGGGTCTTCAAAGTCGATGCGCGAGAGGTCGAGGCGTACCTCGGTGCGCTTCCGTATGAGTTCGAGGGCTTCCGACATCTGGGATAGCGCGCCGAGGGCGAGGAAGTCGATCTTGACGAAGCCCGCGTCGTCCGCGCTGTCTTTGTCCCACTGGCAGATGTAACGGCCTTCAATGGCACTCCGCTGGAGGGGGACCGTTTCCGACAGGGGGCGTGCGGACAGGATCATGCCGCCGGGATGCTGTGCCAGGTACTTGGGGAATCCGCCGAGCTGGACGGCCAGGTCTATGAGGTCGCGCCAGAGAGGTGCGTTTATGCGGTCCCGGTACTCGGGAAGGATGTGCATCTGGTGTTCAAGTTCGCGGACGCTGGCACAGCTTTCGACGCGCTTGGTGAGCTTGTCGACGTCCTCCGCGGGGAGGCCGAGGGCTTTGCCGAGGTCTCGTATGGCCCCCTGGATGCGGTACGTGGAGATCATGCCGGTAAGCACCGCGCGTTCGTAGCCCCAGCGCTGGTGTACGCGGAGGATTAGCTCTTCACGGATCTCGCGGGGGAAGTCGAGGTCGATGTCCGGAGGGCCGGACAGTTCGTCCGGGAGGAAACGGTCGAGTTTGAGGCCGAACCGGAGGGGGTCGATGTGCGACAGGCCGATGAGGTAGCCGATGAGCAGCGCGACGGATGAGCCGCGACCGCGGCCGGGTGGCTGCTCCTCGAGGGGGAGGCCGCGTTCAATGAGGCCGAGATCTTCCTGGACTTCCCGGGCGATCTTGATGATGTCGTAGTACTGGAGGATAAAGCCCGCGAGGCCGTGCTTCTCTATCAGGGCGAACTCTTCTTCGAGGCGCTCCACGATGGACGGGGTGAGACCGCCGTAGCGCCGGACGGCGGCTTCTTCGCACAGCGCTCGTAGCCAGGAGATGGGCGTGTGTCCTTCGGGCGCGGGGTAGTCCGGGAACTGATAGACGGGGGCGGAGGTCAGGTCGAAGTCGCACCTTTCGGCGATTCTCACGGTGCTGGCGACCGCCTCGGGGTGCTCGGCGAACAGGGTTCCCATTTCGCCCGGCGGCTTGAGGTGGAACTGGTCGTTCGGCCGGCGTTCGCGGTGGGTTTCTTCCAGGGACATGTTGTGCCGGATGGCGACGAGGGCGTCGTTGAGATGGCTGCGGGCCGGGACGTGGTAGTGGACGTTGTTGGTGGCGACGGTGGATATGCCCAGCTCACGGCCGATGCGTGCGATGTGCCTGTTGCGTGCGGTATCGCCGTGTACGAGGTTCCTCTGGAGTTCGAGGAAGAAGTTTTGCTCTCCGAACCAGCGGACATAGCGCCGGGCGGCTTCCGTGGCGCCGCCGATGTCGCCGCGTTCGGCCAGCGTTGCGATTTCGCTGCTGCGGCAGCCAGAAAGGCAGATGACGCCTTCGGCATGATCGGCGAGGAGAGCTGGATCGAGCGCGGGCTGGTTGCGCTCGGGCGGGTCCATGTGGGCATGGGTTGTGAGCCGGCAGATGTTGCGGTAGCCGCGCGCGTCTTCAGCGAGGAGCGTGATGTGGTGGCCGCCGGTGAGGGTGAGTTCGACGCCGATGATGGGTTTGATGTCGGCGTCTTTGGCCGCGTGTGCGAACTCCATGGCACCACAGAGGTTGTCGTGATCGGTGATGGCGAGCGCGGTAAGGCCGAGATCACGGGCGCGCAGGACAAGCTCGGCGGGTGAGGACGCGCCGTCCTTGAAGGAATAGTTGGTGTGGCAGTGGAGCTCGGCGTAG
>CAYYFS010000221.1:0-2645 GCA_964471055.1 uncultured Dehalococcoidales bacterium
CATCGCTGGCGACGTCGGCAGGTACAGTTCGATAGCGATCGGGTCGGACGGGCTGCCGTTCGTCAGCTACTACGACTCCGGCGGCAGCGACCTGAAGACGGCCCACTGCAACGATGCCGCGTGCTCGGGCGCCTTGGTGACTACGGTGGACAGCGCAGGCGTCGCGGGCGCGGACACGTCGATAGCCATCGGGACGGACGGACTGCCGGTCATCAGCTACTTTGATGATGAGTACTACTCCAACCTGAAGGCCATCCACTGCTCAGGAGTTGTCTGCTCGCCCTTCATACGCAGGCGGTGATGCCCTGGCGCCAGAAAGGCTAAAAGAGGCAGAACAGCGGGCGGGTGCTCCGGCATCCGCCCGCCTCGCGGAGGCTCGCCTCCTCTCAATTCACGCGCTGTGTGCGGGCGAAGGGCTTCGGGCCGGCCCGCGTGGACGCAGGCGTAGAATCCCGCGGGCTCCCGGCGGACCCGCGGTACGGCGCACCACGCATGCCAACTGCGGGGCTGCACACTGCGGCAACTGGGGTTAGCGCCGACGACTGCTGTCGCGCGCTCGCGGACGGTAGAAGTGGCAGTCCCGCGGTGGCGTTGCTGCGACCGGAGGCGGGCGCGGCCGAGTTGCTGGGAGTCGGTTCGGCGTGCGTCGCAGTGCCTCTTTCGTTCCGTCGCCGCGGGGCGCCCTCTTTCTGGCACACCCGGACAGAACCTCGATATTCTGCCCCGCTCTGAAAAGCGCGGCCCGCAATGAAAGGCAACGTCTTTGATCGAAGCAGTCGTGCCCGCGCAGGCGGCCGCGGAGGCCGCACCTTCACCCGGACCCGCAGAGATTGACCGGTTCGCCAGGGACATCGAGAAGCTAGCAGCCAACGTCTCCCGTGTCGTCGTGGCCTCGGACGCCACCGTACGGCTCGCCCTGGTGGGCCTGTTCTCCGAAGGGCACGTCCTGCTCGAAGACCTCCCCGGCGTCGGGAAGACCCTGATCGCGAAGACGATCGCCCAATCGGTCGACTGCGACTTCAAGCGCGTCCAGTTCACGCCTGACCTCCTGCCCACGGACATAACCGGAACTTCGGTGTTCGATATGCAGGCGGCGCGTTTCGAGTTCGTGCCCGGACCCATCTTCTCCAACGTGGTACTCGCAGACGAGATCAATCGAACGGGACCGCGAACGCAGTCGGCCCTCCTGGAAGCCATGGCGGAGTGCCAGGTGAGCGTGGACGGTGCGGTGAAGCTGTTGCCCCGGCCGTTCATGGTGATCGCCACCCAGAACCTGTCGGAGAGCCACGGCACCTTCCCGCTGCCCGATTCGCAGAAGGACCGGTTCCTGGTGTCGATGGGCATCGGTCTGCCGACTCCCGAGCAGGAGGCCGAGATCCTGGTGCGGTCGCAGCACGGCATGCCGTCCGCGGTGCCGGTGCTTTCGGCGGAACGAGTCGTCGAGATGCAGTCGCAGGTCAGGCGCGTCGACGTGGCGCTACCCGTACGCCAGTACATCGTGAACGTGGTGAACGCCACCAGAAACGCGCCGGGCGTCGAGTACGGGGTGAGCCCCCGCGGCGCCGCCGCGCTGCAGCGGGCCGCACAGTGCAGGGCCGCGTTCGAAGGGCGCAGCTTCGTCGTGCCTGAGGACGTCAGGGCGCTGGCGCAGAACGTCATGGCGCACAGGATCAGCGTCGGCCCGGATGGCGATGTGCCGCCGGACCAAATCGTGCAGGACGCCCTGGAACGCGTGAAGGTGCCCGCGTAGGTGAGCAGCGAACGGCATCATCCGGCCGGCCAGCCGGACCCGTGCGGCATCCGAGTGTCCCGATGCCCATGATCACCAGACGCGGCGTCGGGCTGCTGCTGACGGCCATAGCGGTCTTCTTCGTGGCGAGCGCGACCCGCGTCGGATGGCTTCACCTGGCGGACGCCGTCCTCTGGGGGCTCCTGGCCCTGTCGCTCATCTTCCCGTGGGCTGCTGTCTCCGGCGTGAGAGCAACCCGGCGCATCGGCGTTCGGCGTGGCGGCAGGAGGAGCGTGACGCCCGTCGAGGGCGACACAGTAGATGTGGACGTCAGCCTGGAGAACCCGGGGGCGTGGCCGCGGTATCTGCTGTCCGGTTCCTACGACTCCACACTGGAGGCGGGAGACGGCCAGCGGCACCGGTTCTTCTTCGCGATGCTCCCGCGGCGGGCGCGCATCACCGCGACCCGGCGCGTCGAGGTCCGGCGGCGGGGACGCCACTTCCTTGGTTCCCTGACTCTCGAGTGCTCAGGCCCGTTCGGCATGTTCCGTCGCAGGAAGCGGTTCGAGGCGCCTTCCAACCTGCTCGTGTACCCGCGCTGGGTGCCCATGGGCCGGGTCGGTCTCCTCGACCTGACACAGGGTGTGGCCGACGGCCACAACCGCTCGCGAGCCGGCGGCGAGATAGCGGGCTCCCGGCGGTATGTGTTCGGCGATCCGATGCGCCAGATGCACTGGCGGAACTCGGCGCGCACCGGCCGGCCGGCTGTGAAGGAGTTCGACGCCCGGACCGACAACGCCGTGGTGCTGGCGCTGGACGTTGGGATGGTCCGGGGAAAACCGGGTGAGACGACGCTGGACTACGGAGCGCGCATCGCCGCGAGCGTGTCCCGCGCCATTACCGGTGCCGGAGGCGA
>CAYYFS010000222.1:0-2626 GCA_964471055.1 uncultured Dehalococcoidales bacterium
ACGTTCCCTCCAGTGTGGATCTCGGTCCTCGGGTCTAGAACGCCGCCACGTCCTCGTCCTTCATGTCGGTCACGAACATGTATCCGGGCGCGTGCGTGATCATGAGCGGCGGTTTCGAGGCCATCGCCACCGCCTGCGGCGTCACCCCGCACGCCCAGAAAACCGGCACATCATCCGGCGAAAGCGGCTCCCATGATTCGCCGAGATCCGCCTTCGTCGGATCCTTCACCCCTATCGCCCCCGGGTCGCCCACCTGCACCGGAGCACCGTGCACCGCCGGGAACCGGGATGTCGCCTGCACCGCCCGCACGACTTTGTCTCTGGGGATCCACCGCATCGACACCACCATCGGTCCCGAGAACGGACCGGCCGCCACGGTCTCCGTGCTCGTGATGAACATCGACACGTTCTTCCCCTGCTCGAAGTGCGGCAGGCGGATGCTGTTCGCTATCAGCGCGTTCTCGAACGAGAAGCTGCACCCCAGCAGGAACGTCACGAAATCGTCCTGCCAAACCTCCAGCAGGTCGTCCAGTTCGCCGTCCAGCTCGCCGTCGCGGTAGACCCGGTATTTCGGGGCGTCGGTCCGCACGTCCGAGCCCGGCGCCGTGATCGCCGCCTCGACCCGGCCCGGCTCCAGTACCTCGAGTACAGGGCACGGCTTCGGATTCCGCTGACAAAACAGGAGGAAATCGAACGCAAGATCGCGCGGGAGAATGGCGAGATTCGCCTGCACGTAGCCGGGTGCGATCCCGGACGTTGGCGCCCTGAACCGGCCTGACCGGATCGCTGATCGCGTTTCCGCTCCCGTCTGCGGCGAAGAAACATCTCGCGTCATGTCTGGACCGCCCTTCCCAGTGTGGCCGCCATCATAGATACGGCGCGCGGCCCGGTCAACGCCGCTCGTCGATCAGGTGGCTCTTGTATCATTGCGCCGCACCTCACACTCCGCCCGAAGGAGCGCGAAGGTCATCGCGACCCTTCGACTCCCGGCCATGGAAAGCCCGAATGGACTACGACGCCTCAAGCGCGGCCGCCTCAAGCGTCATTGCTTCGCTGCTCACACTGGGCGCGCTGTATGCGGCCGTGGCGGCCATGCCCGGGCTATTGCCGCTCAACTGGCTCTACGTGCTCGGTTCAGCGCTCGTTGGGCCCTGGTCCACGCGACGGGCGCCGGCGTACGCGGTCGGGCTCGCTGCGCATCTCAGCGCCGGCATCGTCCTGAGCCTCGTGTTCGCCCGCCTCTTCCAGGCCTTGAGCATGCGGGCCGGCCTCGCCTGCTGGGGAATCCTGTTCGCGACGGTGCTCTGGGCCGTCGCCGGCTGGATGCTTGGACTCGTCGATTGCGTGCATCCGCTCACGCGGCGCGGCGACCTGCGCACGTTCGGTCCGTACGGCCGCAACTACGGGGTGGCCATGGCCCTCGCGTTGCTGCTGGGCGCCATTGCCTTTGGCGCGATCTTCGGCGGCCTCTACGAGATCTGGTAGAGGCAGCGTGCTGCTGCGGTCAGGACACGCCCGGACGAACGCCCGTCCACGGCCTGGCCCGCTCGAACGCCCGCGAAGCGCGAAACACCGTCGCGTCGTCGTCGATGTCTCCGACCACCTGCAGGCCGATGGGCATCCCGTCTGCGTCGAAGCCGCACGGCACAGAAGCGGCGGGGTTCCAGCTGATGTTGAACACCATCGTGAACGGGATAGTGTCGTACCTGATCTCCCCGTAGGCCCCCTCCGCGCCCTGTCCACCGATGCTCTTCGGCGGGTTTAGGTGCGGCCACGCCGTCGCAGCCGTCGTCGGCAGTAGTAACAGATCGAACTCCTCGAAGTACTCGGCCAGTTCGACACGCAGCATCTCGGCCTGGCGCAGCGCCTTGCTATAGTCGGCGGCCGACAGCGTCAGGCCGTGCCGGATCATCTCGACGGTGTACGGCATCAGGTCATCTTCGTGCTCGTCCAACAGATGGCCGTACATGGCCACCTGGTTCCCTGTCCACAGCGCCCACCAGTACTCCCGCGGCGGAGGGTCCAGCTTCAGCGGCGCCTCTTCTATTTTCGCTCCCAGCGATTCGAACGACTTCCCCGCCGAAGTGATGGCGTATTCGATGTCGGGCTGCACAGCGCCATAGCCCAGGTCCATCGTGATCCCGATTCGCAGCCCCTCTACCCCGTCCTCAAGCGTGGTGAGGTAATCCGGCACCGCCGTGCGGAGAGAAGCCGGGTCGCGGCGGTCGTACCCGGCCATGACACCCGTCATGATGGCCGAGTCCCTGACGTCCCACGACATCGGACCTGTGGTCGCCATCTGGCTCGCCGCAGGCCGGGCAACGCCGCCTGCCCGCGGCACGCGGGCCTGGGTGGGCTTGTGGCCGAAGATGCCACACATCGCGGCCGGAATACGCACCGAGCCGCCGCCGTCCGTGCCCGTGCCGATGGAGCACATACCCGAGGCGACGCTCGCCCCCGTGCCTCCGCTGGAGCCGCCCGGCATGCGGGCAACGTCCCAGGGGTTGTTGCACGCCGGGTGGACCTTCGCGAATGTCTCTTCCCGGTTGCCGAACTCCGGCGTGTTCGTCTTGCCGACAATCACCGCGCCCGATGCGCGGACCCGCTCGACGACCACCGAGTCCGC
>CAYYFS010000223.1:0-2576 GCA_964471055.1 uncultured Dehalococcoidales bacterium
CCCGCGGCTCTGCCGCTCAAGAAGACGCTGCGGTGCCGCACCTCGCCCCGGTCAACAGAACGCGGCTCTGCCGCTCAAGAAGACGTGGCTGTGCCACTCCGCCGCTGGCGGCTCAGCTACACGCCTGGACCAGCGCCTGGATATATCCGAAGCTGAAGGCACGGGCCACCATCTCGGGATTCTCGCCTGAGATCCACGGCACATGATCCGGCATCAGCATGCCCTTGTAGCCGGACTCCTTGTACGCACGCGCCGCCCGGAGCATGTCGATATCTCCCTCATCCGGGAACGTCTCCATGAAATCCGTGTACTTCCCGCGGATGTTCCGGAAATCGACGGCGAATATCCTGTTCCGGCTGGCGAACCACCGGATGATGTCGTAGATCTCCTCGCCGGGGTTCTCCAGCATCTCCTCAACGCATCCCTGGCAGAACAGCAGACCGTGGTGTTCGCTCGGGGAGAGCTCCACGAATCGCTTCAATCCGTCGACGCTCCCCAGGACCCTCTCCACTCCCCTGAACGGAGCCGGCATTCCCGGGTCGTGCGGATGGCACGCCATTCGGATCCCGTGCTCGTCGGCCACGGGGATGATCCGCTCGACGAAGTAGCTGATGCGCTCCCACATCTGGTCGGCGTTCACCGGCCCGGCAATGGTCAGAGGCGGCTCTTCTTTCGCCTTCTCATAGGAGAACGCCCGGTTGCTGGAACCTCCCCTGCCTTCCACCCGCTCGGTGCTGATCACCCCCAGGAGCGTCAGGTTGTACTTCAGGGCGGGTATGCCCGACTCCGCCGCCTGTCGGATTGCCTGGCAGACGAAGTCGATCTCCCGGTCCCGTTCGGGGCTCTTGCCCAGCATCACGTTCGGATTGTCCGCCCTGGAGATATCGAGCGCGGAGAAAGGCAGGTGGAGCATGTCCAGATGAAGGCCGAAGGACTCGACGTGCTCTCTGTATGCGGTCAGGCGTTCGGTTGTCCATCCGGTGGAAGGCCCCGGAAGGTATCCGTGGATGTGCTCAACGCCGAGCTGAGCAAGAACCCTGTAGTCGTCATCAGAGCGCGCGTTGAACTTCGTACCCACGTACATGACCAACTCCCTCCAGAATCGTGACCCGTATCAGACACCGTCGCTCGCCGGCCGGGGTTCGACGGATGTGCTCCGGCACCTGACCTGCTGCCGGCAACACAGTACCACCGACCATCTCGGACGCGCTGCCGGCTGAAGCCCTGGTCACCGATGCGCCAAAGGCCTGGAGGCAGAGGACATCATCGGTTCCCGCTGTCGGCCCTGGCACGCCCGAGCCGCGTACTGAGCGTTGTCCTGAGCCTGTCGAAGGGCCGACCTGTCGAAGTGCCTGACGAAGGGGGCGTGCGAGCCGCGAAAACCCGCCCTTGGCGGTCAAGGAAACGTGGCTGTGCCACTCTGTACGATGTGCCCGCAAGGAGAGTGTCAGCTTGAGCACAGAAGCCGAACGCTACGACCTGCTGATCACCGGGGGGCGGGTGCTGGACCCCGGGCAGGGCATCGACGAGTCCCTGGATATCGCCGTGATCGGCGAACGGATCGTCCGTATGGAAGAGAACCTGGGCACAGCTGCGGCCACTCGCATCCTCGATGCGAGTGACTACCTGGTTGTGCCGGGCCTCATCGACCTCCACACGCACGTCGCAGCCGGGCTGGGCGAGTTGCCGGCCGGTCCCGATGCCGTCACACCCGACATCGCGGGGGTCCTGTCCGGCGTCACCACCGTGGTCGATGCCGGTTCCGTCGGCGCGGCGAATGCGGCGGGGTTCGTCGACCATGTGGCGTCGCGGGCGAGGAGCCGCGTCATCGGCTTCCTGAGCATCGGGAAGCCCGGCATCATGCATGCCCCCGAGGTACGGGGCAGGATGGACATGGACGTGGAAGCTACTGTGGCGGCCCTGCGCGCCAGGCCGGATATGCTCCGCGGAGTCAAGGCGCGCATGATCAGCCCGCTGCTTCAGGACTACGGCCTGGACCTGCCGCGGGCCGCCGGGAAGGCCGCGCGGGAGGCACGAGTGCCGTTGATGGTCCACGTGGGCGACATCTTCGGCGATCACCCCATCGCGGCTGAGCTGACACCGGGGCTCCTCGACGAGGTACTCGGCGAGAGGGACATAATCGCTCACGCATGCAGTCCCAGGGTGGGTGCGTTGCTCCGCGAGGGCAGGCTGATACCCGAGGCGGCTGCGGCTCGGGACAGAGGAGTGCTGTTCGACGCCGCGGTCGGCCGCTCCAACTTCAGCTTCGAGGCTGCGAAGGCGGTTCTCGACAGCGGGTTCGTACCGGACATCATCAGCACAGACCTCGTCTGGAGCCGCGCCGACCTCGTGCACAGCATGGTCGAGTGCATGGGCAAATTCCTGAGCCTTGGCATCACGCTCGAAGAGGTTGTGCGCATGACAACCGCACGCCCGGCTGAAGCTCTCGGCATGCAGGACGAGATCGGCGCGCTGAAGCCCGGCCGGTTGGCCGACATCTCGATCCTGGAGGCCGTCGAAGGCGACTGGCTGTTCCGGGACGCCACCGGCGCTTCTCAGCGCGGCAGGCTGGCGCT
>CAYYFS010000224.1:0-2496 GCA_964471055.1 uncultured Dehalococcoidales bacterium
GCGTACGAGTACCGGATCGACATGTGGGACACGAGCAATCTGTTCAGGAAGGGTCACCGCATACGGGTGGAGATATCAAGCAGCAACTTCCCCCGGTTCGACCGGAACCAGAACACCGGCAGGCCGGGGGGCATGGACGCGGAGATGCGAACAGCCGACCAGACCGTGCTGCACGACGCAGGCCACATGTCGAGGGTCACGCTGCCGGTGATTCCGCGGGGGTAGGGACGGATGGGCAAAGGTAACCCGGCGGGCAAGGACGAACAGATGACGCCGCCATGGTCGGAATCCGGGATCTTCGTCGAGAAGGACGTGTGGGTCCCGATGCGGGACGGGGTGCGGTTGTCCGCGGACGTGTATCGACCCGCGGAACCAGACGGCGGACCCGCCGAGGGGCGGTTCCCGGTGCTGCTGGTGCGCACCTCGTACGACAAGCGGAACCCGGAGTGGGACGGCATCTGGCCCTACTACGTCGAGCGGGGCTATGTGTTCGTGCTGCAGGACCTCCGCAGCCGGTTCCGGTCGGAGGGCGACGGGCGCTACTTCCACACCTGCAACCCCTGGGATGCCGACGACGGCTACGACACGGTGGAGTGGATCGCCGCTCAGCCCTGGTCGAACGGCCGCGTCGGGACGCTCGGCAGCTCGCATCGGGCCATCACGCAGACGCTCCTCGCACTCCGCCGCCCGCCGCACCTCTCCGCGCAGTGGATCGAGGTCGGACCGACCAACATCTACGCGCACGAAGCCCGCGAGGGCGGTGCCATGTGCTTCCACATGTTCGGCGCGATCCATATGCACGCCTGGGACTGCCACGAGCTCAAGGACAACCCGGAGGGTGTGCGGGTGGTCGCCGACGCCATCCGGGACATGCGCGGGTGGGTGCAGCGGGCGCCGTTCAAGCCGGGTGAAACGGCGCTGCGGGTGGCCCCCAGCCTGGAGAAGACGCTCTTCGACTACTACTACCGCGGCGAATACGACGAGTTCTGGGCGCAGGAGTGCTGCAACCAGGAGCCGTACTTCGACCGCCACGCGGACGTGCCGCTGGTTCTCGCAGGTGGGTGGTGCGACCCATTCGCCGTGGCGACGACAGACTACTTCGTGCAGATGGCGAAGCAGAACGAAAACCCGACGCGGCTCGTCATGGGTCCGTGGAACCACGGCGGCATGCGCGCAAACGACTCGTGGGCCGGGGAGGTGGACTTCGGACGGGAGTCCGTGTGGGGGAATGCCGTCTACAATCCGGAGCGCCTGCGATGGTTCGACCGGTGGCTGAAGGACGCGGACACAGGGGTGGAGAACGACGCGTCTGTGCGGATCTTCGTGATGGGTGGGGGAGACGGCAGGCGCAACGCGGACGGCCGACTGAACCACGGCGGCCACTGGCGCGACGAGCAGGAGTGGCCGCTCGCACGTACGCAGTACGAGACGCGATACCTGCGCACCAACGGCCGGCTGACCGCGGACGCACCGCGTGTAGAAGAAGCGCCTTTGGCGCTCACGTTCGACCCGGAGCACCCGGTCCCGACCGTCGGCGGCAACGTCACCGGGTTCATCGAGATACCGCGGCCGGAGGACGGCGGCCCCGCGCTCGACCCGGTGCCGCCGTTCCTGGAGCAGCGCGCGGCTGTGCACGGCAGCGAGCGGCAGATCGTGCCGCCGGGGCCGATGCACCAGCGGGAGCGGCCGGAGCTGGTCGGCTGCCGTCCGCCCTACCCTCTCCTGGCCGACCGGCCGGACGTGCTGGCCTTCCAGACCGAGCCGCTCGAAGCGGACGTGGAGATCACAGGCGCGGTCGAGGTGAAGCTGTGGGTTTCTTCCTCAGCCGTCGACACCGACTTCACCATGAAGCTCCTCGATATCTACCCGCCAAGCGTGGACTACCCGGAAGGGTTCCATATGAACCTGGCGGATACGATCCTGCGGTGCAGGTACCGAAACTCGTGGGCCGAGCCGGAGATGATGTCGCCCGGCGAGGTGTACCCGGTCACAATCAAGCTGCCACCCATCAGCAACCTGTTCCAGGCCGGGCACCGCATCCGCCTGGACGTTTCGAGCAGCAACTTCCCACGGTTCGACGTCAATCCGAACACCGGCGAGCCGATGGGCAGGCACACGCACACGGTCAAGGCGGAGAACGCTGTCTACCTCGACCGCGAGCGACCCTCGGGTGTAGTGCTGCCCCTGGTGCCGGAGGCGTAGAGGCGGCGGGCCCGATCAGAATCGGCCTCCGGGAGGCATGACTCTGAGGC
The DNA here is from genome assembly GCA_964471055.1 of uncultured Dehalococcoidales bacterium. Taxonomy (GTDB): domain Bacteria; phylum Chloroflexota; class Dehalococcoidia; order Lucifugimonadales; family Lucifugimonadaceae; genus CAYYFS01. The sequence goes on from CAYYFS010000224.1 coordinate 2,253, forward strand.
CGTTCCACTAGAACACTACGTAGCCGCAAGCCAGATCGCGGGATGAGAATGGCCAAAACTATTGGTGCCAGCGGCACATGGAGAAAGGTCAGAGATGATATCCGTCGATGGGGCCTCCATGTTGGGAGGCCGGATGGCATCGAGCCGGTCTTGGCCCGCCTGCGGGAGGAGTACCAGCCGTCAGTAGACCGAAAGAGGGCGGAGACTGCCCGACGTGTGGCATACGCGGAAGACCAGATCGCAA
>CAYYFS010000225.1:0-2458 GCA_964471055.1 uncultured Dehalococcoidales bacterium
CCAGGATCTGGCCCGGCCCCTGCGCATCGTGCGGGCTGATCGGCACGTAGTACGCTTCGGCCATGGTCGCGATCTTCCGCAGCTCGCTGATGCCGCCGGTCCAGACCACGTCGGGCATGACGTAGTCGGCCAATCGCTGCTCGAAGACGGGCACGAATTCGTATCGTGTGAACAGCCGTTCGCCCACGCAGGTAGGGGCGTTGGTGTTCTCGCGCACCTGTCTGAGAGCCTGGTAGCTTTCGGGCGGCACGGGTTCTTCGAACCATCCGATTCTTGACTGCTCGTACAGGTTGTTCGCCAGGCGGATAGCCGTTGCCACGTTGTAGTGACCGTGCGCATCGATCAGTATCTCGACGTGCGGACCGACGGCTTCGCGGATGGCCGCAACGATGTCGTATCCAAGCTGCTCGCCTTCTGCCGAGATCTGGCCATCCACGTACCCGGTGTGTAGGGGCATCATCTCCAGGAACGGGTCGAGTTTCAGAGCGTCATGCCCCGTGGCAATCGTCTTCCGCGCCGCCTCCGCGTATTCCTCCGGTGTTGAGCAGCCGAAGAACCACCCGTTGGCGTAGGTGCGGATGTCGTCCCGGAGCCGGCCGCCCAGCAGGTCATAGATGGGTCTGCCGAGCGCCTTCCCCTTGATGTCCCACAGTGCGATGTCGATGCCGCTGATGACCGTGGTCGGGAAGCCTCGAGAGCCGAGGTAGGTGTAGCGGCGGAACAGCTTGTGCCAGAGACGCTCTATGTCGGCCGGGTCTTCGCCGATCAACGCCTCGCGCACGGCCTCTACGCCGTGCGCGGTCAGGAATGAACCGCGCCGGGGCACACTGGAGGATTCGCCCCAGCCCGTGATCCCTTCATCGGTGTGGATGGTCAGGAACGTGTACTGCCATGGGTCGTCTATGATCCCCGGCAATCCGGGGTCGACCACGTAGGCCCTGACATCGGTGATCTTCATCGCGGAGCTACCCCTTCCTTGAACTGTCGGAGTTCGGCCCGGCCTTTGCGGGGCAGAGGATACACGGTCCGGGAACGCGCGGTGCGGGTGGTTGCGCGACCCCGTATGATGCCCCCGGCAACACTCAGGAGCCGCACAACGCGTGGAGGGTGACAGTGCCCACGGAACGCCGTTTGCGAATGGGTCAGTACGGAACCCGGCATGGCCACGCCGCAGGCGTGTTGCAGGTGATGCTGGAGAACCCGGATGTCGAGGTCGTGGGTGTCTACGAGCCTGATCCGGAGCGCAGGCGCGAACTGGAAGAGAGCGGAACAGGCCCGTGGTCGCAGGTCCGCTGGTACGGCCACGCCTCCGAGCTCCTGGACGATCCATCGATTGTGGCGGTGTCCTCCGAGGGGTTCAACAGAGACAGCCTGGAGCACACTGAACAGATCGTCGCTGCGGGGAAGCACGTCTTCTACGACAAGCCTGCGGGCGACGACTTTCCTCGTTTTCAGCACGTGATGGAGGTCGCGGGCGAGAAAGGGTTGCTGGTGCAGCTCGGGTACATGTTCCGATACCACGACGGTTTCTCGCGGATAGCGGAGTGGGCGCGGTCCGGCTTCCTGGGCGACGTGTTTTCCATCCGCGCACACATGTCGACGAACATCCCCGAGAGTTCTCGCGCGCTCATCGCTCCCCATACGGGCGGCATCTTCTATGACCTGGCCGGGCACATGCTCGACCAGATCGTGTGGATACTGGGCAGGCCGGAGCGCGCGACGCTGTACAAACAGGGAGTGGCGTCGGAGACGGCGGGGTTCTACGACAACACGCTGGGGATATTCGAATATGAGAACGCGCTGGCGTTTGTGGACATCGCTGCGATGGCGCCGGACGCGATGTTGGCACGCCGGTACGAGGTGTATGGCACGAAAGGCGCGGCCATCATGGAACCCTTCGAACCGGCGGGAACACTCCGGCTATCACTGTCGGAGCCGCAGGCGGGGTACCCGGTGGGCCCGTCGATCATCCGCCTGGAGAACCGGCCGCGCTACGTGGATAGCCTCGCAGCGTTCGTTCGGGACGTTCGGGGTGAGAAAGAGCCCGACCGGTCACCGGAACACGAGCTCCTGGTCCAGGAGACGTTGCTGAGGGCAACGGGTGGCGTACGGGAGTAGAATCCCCGCGGCTGTTGTCGATGTTCCTTCACAGTTTTGCGCGGGGGAAGCACAGTGACTGACAAACTCAGAGCAGCGGTGATCGGGTGCGGGAGCATGTCCCGCGGCCACATCCACGGGTACCTGCGGAGTGGGCGATACGAGATCGTCGCCCTGGCTGATCTCAGCCGGGAAGCGATGGCTGACTTCGACAGTTCGTTCTCCGGAGAAAAGGGTCCTCGTCCTGTGGACCCTATGGGTGCGCGGGCGATGCCGGACTTTGAGGATTCAGCCGCCGCGAGAGAGAACTACCACCCGAAGCATTACACGGACGCGCGGGAGATGCTGGACGCGGAGGCCC
>CAYYFS010000226.1:0-2378 GCA_964471055.1 uncultured Dehalococcoidales bacterium
GGAGTACCGTCCCTCGTGGTCGCCCACGTGGGGGAGCTTCGGCTGCCTGATCGAAGCGGAGGACGGTACCTGGGGTTTCGCCGTTGCCAATCACGGCAGGCCGGTGGCCGCCCTGATAGATGACTACCTCGGACCTCGGCTCGAGGGCGAGAGCTGCCTGGCCACCGAAAAGGTCTACGACATGGCCGTCCGCATGTGCGCGCCGTTCGGAGCCACCGGTCTGGCCTCGTACGCCGTCAGCGCGATTGATCTGGCTCTGTGGGACCTCAAAGGCAAGATCTTCAACAAGCCGGTCTACGAGCTGCTCGGCGGCCCGGCCCGTGACGAGCTCTTCTGCTATTCAACGGGCGGCGACACCGACTGGTACATGGAACTCGGCTTCAAGGCCACCAAGCTCCCGTGCCCCTACGGCCCCGCGGACGGGCGCGAAGGCCTCAAGAAGAACATCGACCTGTTCGCCCGGACCCGGGAGCTCGTCGGCGAGGACGTCGACATCATGCTCGACTGTTGGATGGCTTTCGATGTCGAATACGCCGTGCAGCTGGCCGAACTGGCGCGTCCCTACCGCCTCAAGTGGATGGAGGAGTGCCTCCGCTCGGAGGATTTCGACGCCCACGCAGAGTTGCGAAAGCGTGTTCCCTGGCAAACATTCTCGACCGGTGAGCACTGGTACACGACGTTTCCGTTCCAGTACGCCGCCAGCCACCACCTGGTCGACATTCTCCAGCCGGACATCAACTGGGTGGGTGGCCTGACGCCGGTCGTCAAGATCTGTGCAATCGCAGAAGCAGCCGGGATGTCGGTGATCCTCCACGGAGGAGGCAACACCCCGTACGGTCAGCACGCGAGCTTCGCCATGCCCGCCATGCCGTGGACCGAGTGCTTCGTCGCGACACCGCCCGGCGTGGACCCGGAGGAAGCGGCAAGGGTGCCCGGCATGTCAACGCCCAAAGAAGGCAAGATGGTGCCGTCCAGTGCCCCGGGCTTTGGTGTCGAGATCACCAGAGAACACCTGACGCCCTTCACGTACTAGAGACTCCGCGCGAACGGGCCCTCTCCCTTCCGGTGAGAGGGCCCGTTCGCGTAACGAGTCTGTGTGATTCCGGGTCAGCGGCCCGACGCTACAGCTAGACCTGCTCTACCTCGACGGTCACGCCCTCGTCAGCCGCCCGAAGCAGCGCGACCAGCGCGCAGGTGTTGCGCAGGGCGTCCTCCGGCGGGAACTCCGGCGTTCTGCCGGTGAGCACACACTCGGAGAAGTCGTCCAGCTGCACCCTGAACCTGGGCGGACCGCTCATTTCCTCGGTTCGCCTGCCGTCGTCAGTCGTGATGACCACCGGGCTCTGCTCGTTCGCGGTGTTGAGGATCGAGGCCTGCCCCTTCGTCCCGTACACGTCCAGCGTGCTCCGCCGGACCTGCTCCATGCTGCTCGTGATGTGGGCCACGGCGCCAGACGGGAACTCCAGCAACGCCGAGAAAGTCGAGTCGACTTCGCACCCGCTCCTGGAGTGTGCGATTCCCGCGACCTTCACCGGCTCCGCACCCATCGCGAAACGAACCGCGTACAGTGGGTAGCAGCCCGCGTCCATAAGGCTCCCGCCCGCGAGCTCCGCTTTGACGCGCACGTTGTCCACCCAGTCCGTCAGGCAGAACGACAGCGACGACTCCAGGCTCGTGACCTCGCCCAGCGTGCCGTCGGCGATCATCCTGCGGACGGCCCGCATCTGCGGGTTCCAGCGGGGAGTGAACGCCTCGACAAGCAGCACGCCGTTCTTGTTGGCCGCGTCGATCATCAGCCTCGCCTCGGCCACAGACGCGGCCAGCGGCTTTTCGCAGAGGATATGCTTCCCGGCTTCTGCGGCCTTGATCGTCCATTCACAGTGCATCGAATTCGGGAGCGTATTGATCACCGCGTCCAGGTCCGGGTCGGCCAGCATGTCCTCGTACGTGCCGTACCACCGGGGGATGCCGTGCGCGGCAGCAGCCTCTCTCGCCCCCTGCTCCGTCCGGCTCGAAACCGCCACGATCTCGGAATTCGCCGATTCCCGAGCGGCCGGGACATGGGCGTTCAGGCCTATCTGGGCTGTGCTGATGAGTCCGTATCGGACAACCGTCTCAGGCATGGAATCTCCTCATGCGGATACGTCCGCGTCAGGGCGACCTGCCCTTTCTGCCAGCATAGTTCACAGCTCGCGATTGCGGCACCTGAGCGGGGTGTCCGGCAACTCCCGGCTACCGGGCAGGCTCCATCTGCGCCAGCAGCGCATCACACGCCTCGAGCGACGTCGGTGAATCCCGGCCCTGGCAGAGCAGCACCATGTTCGCTGCGATCACGTAGTCGAAGTACTTCGGCTCAAGGCACGAGTCGCCATGCGACA
>CAYYFS010000227.1:0-2334 GCA_964471055.1 uncultured Dehalococcoidales bacterium
CGCCGTAGACGTCGCTGTCCACCGACTCAGGCGGAAGCTGGCAAAGGCACCGGCGGGCCGGGGTCTGATCAGGACGGTGCGGGGAAAGGGCTACGCGCTCACCCCGCCGCAGGAGAAGGCGGTCGCGGCGGCGGACAGGCAGGCGGGCGCGCCGGTCGCCGGGGGGCGATAGCCAACCGCGCAGTTTCCGCTCTGCCTGTCCTGACGGTCCTCCGCTCGCGGGCACGAGACTGTCCGATCCCACGCCCACACATCCGCCGCTGCTCCCACGTTTCCGGGAACGTTGTGGCCGACTGTAGCACGTTTGTTCTGTCAAACCCAAGAACCGACGTCGCTCCGGGAGCACCTTCCGGCCGCACCGTGTGCCACGCGGACCGTACCTGAACTCACCTCCGGTCTACGATGGCGGCCCGTGCCCGCCACACGGGGCAGCGTTCCGGGCTCCCGGCAAGCTCCCCGAACGGAAGCTGCCCGTACGGCGACACTCCCTTTGGAGCCGCCCATGTCCATGAACCGGAACCACCCTCGCCAACGGCGCAACGAGTCGGACCTGACCAGCCGCCTGAAATGGGCCGCGTGGGAGTGGCTGTACCACGAAGCAGGATGCAGCGCGATAGGCGCGGAGGTCCGTCTGGAAGGCCCCGGCGGGCGCATCGCCGACGTCGTCGCAATGGGGCCGGACAACCGAGTGTACGTGATCGAAGTGAAATCCTCCCGTCCCGACGCCGCTCGCGATCGCAACACGGCTCGCGACCAAACCCGGCTGGAGGAGCGGCGCACCCCGCTCGCGGAGGCGGCGGATCTGACCGCGGGTGTGCTGGAAGCTGCGTCACGCGCAGCTCGATCTCGCGACCCGGGCGGCTGGCGGGACGACCCCGCGTACAGGCTGGCGATGGCCGAGCATCAGAGGGCAGTCGCACGGCATGAGGCAAACACGCGCCGTGCGGAGATACTCAGCACGAAGTTCCACGATCCGGCATACCTGCGCGTTGCGCACTGCCACTACATCATGGCGCCGCGAGGCGTTGTCCGTCGGACCGAAGTGCCGCCGTTCTGGGGCCTGCTTGACGGAACGCCCTCGGTCAGGGTTGAGGCGCCCGTCAAACAGGTCCGGCAGGCGACGGCGCACGTGCTCAGGGCCATCGCGCGCGCTAACACGCGGGACCTCATGGCCATTGCGGGCGCCGGAGGCGGGCTACTGCCCCTCGACGAATCCCCGGATGCGGTCGACTGCCTTCGAGATGTTCTCGACTGAGTTCGCGAACGAGAGGCGGAGGTAGCCTTCTCCGAATTCGCCGAACGCGGTCCCGGGCAGCACGGAGACTCCCGCCTCATGCAGCACGCGGTGTGCGAAGTCCCGGCTGCTCAACCCGGTGCCGCGGATGTTCGGGAAGACATAGAACGCGCCCTTCGGTGCATGGCACGTAATTCCGTTGATCGAGTTCAGGCCGTCGACGATGATCTCGCGGCGTCGAGCGAACTCCGCCACCATGTCCCGGACGCAGTCCTGAGGGCCCTCCAGCGCAGCGATTCCGGCCATCTGGCTGAACGCTGCGGTGCACGAAACGGCGTTGATCGCAAGCCGGGTCACCGGCTCCACCATGAACTGCGGCACCACACAGTAGCCCAACCGCCAGCCGGTCATGGCGTAGCTCTTCGAGAACCCATCCAGGATGATCGTGCGCTCCTTCATGCCGGGGAACCGGCTGATGGAGCAGTGTTCGCCTCCGTAGTAGAAGTCTTTGTAGACCTCGTCCGAAAGCACCAGTACGTCCGCGTCAACCGCGATCTTCGCGATCTCCTCCAGGTCCTCCGGGGGGATCACGCTCCCACACGGGTTGCTCGGCGAGATGAGCACGATCAGCTTGGTCTTGTCGGTCACCTTTCGCCGCAGGTCGTCTATGTCCGCGTTGAACCCGGTTTCTTCGTTCAACTGGACCGGCACGGGTTTGCCGCCGACGAAGTTGATCATCGATTCGTAGATGGGGAAGCCCGGGTTCGGGTGGATGACTTCATCACCCTCATCGACCAGCGCCGTGATGGCGAAGAACAGAACCGGCTTGGTACCGGGAGCGGCGATGACCCGGGACGACTCTATCTCGTAGCCATGCCGTTCGGACTGGTGGCGTGCGATGGCCGCACGGAACTCGTCCAGCCCGGGTGAAGGCGTGTAGTGCGTGTACCCGGCATCCAGTGCGGCTTTGGCAGCTTCCCGGATATGTGGCGCGGTATCGAAGTCCGGTTCTCCAATCTCCAGATGGACTATGTCCCGGCCCTGGGCCTCAAGCGCCTTTGCCTGTGCCAGCGTCTCAAACGCTTCTTCCGTGCCGAGGC
>CAYYFS010000228.1:0-2332 GCA_964471055.1 uncultured Dehalococcoidales bacterium
GCACGACCTCCGCGTTCGCGATGCGACGCAGGATTTCGGGCGGAGCGACGATCTTGCACGACCGGCTTCCGCCGCCGAGGACGACATACTCGAGACCCATCAGAACCTCGTCAACAAACAGGGGGATCTCGGCCGGGAGGGCGAACACGGTTACCCCGCCGATGAGCATCCCCGTGACCGCGGCTGTTTCATCCGACCTGGCAAACGATAGCCGCGCTCCGTCCATGAGCCTGCGCACCGTGTGATTCACATCCAGCCGCCGGTCGGCCGCGACAACGCAGGCCGCGTACCTCTTTGGCTCTTTCTTGGACGCCACGACGATCGTGTTGCACGAGTTCTCCGGCGGATAGCCGTACCGCTCGCAGAACAGGGCGGTGTCCGCGTAGTCTGGATCGCACGGAACCACCTCGTATGGGACCCCTGTGGCGGTCGCGGCTTCAAGAACCCGCTCCTCTGCCTCCAGTGATTCGGGTGGCGGTGCTGGTGACACGATTGCGTCCTCCTCCCGGAGTGCTATTGCCGGCCAGGGAGCCGGGGGCGCTCCGTCCGGCGGCTACTCAATGACCGCTCGCAATTCGTCGAGGCTTTTGATGAGCGCGTGCGGCGTGACGCCGTCGGCCCGTTCCGGTGATCCGCGCTGTATCTGTACCGCCAGAATACCGGTCGCCAGCGCGCCCGGAATGTCGGTTTTCGGGCTGTTGCCCACCATCACCGCATCCACGGGGCGTACGCTCAGCTCATCAAGCACGATGTGGTACAGGCGAGGATCCGGTTTGCCGATTCCGTAGTTTCCGGAGATCACGGGAAGCGGGAAGTACTTGTCCAGTCCGGACACGCCCAACTTCTCCCGCTGGGTGCCCGGGATGCCGTTTGTCAGCATCGCAAGGCCGTAATCCCGCTGCAGGTCCTCCAGCGCCGCCGTGACATCCTCGTACGGCACGTATCGCGCCCGGCGTTCCTCGGGGAAAGCGGCCGAGAGCTCTCGTACCAGCCTGTCGTCCCGGATTCCGTGCTCCGCGAGTGCTGAGGTCCACACCTCACGTCTGTAGCCGGGCACCCATTCCCGGAGCTCCGGGAGCTTCGGTCCGTCGCCCTCGAAGGTGCCCTGGAGCCCCTCCCAGGACGCCAATCCGATTTCCCGGCAGTGATCGATCAGCGGCCCGACGCTCCAGAGCGCCCGCGCGCACCGCCAGGTCGATTCCGCGAGGGCGGCCGGATCGACGCGCTGGCGCGCCCGCTCGCACGATGCCAGCATCGCATCCTCGACGACCCCGTGGTCCGCGGTCAGCGTGTCGTCGAGATCGAAGATGATCGCTTTCTTCTTCACCCGCTCTCCTGTGGATCGGCGGCTATCCGCTATCGCTACGAGGCGCGCACCTGCCCGGACCGACGCGGCAGGGTATCATCATAGCCAGCGCAACGGCGCTCTTTGACACCGAGAGTCGCTTCTGCTGGACGACCCCGCTCATGGGCAAAACCTACTGGCTGATTGGCACCACCCGCGAGAACTTCGAGATCACGCGCGAACGAGAGTTCTCGATCCAGGGTATCGACACGAAGCAGCGTCGCAAGGCCGTGCGCATGGGCCCGGACGACCGCATCGTCTATTACATCTCCGACCTGCGCCGGTTCGCCGCGACAGTGACGGTGACCTCGGAGTATTTCGAGGACCACACCCCGATCTGGAAGCATCACCGCGAACGCGAGGATTTCCCTCATCGGGTGAAAACCAGACCCGATGTCGTGCTCAACGAAGACCTGTACCTCGACGGTTTGCAGATCGGCCCGCGGCTGGAGTATGTCAAGAAGTGGGAGCCGGAACGCTGGGACCTGGCTCTGGTGGGCACCCTTCACATCATCCCGCAGAGGGACTTCAACTTCCTCGAAGGTGAGATGGGGCGCCTGGCGTCGAGCAGGCCCGCGCGCACGGGCAGGCGCAGGCGCCGTCGCAGGCAGCGCGCCGTAGGGCGGGCGTCCACCGCCGAGCACGAGGACGCTTCGCCGAAGAGCACAGACGCTCCCTCCGCGCCGGACGGACTACCAGAGGGACAGCCGCCCGCGGACGCCTGACACCCCTCCCCCCTCTACCGGGGAGCCCCAGCGCAGCCGTGATACGGCGCCGCGTTGCGCGTCGGCGTACGGGGCCAGTCTGCGTTCCGGCTTGGTGGCACCCGTCCGTCACTGACTCCTCTGGCGGCTGGCCAGATATCTCCGGCTCAGGAAGACCACTTCGCCCGCGGCGACGGGCGTTCCCACGCCTATCAGCAGCCACGCTATCCATGCGGGCGTTGTCCGCGACCGGGCCCGGAGCTCCTCCGCCATTTCGATGCTC
>CAYYFS010000229.1:0-1958 GCA_964471055.1 uncultured Dehalococcoidales bacterium
AGAACCACGCCCTGAACACCATGGCGTGGCCGTCCAGGAGGACCAGCAGGGGCCTGTCGTTCTCGCGGCCGCGTCGGAGCGTGGAGGTCATGGAACGTTCTCCGGGATGGTCCGGAAGAGAGGTGCTCCGGAGAGGCGGTGAACAGAGCTGCAACTGGGGCGGATTATACCGTCCGGAGAATGCAACCCGGGTTGGTTGACGGCGTGGCCACGAAGAGGTATACCTAAGGAAGCGATATATAGGAGCGCTAGGTATGGCACAGGTAACCGCGGGAACCGCGACGCGCGATCTCACGAGCGAGGAGTACTGGGAACAGCTCGGCCGGAGAAGCGTCCTTCGGTTCTTCCTGTTGGCAGAGCTGCACGAGCGGCCGACCTACGGCTACGAGATAGCGGGTTCTGTTGCCAGGTGCTGCGAGGGCGGCCGCCCCACGGACGCCATGATCTACCCGGCGCTCAAGGAGCTTCAGGCAGGCGGCTACCTGGTGTGTGAAGTGCAGCCCGCGAACGGCCGGCGTCGCAAGATGTGCAGCCTCACGCCGAAAGGCGAGCAGGCGTATGCCGCGGCAGCGAGGGCGTGGAGAGGCCTGCTGCCCCACCTGACGAAGAGCATAGAGAGAGCGCCGGGCATGTCGGGCGGAGCCGATTCGGCCGATTGCTGTTGCTAGGGTCGGGCACGTACGCGGTGCACTGGAGGGATCGCGGTGCTTGAACGGATCAAATGGCCGAAAGCCGCCTCCGCTGCGAAAGCGAAGGAAGCGCTTCTCTCACGAGCTGCGGGACGCGGCAGGGCTGTAGACATCGTTCGGTGCGTGTGGCCCGCGGGGCTCGCACAGTTGACGTGCCGGCTGGCCCAGGCGTTGAGCCGGAGCCTGTCGGTCCTGGGCCCCGGGAGACAACCCGGGCAGAGGGTGGCGGTGCAATGCGTCGCCTACGAATGCTGCTGAGTAGCAGCGCGAAGGAGAACGGACATGGCAGACCGGGACAACTCGAATGTGGATAGCGCAGCGGTGCGCGAGGCAGTGCAGGAACGCTACGCGGCCGTGGCGGAACGCGGGGCGTCCTGCTGTGGCCCGCAGACCTCATGCTGCTCGCCCGACCAGCACGAATACGCCGGGCAATTCTATTCGGCAGAGGAGCTGACGGCTCTCACCGACGGTGCGGCGGCCGCCTCCGCGGGATGTGGGAACCCGACGGCCGTGGCGGAGCTCAAACCCGGCGAAACCGTGCTCGACCTGGGCTCCGGAGGCGGCATCGACTGCTTTTTGGCTGCCAGGGCGGTGGGGCCCGAAGGGAACGTGATCGGCGTCGACTTCACACCCGCCATGGTGGACCTGGCGCGTCGGAACGCCCGCACGATGGGCGCGGACAACGTGGACTTCAAGCTCGGCCCGATCGAGGAAATTCCGCAGCCCGACGCCACGGTGGACGTGATCATCTCCAACTGCGTCATCAATCTGTCACCAGACAAGGACGCTGTCTTCCGGGAGGCATTTCGGGTGCTCAGGCCGGGAGGCAAACTCATGGTCTCCGACATGGTCCTCACCGAGGACCTGCCGGACGACGTCGCGCGCGATCTGGCCGAATGGGCTTCGTGCGTCGCGGGCGCAGACCTGAAAGACGTCTACCTGCAGAGGATCGAACGGGCCGGCTTCGTTGACGTAGACGTGGTCGCCGACACGGCCATGCCTTCCGAGGGCGGCAAAGAGTGGATGGCAACCGTGCGTAGCGTGTCCGTTAGGGCGATACGGCCCTCGGCCTGATACGCGCAACACGCGGCGAAGCCCCCTCCATCACAGGCGGAGGGGGCTTCTGCTTCGTTTGTCGGGGGCAGCGACACTCCCGGCGAACCGGGAGCAGAGGCCGAACCTAGGCCGCGCCGACGGGCGTGTGGTCCAGAAGGTCGATGCCCTGGCGCACCTGCCCGAGCATGTCTGCGACGCGCTCCTCGAGGTTGA
>CAYYFS010000230.1:0-1890 GCA_964471055.1 uncultured Dehalococcoidales bacterium
ACGGGACCCACACACCCGGCACGACGCCGCTCTGCCCCGGATCCCTCCGCTTCGTCCCTCTCAGGCCCTTCGACGGGCTCAGGGCACGGTCGGGACTTCGGTCGGGATGACAGGGACTGTGGCCGGGCTTTCATGTCCTTCGACCCTTCGACCCGGCTCAGGACGAGCAGGCTCAGGATGGCGGGGTCCGGGGCGTGGGGTTGCCACGCGCAGCGGGTGCGGTCCGCGAGGGCCAAGCCCGTCTGCGTGACGGCAGCGGCGCACGGCCCCGCGGCGGCTATTTGACGGCGAAGCGCTCGACGGCTTCCTCGTCGATCTCTATCCCGAGCCCGGGTGTGTCGTCCAGCACGAACGCGCCGTCGACCGGAGCGGGGTAGCTGCGTGCGATCCGTGCTTTCGGTTCGTGCGCGTGGTGTGAGTGTTCCAGGATCTGGAAATTGGGTATGGCCGCGGAGTACTGCACAGAGGCCGCGACGGAGACAATCCCGCCCCCGCCGACGTGCGGCGCTATGGGCAGACCGTACGCGTCGCAGAGGGCGGCGATGCGTTTGCCTTCGCTCAGCCCGGTCCGGGCGATGTCGGGCATGGCAACGTCGAACGACCGGTAGTCGATCCACTGCCGCCACTCCCAGACTGTTCGCAGCCACTCGCCGGTGGCCACCTGCATGTCGAGCGCCCGCGCGATCTCTGCGTGGTTGCGGGTGGCCTCCGGTGCTGTGGGTGCCTCCAGCCAGCGGACGCCCAGCTCTTCGAGGCCGCGCCCCAGTTCTATGGCCTGCGATACGTCGCGCGTCGTGTGCACGTCTACCATCAGCTCGATGTCGTCTCCGACCGCGCTGCGGAGCGCCCGCACGACCTCCAGCAGCTCCGGATTCGGCGACCGGAGATGCAGCTTCAGGGCACGGTAGCCGTAGCCGACGTGCTCCCTGCCCGCGTCCGCTACGGCGTCCGGGTCGGTGCCGGAGAGCCCGACGTAGACCGGCACCGAGTCCCGGAATCGGCCGCCGAGCAGGCGATGGGCCGGCTTACCGACCGCCTTGCCGATCAGGTCGTACAGCGCAAGGTCGATGCCCGCCAGCGCGTCGATGAAGAAACCGGTGATGTGGCCCCGCTCTCGCATGGAGCAGCAGAGCCGGTACCAGAGGTACTCCACGTCGAACGGGTCCCGGCCGATTAGGACGGGCGCGCAGATGTCCTGGACGATTGCCCTGACGGCCCGCCCGGCCACCGGCGCCTGGCCTTCGCCCCAGCCCACGGTGCCGTCGTCGGCCTCGATGCGCACAAGCGCGGTCTCGTGCCTCCGCACGTAGATGGAGGTCCACTCGTCGCGGGCGATGTAGTGGTCGCCGAACTCCTCGACGTCCGGCTGTACGCCGCCGCCCACGTTGCCGTGGGTGCCGCTCTCCATGCTGATCGGGTAGGCATCAACCTTCACAATCTTCAAGGCAACTCGTCTCCAAGTCTTCGGGAAGAACCCCGATCTGAATCCCGGAACGATGGTGAGCCGGGTTGCGGCCAATGCACCTGGCCGCAACCACCCCGGAGGTTCCAGAGTTGGCCGACTGTCACCACCGAAATCGAAGAATCCAGCTCCAGCCGAACGTCCGGCTCGCGCACGCTCGCGCGGCCCCTCCGCAAAGGTCTGCCGCTAATGGACCCTGGCGAACTTCTGGATGCCGGGGTCGCCTCCGATCGCCGCTTCGTAGATGTTGCCTGCGGAGTCCACCCCGATGCCGTGTGGCCCGCCGAGCACACCCGTGCCATCCGACTTCCGGCCTTCCCAGCGCGCGAGCACATTGCCCTTCAAGTCCCGCACGCTGATCGCCGGTGGACGATCAGGGGTGCCGGCCTCGCCGAGATACACGATGTCCCTCTCACGATCGATGTGAA
>CAYYFS010000231.1:0-1740 GCA_964471055.1 uncultured Dehalococcoidales bacterium
CCGTTCCGGAAGTGGCCCCTCAGGAGGCTGGTGCCAACCGCGAGCACGAGGTCGCACTCGTTCAGGAAATGCGTCGCCGGCTCGCCGCGGGTGCCTACTGACAGCTCGTGGTTCTCCGGGAACACACTCTTCGACTTCAGCGTGCTGATCACGGGCAGCTGGAGCAGCTCGGCGAGTGTGCGCAACTCCTCGGCAGCACCTGCGTACAGCACCCCTTCGCCCGCGTTGATGATCGGCTTCTTCGCACCAAGCAGCGCCTTCACCGCCGCCTGCACGTCCGCGGGGTCGGGCGCCGTCTTCCAGCCCTTAACCGGCCTGTACGGGTACTCGTCCTCGTCGTAGTCGAACGGAGCATCGCCCGGCCGGACTCGCGGGATAGTCACGACCACCGGCCCGAGTCGGCCTGTCCGCAGCAACGTAAACGCCCGGCGCATGATCTCCGGGGTTCGCTCCGGCCGGTCGATGTGGCCGATCCACTTCGTCACGGGTTCCAGAGCCGCGTCCATGTCGTAGCGGTTCGTCCCGCTCGAACCGAGGGGGATTCCATCCGTGATGCAGAGCACGGGAGAGCCGTCCTCGTATGCCTGCGCCAGCGCCCCGTGGCCGACCTGAAGGCCCACCGGGTTGATGCCGCCCATGACCGTGCATACGCCGATCTGGTTCCCGTTCGTCATGCGCGAGAACGCGTCGGCAAGGGCGATGGCATACCTGTCATCCCGCATCATGAAGATGTCCAGCCCCTCCTGGCCGAAGGCGTTGTTCATGCCGGCGACCGGATAGGTTGACACCCACGAAATGCCCTCTGCTTTCAGAATGCGCGCCATTGCGTTCGCTGCTGGGACTGCCATCTATGCTCCTGCCCTTCTCCTTCGTCCGTCGCCAGGGTGCGGAACGCGCACGCGGGCGCGGTCTACCCGTACGGTTTGCCTCCAAAGTTGTATCACCGCAGCCCCTCTACCGCCACAGGCCCATGCCACGGCACATGCCCCGCACCCCTCTGGCAGCCCGCCCCGAAATCGGCGACCATAGGGCCCATGCGAATCGTCTTGATCGGGCAGGCAGCCTTCGGCCGGGCAGTCTTGGAGCGAATCCACGACGGCGGCAAGGATACGGTCGCGGGTGTGTTCGCGCCGCCGGACACTCCGGGGCGTGGCCGCGATCCCCTCGCAGAGGCAGCTGCCGAGCGGGGCATTCGAGTTGAGCAGCACGCCCGGCTCCGATCTCCCAGAGCAGTCCAGGCGTTTGCCGGTTTGGAACCCGACCTGTGCGTCATGGCCTTCGTGACCGACATCGTCCCGCTGGCCATCATCCAGGCGCCGCGGCTCGGCACGATCCAGTACCACCCTTCCCTGCTCCCCCTTCACCGCGGGCCAAGCTCGATCAACTGGGCAATCATCAACGGAGACACCCGCACCGGCCTGACGGTCTTCTGGCCCGACGCAGGCCTCGACACCGGCCCCGTGCTTCTCCAGCGGGAGACCGAGATCGGCCCCGACGACACCGTCGGCTCGGTCTACTTCAACCGGCTGTTCCCGATGGGCGTCGACGCCATACTCGAGGCCATAGACCTCGTCCGCGAAGGCGAAGCCCCCCGGACGACGCAGGACGAGAGCCGGGCAACCTACGAGTCCCACTGCACCGACGCCGACGGCGCTATCGACTGGCGGAGAACCGCCGGAGAGCTACACAACCTCATCCGCGGCTGCGATCCGCAGCCCGGAGCCCACACGACGCACGCCG
>CAYYFS010000232.1:0-1580 GCA_964471055.1 uncultured Dehalococcoidales bacterium
GACCTGTGGCTGGGCAATCTGCTCGTGGACGGACAGGGCGAGCTGACGGGCCTGCTCGATTTCGACCGGGCAGCGCTGGCGCCGCCGGACTACGAGTTGGACATGCTGCTCAGGTTCTGGCAGTACCCCTGGAATTTCGTTCCGCGGGAGCTGGAATCCGCGTACGCCGAGTCGCTCGACTTCGCAGATCTCACCCCCGTCGTCACAGTCTGCGCCGCGGGCCTGCCGGAACAGGAGCTTGCTGACAGGCTCAGCACCCTTGAGCTGATCTACCGTCTCGGCAAGATCGCCCCGTTCGGATGGAGCGACGAGGCCAGGCAGATGCTCGACACGGTTCTCGACGACCGGTGGTGCGAGGGTCTGACCCAGCAGTAGATACGGCGCCGCGGGCGCTGCCGCCTTCGCGCCTTCCGGGCCAGGCGAGTCGGTTGTCCGCTATCGATTCTCCTCTTCCGTCCGCGTGTACGGTTCAACGAGTCCCGCCTGGAGGAACACCTCGTCGAGGACGTCGAGCGCGCCTCTTATCTCCACACGCGCCTGTTCAGGGATCGCACACCCGTCCACAGTCACGCAGTCGGCCGCGTAGCGCGTCTGTATGCCGTCCAGCAGGGCGCAGGCCTCGATGATCGCATCCCGATACTGCTCGTTAGGAAGCTGCGCTGTGTTCTCCGGGAAGCACGGCCCGTAGGCGAACGACACGGCACGCCACTCATGCGGCCGTGTCGCGTTCATCATCCGCCGCGCCTGCAACTGTAGCCACGGGTTGATGGAGACCTCGATCGGTGGAGCGAAGATGGGCTCGCGTTCTCTCAACTCGCGCAGGCTCTCCGTGGTTTGCCTCACGACATGCGGCCCAATGACCGCGCCGATCACCACGAGGACAAGCGCCGCCACAGCTATGATCTGCACCATGGACGGGTTGCGGAGCGTCTGCCGGAAGCGGGCCGGAATCTCGGGCATGTCCGAATGGTAGCAGCGGCGGAAACAACGACTGTGAATCGTCCTCCGTAGCCGTGCGGCCCCGTTTCCCACACCGGGCACCCCGGCGTTTCAAGGCGCCCGCTCCCGCCTTTGCTAGCCTTATGCCCGAGGTTCGCGCCCGCGCCGTCGGTGGCGAGGCGGCCTCCCAGCCAACGGAGCCGGAAATGAGAATCCTGATCACGGGTATCACCGGGCGCGTGGGTGCGAATGTGGCGCGTCATTTCCTCGAGCGGGGAGACGAGGTTCGCGGGCTCGTCTGGGAGCGCGACCCGCAGGCGGCGAAGATGGCCAGAGTGGGAGCGGAGATCGTCCCGGGCGATCTGAGTCTGTTCAAGGACGTGCGGCGAGCTGCCGACGGTCGGGAGGCAATCTTTCACCTGGGCGCGGCATTCCAGGCCGGCGGTCCTTTCACCCCCGAGCAGTACTTCGACACAAACCTCAAAGGCACCTTCAACGTGCTCGAAGCCGCACTGGAACTCGGGGACGATCTCAAACACGTCATCTCCGTCAGCACCGACGCGACGATGGACAAGTACCCTCCCGGCGGCATGGCAGAGCCGATCACCGAGACCTCGCTGCCCCTGACCGCAACGCACTGG
>CAYYFS010000233.1:0-1570 GCA_964471055.1 uncultured Dehalococcoidales bacterium
AACTACCACCCGAAGCATTACACGGACGCGCGGGAGATGCTGGACGCGGAGGCCCCCGACGTGGTGTCGGTTGGCGTGTGGCACACGGGACACGCGACGTGGACAATCGCAGCGGCCGCGCGGAAGCCGAAGGCAATCCTGTCGGAGAAGCCCATGGCGGAGAGTCTGGGCCGCGCCAGAGAGATGCAGATCGCGTGCGCGCGGAATGGCGTGAAGCTTGTGATAGCCCACCAGCGCCGGTTCCTGCCTTCGTACACTTTGGCGCGGGACCTGATCGCTGATGGCGCAATCGGTGACGTGCGTCTCATCACCAGTATCTCGGGCGCCGGTCTTCCGAACTGGGCGTCGCATCAGACCGACATGTACCGCTACCTGCTTGGCGACGACGACTGCGAGTGGGTCATGGGGCAGGTGGAGCGGCTGACCGATCAGTACGAAAGAAACACACGCATCGAGGACCGCGCCCAGGCCGTGTGGGGGTTCAAGGGCGGCGCGCGCGCGATGATCCTGAGCGACCTGACTCCCGAGTACTACCAGGGGGCCATCATCTATGGCACCGAAGGAATGATGGAGCTGGACACAAATGACCTGCGCGTGATGTCAGTGGGCACCAACGGCCAGTGGGAAACCCACGAGCCGAATGGGAAGTTCCTGAAACACGGCGCGGAGCGATTCGAATGGCTGGAGGCCGGAGCCGGACAGGCCGACGAACTGGCCGACTGGGTCGAGGGAAAGATTGAGGTGCACCGCGGGCAGGCCGAGAACGGATACAAGGCCCTTGAGATGATCCACGGCGTATACGAGTCGGCACGGACCCACGAGCGGGTCATCATGCCGGTCAAAACCATGGAGAATCCGCTGAACCTGATGGTGGAATCCGGCCAGCTTCCCGTTCGGTACCCGGGCGCGTACGACATCAGGGCCATGCTGCTGCGGGGCGAGAACATGGCCTCGGACGACCAGAACAACTAGGTCGCGCACTGACGGACACCCGCGGTAGCGGTCCAGGACGCCGGGCGCGGCAAGTCCCTCGGGGGAGGGAGCGGAGGTGTCGCTCTCTGCACGATGGCTCTCTGTACCCGGTGCGGCTGTGCTTCTGGTGTGCTGCACCGGCCCTCCCTCGACGCCCCTGCCTGCACCGGTCGGCATGGAGAACTACACGGAAGACGAAGCTGAGTCGCTGCTCCTGCCGCTGCCACGGCTCGACGGCTCAGTCTCACTGGAGCAGGCTCTCCGCGACAGGCGGTCCGTCCGGGAGTATGCGGAGGAGCCGTTGACACCCGGGGAGGTGTCGCAGCTACTGTGGGCGGCACAAGGCGTGACGGCGGATTGGGGGGCGCGCACGGCACCGTCGGCCGGTGCGTTGTTCCCTCTTGAGACGTACCTGGTTGTCGGAGATGTATCTGATCTTGAACCGGGCGTGTACCGGTACAGGCCCGACGAGCACGATCTGCTTAGGATCGGGGGTGGGGACCGCCGCACCCTGCTGAGCGAGACCGCAGGAGAGCAACCATGGGTGCACGAAGCGGCAGCGGGCATCGTGATCGGTGGGGTCTACGGCAGGACGGAG